>DASYDU010000385.1:0-17302 GCA_036499445.1 Lacipirellulaceae bacterium
GTCCCAAGGCCCTCCCTGGGTCAGCAGCGCTTCGATCGCCCGACCCAAAAACAGCGGCCGCCACAGTTCACGTTCCGACTGATGCCAGAGCAAATCGCGATGAAACTTGCGATAGGCCGGCAGTAATTGTCCGCCAAGAAGCCCGACAACGGCCCGGGCTTGGCTGACATCGCCGAAGGTGGACGATTCTTTCTGCAACTCGTCCATTCGGCGATTGAGCCAATCGCAGAGCACGGCGACCGAATCGCCGCTCGATCCATTGCGGCTTTCGAGGCCGCAAACGAGCGCGTTCAAGTTGCGAAGGAAGGCCGGATCGCTCGCGCCGCTCGAAAAGTTGAGATAGCCGATGATCTCTTGCAGGAGACCTTGGTCGCGGGCGTCAGGTTGAAAGACGACGGTGCTCATCCGAATCCAGGGGTCGCCGGGGCACTTTCGAGCCGCTTATGCTGATCTTCCGAAGAGATGCGTTCGGCCGACCGCAATCGCCGAATGATCAACGCCCAAAACTCGCACCAGACCCCGCCGCTCTGCCCCGTAATCGACTCGCGTGTAATGTAAGGGATGGCCGGGCGAGCGGTCTAGCCGGTGGTCTTGGCCGGGGCGGCTAGATGCAGGCAGCAATTGCCCTGAGTACAATAGACGCGGCCCTTGACGGCAACGCGGGAATGCTGCGCATGTCGACCGCGGGGGACTTGCTCTGGCGACAATTGATAACGGGTGGATTTCCGATGATGTTAAAAGTCTGCGGCGGGGGATCATGCTGGCGCCGGTCACTAGTCGTTGGATTGGTGGCGACTGTGGTCATTGGCGGCGCGGCTTTGGCGCGCGCGCAGGTGTCGAGCGGACTTATCTCGCAACAGCAAGCGCGGGCAATCGGGCTCGAGCGGCAATGGTTCGCGCAGACGCAGGTCGATCTGGCCCATCCGGCGGCCGTGCGCTGGATTTTGTCGAACGATCAAATCGTGCTGCTGACGGGCGCCGGCTTGATCCAATTGCTCGACGCCAACACGGGGCAAACAATGTGGACTTCGGACGTAGGCAATCCGAACTATCCCAGTCTGGGCCCGGCGGCGAATGACGAATTCGTCGCGTTGGTTAACGGCTCAACTCTTTACTTAATCGATCGCCATTCGGGCCAGCTCGTGAATCAATTTCGACTGGACGGCGCGCCGGGTGCTGGGCCAGCGCTTGGTAAGGAATACGTGTATGTTCCGCTGCTCACGGGGCGCGTCGAGGGCTATCCGCTTCGCGACGCGAAAGGTCCCACCTGGTTCTATCAGTCGTACGGCCGGACCATGGTGCGGCCGCTGGTCACACCGGACAGCATTGTGTGGGGGACGGACGCAGGTATGTTATGCGTGGGACGAATTCATGGTTCGGGCGCGCATTTCCGGGTCGAAGCTGGTGCCAGTTTCGATGCCTCGCAAGCCTATCACGCGCCGATGATCTACGCGGTGACCCGAGTCGGCGAGCTGCTGGCCGTCGACGAGCGGACCGGCGCAGTCCGCTGGCGATACCTTACGGGTTTTCCGACCGATCGCGCGCCGGCGGCCGTGGGCGACCGGGTCTATGTCGCATCCGAACAGCCGGAGCTGCATTGTCTTGACGCCATGACAGGTCTTGCTCATTGGGAAGCGGCCGGTATCTCGCAATTTGCGGCGGTCGGCAAATCGCACGTCTATGGCATCGATCAATACGGTGCGCTCACGGAAGTCGACGCCGCGACGGGCGCCTTGACTGCCCGCATTCAATCGGGCGAGACGATGACCGGTTTGGTGAACGACCAGACCGATCGCCTGTACTTGATCACCGGCCACGGGTTGGTGCAATGCTTGCACGAGATTGGAACGACTGAGCCGTTGCGTTATGGTGCGGTCCCAGCTGCCGCGGAGACGAAGGAAAAACCCCCGGCCGCTCCCGAGTATAAAGGCCCCTCGCAACCATCGGAGAAGCCGGAAGCGGCGCCCGCGGCCAAGCCGACACCGACTCCGCAGCAGGCACACCCCGAGTCCGAAAATCCCTTCGGCGTCGCACCGCCTGCTGCCGGCGACAATTCGAATCCGTTCGGCGCGGCACCGGCGACGCCCGCGACGCCGCCGCAAAAACCGGCGGCGTCTCCCGCCGCGCCTGCCGACGACAATCCGTTTGGATCGTAGGCCGCACCAATCGGTTTTGCGGGCAAAGTCGCCAAGAATCGAAGTGCGCAAAGTTGGAATTCAACAGTCGCGTGCCGTCAATTCTTTGCGCCCTTCGTCCCATCGCGGCTTTGCGCGCAACAATTGCTTGCTCCTTGCCGGATATGGAGCGCAAAAAAGAAGGGCCGACGAGGTGCGGGAAACCTCGTCGGCCCTTGCAGGCGGGAGAACTTCGGAACACGATTCCGCGGCTTGACGGCCGCTCGACTAACCGTTGGCTGGCTCGGGCAAGCGGCGGAATCGGCTCCAGTTCGATTTGGGGCGGGAACTCATCTGCAGGAACGACTGCCGCAGACCGTCGCGGTGTATTACGCACCCGCTTGCGATCGGCCCAGGCCGCCATCCCACTCTTCTACCGACGCGATGTAAAAGCACACGCCGTGCCAGTCGCGAGGAAGCGAGGCCGAGATTTTGCCGCGGCCGTTCGTGAAGCTGGAAAAGACGAGATTCGGTGGCCGAAAAGCGATGGTCCGCAAATTATGGACAGCGACAATGGGACGGAAAAGTCTTGTAAATCCTTCCTTGCTAGCGTGTAGTTCTGGGCGAAGGCTGCCGCTCGGCGACCGAACATTGGCAGCAAAGCTTGCGTACAGCAAAGTTTGGGAGGGGGCGCGACTCTTTCGCGCCGAGACGGCACCGGCTCGCTTTGCCGGCCGACCACAACCTATTAGACTGACGCCCTTCACTCAACAGGCCAACCGTCGTCTGCAGTCGCCCATGCTCCTGATCGAACACGTCAAGAAGTCGTATCGCGAGCCGGACGGCAGTCGGTTGCCGATCCTGGATATTCCGCGGCTGGAAATCGGCGCTGGCGAACAGGTCGTGATTCGCGGCCGAAGCGGCGGCGGCAAAACGACTTTGCTCAACGCGATCGCCGGCCTGACGACGATCGATTCCGGCCGGATCACAATCAAAGATACAGACATAACGCGGCTGCCCGAGGTGGCCCGCGACCGATTTCGCGCCCGACACATCGGCTTCGTGTTTCAGACGTTCAATTTGCTGGCTGGTTTTTCGGCTCTAGAGAATGTGCTGTTGGGCATGACGTTCACCGGCCAGCGTCAGGACTCGCACCGGGCCGCCGATTTGCTCAAACGTGTTGGCCTCGGCCACCGGCTGACGCACAAGCCGGCGGCACTTTCGGTCGGTGAACAACAACGGGTTGCCGTGGCTCGAGCACTGGTCAACCAGCCGGTGCTGCTGCTGGCCGACGAGCCGACGGCCAACATCGACCCGGCTCATCAGCAGGCGGTGATTGATTTATTGCGCGAAGTGTGTCGCAGCGAAAACGTCGCGATGCTGCTAGTGACGCACGCAGATGAGGTTTCGAATCAATTTGATCGCGTTGAGCAATTGGAAGAGCTAAATCGCGCCGCTGCGGTTGCGGTGCACTGAACCACGAGCAATTCGCCTGATCCCATCGATGAGTTTCTGGAAAATAGCCTGGCGAAATATCGAGCAGCGGGCACTGGCTTCGTCGCTGACGGCGGTCTCGATGGCGCTCGGCGTCGCGGTGATGATCGCGGTGATCGTGATCCACAGCGTGACGGTGCGGCAATTCTCGCAGGATGCCCAGGGCTACCACTTGATCGTGGGCGGCAAGGGCGGCTCATTGCAATTAGTGCTGAGCACGGTCTACTACCTCGGCCAACCTCTGTACCCAATTCCATACAGCTATTACAAAAAGTTTGTCGACGGCGAGTTCAAGGACGTGACCGAGGTGGCGATTCCCGAATGCCTGGGCGACAGCTTTCAAGCGCCGGACAATTCAGTGTTTCGCGTGGTCGCGACGACGCCCGACCTGTTCGACAAGATCCACTATGGCACCAATCCGGACGGCTCGCTGAAGAGCTACGAGTTTGAGCCGGGCGGCCGCAATTTCAAAACCGAGAATTTCTTCGAAGGCGTGATTGGGTCGGTAGTCGCGGCCCACTCGGGCCTTAAGGTCGGCGATACGTTTCAGCCTAGCCACGGTTTGTCGGGCGGCAGCGACCTGCACCACGCAGTAAAAATTGTCGGCATCTTGAAACCGACAGGCACGGCGAACGACCGCGCGCTGTTTATGAACATTGAAGGCTTTTACTTGATCCCGGGGCACGCGCTCTCAGCCAAACATCCTGCCGAGACTGCGGGGCCAAGCGGCGAGCCGGGAAAACAGGACGAAAAAGAAAGTGAAGCCGAGGAAGCCCACGAGCACGAGCTCGAACGCCAGTTGGATCGCCAGCTCGAACACGGAGAAGCCAAACCACTCCCGGAAGACCAGCGCGAAGTGACGTCGATTCTCGTGCTCTGCAAGAACTTTGGTGAAATTCGGCTGATGAACGACGTTAACAAAGGCGAGGGCCGAATCGCTCAAGCGGTCGCTCCTTCACGCGAAGTGACGTCGCTGATGAACAATTTCGTGGCACCGATCCGGATCGTGCTGATGGTTCTTACGGTGCTGATTATCATCGTGGCGGGAATCAGCATTTTGGTAAGCATCTATAATTCGATGAGCGAGCGGAGCCACGACATCGCCGTGATGCGGGCGCTGGGGGCGAGCCGCGGTGCCGTGATGGCGATCGTCCTCGTTGAGTCGATTCTGTTATCGCTGGGAGGCGGACTCTTGGGTATGCTTCTGGCCCACAGCATGATCGGCCTGATAAGTCCCTACGTCGAAGCGCAAACGGGCGTCACGCTCGGATTGTTTCAGTTCGATCCCAAGGAGATGATGTTAATTCCGGCATTGGTCGTGCTGGCTTCGCTGGTGGGGTTCCTGCCGGCCTTGTCAGCGTATCGCACCGACGTGGCTAAGGCGCTCGCCGGCAGCCGATAGATTTTGACGAATGCAATGCGGAGGAGTCTCACGCAAAGGCGCAAAGACGCAAAGAAACGAGGCATCGAACCTTTGCGTGAGGCATAGCTTTGATTTCCAATGAACAGGGCTCGGGCATTTAAATTGGATATTCTGCCATGATGAATCTTCTGCAATTCAGTCGGTTGAGCCGGCGACTGTGGGTGCTCACGCTGCTCGCGTTGTCGTTGACGCTCGATTGCATCGCTACGTCGGAGGGCTGCCCCTTTTGCACCGTCGAATCGCGGACCCTGTCGGAAGAAATAGGTTCTTCGGACGCCGTTGTGTTGGCCAAGCTAGTGAAAGAAGCACCGTCACTCGATTTGCAATCGAATGACGCGGCCAATCCCGATGCCGGCCGGGCGACGTTTCAAGTCGTCGATGCGCTGCGTGGCGGCGATCGAATTGCGGCCGGCAAGGAAATTCAAGTCGTCTATTTTGGCCCAATCGAACAAGACAAAGTTTTCATGATCACCGGCATCGGCAGCGACACGCTGGAGTGGATGACGCCGCTGCCGCTCTCGCCGGCGGCTGCCGACTACGTCCGCAAGCTGCCATCCGTTCCGTCGACCGGTGCCGATCGTCTGGCCTTTTTTCAGGCTTACTTGGAAAACGCGGATCCGCTCCTGGCCCAAGACGCCTACGACGAATTTGCCCGCGCTCCGTATGCCACGCTCGATCAGCTTGGGCCTCACATGGATCACGGCAAGTTGGTCCAGTGGGTCGCCAGCTCCGAAGTTAACCCGAGTCGGCGGCGGCTTTACCTGACGATGCTGGGAGTGTGCGGCGACAAGCGCGATTTGCCGATGCTCGAAGAGATGCTCAAATCCGACATCGGCCAGAAGAAGCCGATCGTCGACGAAATGGTCGCTTGTGGCCTGGCGCTCCACGGACCGATCTCTTTGCCGATGCTTTCTGAAATGGTGAGCCTCGACGAGCGCCGGAAAAAACTGGGCCTCGACGCGATTGTGGCCTGCTACTTGACGCTCCGCGGTGGCGACGGACTCGATCTCATCGACGAGCGATTTCTTGAGAATCGCAACGTCGAATATGCTTACGTCTACTCGACGATCATGGCCCTGCGATTCCACGGTGAATCGACGAACGTCTTGCCCAAGCCACGGTTGCTGCAATCGATGCGACTACTATTGGACAATCCCGATTTTGCCGACCAGGTGATTCCCGACCTGGCGCGGTGGGAGGATTGGTCGATCATGGACCGTCTGGTCGCGATGTTCAAAGCGGGCGACGACAAGAGCTACGTCCGTCCGCCAGTGGTGACATACCTCACGGTGGCGAGCGAACAACCGGGCGAAGTCGGCAAGCAGGCGACTGCCGCGATGGCCGAGCTAGAGCAGCTTGATCCGGAAGGGGTCAAGAAGGCCCGCAACATGATGGCCTTTGGGTTCCTGGCCCGCGCGCGGGCGAGCGCCGGCCAGAACACGACGACATCGTCCGCCGCGAATATGAGCGCGTCGAAATCGATCTCGGCGGCGGCGAGCGGCTCGACGAATGACGCCGCGAAGGCCGACTTGGCGTCGGCCGGTTTTGTTGCCAGCGCTGCCGACGTGACGACCGAGGAAAAAACCAGCGGGAAAGATATCCCCGATCCAGCCAGCTTCGGTGACAAAACAGGCGCGATAGATTCTCAGCCGTCTCCAAGCGCCGACGCTCCGACGGTCGCAACACCACTCAAAATCGACCTATCGGCGGGAAAATTGCCCCCGGCTACGGACGCAATTATCGCCCATGTGCCATCGGCCGCCGACAATGATCCGCCGTCGGAGGAGTCGCACCGCCGGCCGCTGGCGATCGGGCTGCCCTTGGCCGCGGTAGCCCTGCTCGTGGGCCTGTTTTGGACCATCCTCCGCCGCGGGGCGTGAAAGGGGTCGAAGGCGGAGGATCGAGGGTCCAGGGCCAGAATCGTGATGTTTTTTGGGTGCTCCACTTACAGATTGGCGCAAAACCAACGTCTAACCAATGACGTAGCACCGAGTAGAATGGAATGACGGCGTCCAAGACGTCAGTTTCTCTGTCCCTCGCAACCTGCCCCTGCCCTACCTTTATGAGCACCACGACTCTCGACTCCTATTCCGAATCCGCGGCAGAGGACATCGTCCCTTATCGGGCGATCCACACGGGCGCGATCGTTGGGGCGGTGCTCGGGGCGCTGTCGGTGTTTGTGCTGATCGCGGCGGCCAGTTCGCTTGAGGCCTGCCTGCTGATTACGCCGATCCCAGTGCTGGGAATGTTTTTCGCGCTACGTTCCTGGGGAAGGATTCAGCGCGAGCCCGACCAGTACACGGGGTCGAAGCTGGCGCTCGCGGGTTTTGCGCTGTCGCTCGTGTTTTTGGTGACGGGTGTGACTTACGGCTACTACGTCTACGTTTCGGAAGTGCCCGACGGTTACGACCGCATTTCTTTCGAGACGTTTAAGCCGACTGAGCTCGAGGAGCGCGGCGGCCAGTTGATCCCGCCGGAAGTCCAGGCCCTGGCCGGCAAGCACGTGTTCATCAAGGGCTACATCCGGCCCGGCTCGGCGCCGGTGCGAACTGGTATCGATCGCTTTCTCTTGGTGCGTGATAATAACCAATGCTGTTTCGGCGACCTGTCCAAGGTGAAGTACTTCGATCAGATGGCGGTGCAAATCGTCAACTCCGATCGAGTGGAAGACACGCTGCAGGTGTTGCGGATGGGCGGCACGCTGGAAATCCACCCCGAGAACCTCGCCCACGGCGCCGGCTATCCGATTTTCATGCTCAAGGCCGATTACGCGGTGCAGTAAGCGCAGGGGTGGCTGCGGTCGAAGATCCTGCTAAGCTCCAAGCGGCGAGTAGCTAGGGGCTCGACGACCAACGCTGCGGGCCGGTGCCCGCTCGAGCCCAGCCACCCAAGTATGCACTCAACATCATGTTTATTGCCCGCTTTGCCGTGCTGCCATTTTTGCTGACGACGCTGGCAATCTCCGGCTGCGGCACGGAGCCGGCCGCGGCTACGAGCGGTGTAGCCGGCCGGATCGATCCCGCTGTGACGTCGAACGCAGTTGCAGCATCGTCGGCGCGTCAACCGCTGCGACCGGGCGCGAAAACCGCGGCGCTCGATAAGGCGGGCGACCGTCTCTTCGACAAGACATTTGACGACGTCCGCTTCGAAATGAAGCCGGAAGAGCCGTTTCGCCGCAAAATGCTTACGCCGGCGATCGAGCAGCTCTCGGGGCAACGAATTCGCATTCGTGGCTTCATGCTGCCGACGGCCCAGCAGCGCGGCATCAAGCAATTCGTGCTAGTTCGTGACAACCAGCAATGTTGCTTTGGTCCCGGCGCTGCGCTCTTCGATTGCATTTTGGTCGAGATGCAGGCCGGGCAATCGGCTGCGTTTTCCATCCGACCCGTGGCCGTGACCGGCAAGTTTGAAGTCAATCAATTCGACGGCCCCGACGGCCACTGCCTCGCGATTTACCACATGGACGCGGAAGTGGTTGAGTGAGGGAGTTGCGGATTGTTGATTTCGGATTGTGGATTTGGAGTGCACTGCCCGAATTTCGAAATTACTTCTTTTCTTCGTCGCCGAGTCCCAGCTTTGACAACCAGCGGCGCTTCGGCGCGTTGCCGCCGGACTCGGCGATTGTACCGTTAGGGCCGCGCTTCGATTCCAACTCGATTCGGAGCTCCGTCAATTGGGACTGCTCGCGGGCGATCTTGGCGCGCTCCAGCGACAGCGCCATCTCCGTCGCGCGGAGCTTGTCTTCCATCTCCTGCTCGATTTGCGCGATGCGAGCGCGGTGTTGCTGAATCACAGTGTCCGAATCGACGATCGCGCTGGCGCCGTCAGCGACCGTCGACATGCCGCCGGCTGCGCCCGTGCCACTGGCCATCTGCAGCTTGAGCTCGGCAATCTGCCGATCCTTGTTGGCCACGACTTCATCGGTGATCCGCACTGTATTCTCAATCGACGACAATTCTTTTTTGCGGGCAGGACCGACATCGCCGGATTCGTTCTCCAGACTCGCCAGCAACTGCTTCTTGACCGCTTCCCAGTTTCCGGCAACCGGCGGAGACGCTGCTGCTGGTGCGGCCGATTTGGCCGCCGCGACTTGGGCCTCGAGCTGGGTATTCTGCTTCTTCAAATCGCGAACATCTTCGACCGCCAGTTCAAACCGTCGTTGCAGGTCGGCGATCTGTTGGGCGGTGTCGGCGTCGACGACTGGGGCCGGCTGACGCTCCAATTCTGCGATCCGATGGATGAGCTCGTCGCGCTCCGCCCTGAGATGAACGAGCTCGACCGAATCCGTTTGGTCGGCGGCCGGGCGGCTGGCCAATTCTTGTTCCATTTCTGCGGCTCGACCGCGCAGCCGCTGGACGTCAGCCAGTGCCAGCTCAAATTTTTGCTGCAGCTCGTCGCGCTCGGCTGCTGCTGTGGACTGTCCCCGTGAGGACTCCAATTGCTGGGCGGCCAGCGAAAGCGCCGACGATAGCTCGTCTCGTTCGTGGCGGAGCGCGCGGACTTCGCCTTCCATCTGGAGTCGCTCACCCTCCCAGATCGATCGCTGCAGCGCAAGTTGTTGTTTGGAGTCGTCAAGCTCGTTGGTGATCTCCGCGCTCGTGGCGCGACTTTGATCGGTCAGCGTGGCGAGCTTCGCGGCGAGTGTGTCGCGCTCTTGGGCGACGGCATCGAGCTCTTTTCGTGACGCCAGCCGCTCGTTCTCGGCGCGAGTGTGTTCGTTTTCCCAGGCGATTTGTTGCGCGGCCAGCTCTCGCCGGGATTCCGTCAATTGAGTCGCCAGCTCACCGCCTTGCGATAAACTCGCTTCGGTCTGTTTTGCCAGTTGCTCACGGAGACGTTCCCGCTCCGCTTCGATCGCCGTCCGATCGGTTTGCCACAACTGCTCGCGCCGAACCAGATCGGCTTGGCTAAAAGCAAGTTGCTGCTCGGAGGATTGTAGCGAACTTTCTCGGGCCGACAGCGATCTCTCGGACGACTGCAAGGTTGACTCACGGTCGACAATGTCGGCACGGCTTTGTTCCAACTGGGTCTCGGCGGTGGCCAGTTGTGATTGTTGCCGGGCGCAGTCTTGCGAGCGGCCGTCCAGATCGTCCTGAATTCGCCGCAGCTCGCGCTCCCGCCCGTTAAGCTGCGTTGCCCGGTCATCGAGCGCCTGTTGCCGCGCTTCGAGATCGCGGCGGCCGCTGGCGAGTTCCTCGGCACCGGCCTCCAATTCGGCCCGTTGCTTTTCCAGTAGTTGAGATCGGCTCGCTGCGTCCGTCGCGGCCTGCTCCCGTTCGAGAGCCCAAGCTGCCTTTACGTCGTCTAGCTCCTGTTGCAGCGTAGCGATTTCAGAGAGCGATTGACTGACTTGCCGCTCATCGACTGTATGAGACGAAAGTTGGTCGGCAATGGCCGCGGATATCGAGTCCAATTGATCGGTGAGCTGGGCTTCGAGCTGGCCCATCCGCGCGCGCTGTGCGGCCAGCGCGGACCGTGCGCGCTCCTGCAGCGCCCGCAATTTTTCGGCGGGATTTGCGGCGGGCAGGCCGGTCGTCAGTGATGGTGGCGTCTTGTCTTCCATGCACGGCTCAAATGCAACTGCTGCCAAGGCAACAGCGGGACCGCGAACCCCGATCGGCCGACTGTGCACAGCGGGCGCACAGCTCGTCCGAGGAACGAACATCGCGGGATTTTCCCAAGGATTTATAGGTTGCGGGCGTCGAGGTAGCAAAAAGGCAGCAGCCGCCGGTGCCGATTTTGCCGGTGATTCCGGCTGTAAAGAAGGCCGCGCGAACGGCCCGATTGGCGAGCGATTCAGCAACGCGATTGGGACGCATTTAGGGGCCGGATTTGAGCGGCCAACAGGCCATGGGCAGGACATCGCGCCACTCGCATGCGGGGCGCCGAATCAGGCTAATGCCGCCAATTCGCCGGCGAAATTCTCCGCAATCCGAGCGCGGCAGAGACTGAGTTTCGCCGTGAGCTCGCCACGCTCGATCGAAAATGGACGGTCGAGGATCGTGAACTGTCGCACCTGCTCCTCGTGAGCGGCGCTGGCAAGGCAGCGGCGAATCTCGTCCGCGATCTCCTCGTTAGGCACCCTCTGGGTGGTTCCTCGCTCCTCGCTTTTGCTCGTCGGCACGATGAGAGCCACCAAAGTGCTCCGCCCTTCGCCGAATACGACCGCCTGATCGATGAGAGGCGACGAAGTGAGCAGATTTTCGATTCGCGTCGGCGACACTTTTTTGCCGGTCGCCAGCACGATCAATTCTTTTTTGCGTCCACGGATCGTGAGGAAGCCGTCGGCGTCAATTTCGCCAAGATCACCGGTGTGCAACCAGCCATCTCGCACGACGTCGTTGGTTGCGGCCGCATCCAGCCAATAGCCCAACATCACACTTGGGCCGCGCACCAGCACCTCGCCGTCCTCGGCCAGCCCCACTTGCACGTTCGCCAGCGGGCGCCCGACGGCACCTGCGCGGCATGCCTGGGGAGTTGAAACGGTGACCACTGGCGAGGTTTCGGTCATGCCGTAACCGGGGAGGAGCGGGAGGCCGCGCGCGGCGTACCACGCTTCGACGACTGGCGCGACGGCCGCCCCACCGCAATTGAGTCGTCCCATATGACCGCCGAAATAGTTCTGCAATGCGGCTGCTTCGTCGGTCGAACCGCTCGCCTCGACTTTCTCCATAGTCTTCCGATAGAGGTGGGGCACGGCGCTCAGTGCCGTCGGGCGGGCCAGTTGGAAATCTCGCTCGATCGTATCGCGACTTTCGCCAAGCACCAGACGCGAGCCGTGATACACCCATGTGTAAAGGTCGCACGTCCGAGCGTAGATGTGGCTCAGCGGCAAAACGCAGAGCCGCGTTTCGGCGGGGCTGTCGCCGAAGGCCTCGACCATCGCGACCGCGTTGGCGGCCAGGTTTCGCTGGCTGAGCATTACGCCCCGCGGGCGACCGGTAGTGCCGGAGGTGTAGAGAATGGTGGCCAAGTCTTCGGGGGCCGGGGTCGGGACGCTCGGGGCTCGGGACGGAGAAGCTCCGGCCGAGCCGGGGCCTTCTTCGTGCACGAGGACTGCCACATTGGCTGCAAGCCGGTCGCCAAACTTCGCCAGCATTTCTGCGCTCGACACAAACACGAGCCGAGCATGGCAATCGACGATCTGCTCAGCCATCTGCTGGCCCGAAAGCGTGACATGGATTGGCACGTGGACGGCGCCGGCCAAGTGAATCGCGAGATCGGTAACGATCCATTCGTAGCGATTCTCTGAGACCTGTGCGACGCGGTCGCCGGGTTGGATGCCGGCGGTTTGCAGAGCCGCAGCTAGCGCATGCGTGTCGTGCCAAATCTCGCGCCAAGTCCGCCACCGCAGCTGACCGTTGGTAATCAGTCCCAGTGCCGGCTCATCACCCCGTCGAACGATGGTCGATGCAAAGAATGCTGGGATCGAAAGTTGAGCGTCGACAACGGACATGCTTGCCATCATGCTGCAAACCGCTGGCCAGGGCAACGATTCGGGTTGCCTCACGCAAAGACGCGAAGAACGCGAAGATCATCGCGTCTAGCCTTTGCGACTCTGCGCCTTTGCGTGAGACATCCGGTTTGCCGTCAGCAGATGCGCTGGAGCGTTATTTCGGCGAGGGCGACGCAGGGTGGTAGGCCAAATTTCTCATAGAACACGTACGGCGTAACTTCGCCCAAAATTCCAATCGATTTGCCGTCAACCGTGAGTTGCGCGACACGTCCCTTAACGAAACTGGGGTGTTCAATCGGTTCGTAAGTTGCATCCCACCCAAGTTCGCGAAGCATGGAGTCGACAGTGCTCCGAGCGGCGGCATACCCGCTCGAAGGGCCGACTTCGATGAGTGCGACCTTGCGATATTCCGCGGCGCCCGTTTCGGCCGAATCGTCGAGGTCAACCACGTTGTCGATTTCAAAGAAGCGTAGTGGCAATGTGCGTCGGCGGTTTTCACAGGCGGCCTCCAACACGCATCCCATCAAGTGTGTTCGAACGGTGTTGTGCGCCTTCAGTTTAGGATTAGAGACTCTTGGAAAACGAGCAGGCGTCGCCATGAGAAGCGACTCGAATTGGTTCTCTTCGGTGGTGAGCGGAAGGCTCATGATTTCGCTGAAGCCGAGGCCAATGAGAATCTGCCGGACGCGGTTGCTGAGTGTCTCTTCGGGCCTCGGTGTGCCGACGGTCATCGAGCGGACGAGCCGCGGCTCGATGTTCGCGTAGCCGTAGCCGATGGCGACGTCTTCGAAGAGGTCGACCATGTGGCGGATGTCGGTGCGATAGGCGGGATAGAGCACGGACCACGGAGCAGGCAGCGTGGAGACGTTGTCCTTCGTTCCCCGCACAACGTCAAATCGCATCTTTCGCAGAGAGTCCGCCAACGCTTTTTCATCTAACGGCAGGCCGAGCCAGCGCTTGGCTTCCGCAAGGCCGATGTCTTTTGATCGTGGAGTAAGATCGGGCGTCGTACGCTTGTTGCCGGCTGCGTCGGCGATCGCCACTGTTTCAATCGTCCCGCCGATTTCCGCCATCGAGCAGACCAGCGTATCGAGTGACTTGGTGACCGCCGCCTGCGAGATGCCGGTCACGTCGATGAAGACCCGTGTCGTGCCTTTCTTGAGTTTGGTTTCATCGCTGTTGATGATCGGCGGCATCGACAGGACGAGATTCTTGCTGTCGAGGAGCACTGGGTACCGCTTATGGTCCGCGAGCAGCTCGGCATAGGCCATGCCTTTGGGATGCGATTCGAGTATCTGCCGGCCGGACATCTTCTTGCCCGGCATGCCGAGCGGCACGAATGGCTCCTTGTCGGGATCCATCGTGCGGTAGGTGATTGGGCCGGTGATCGTCGCTAGGTCGTAGACGCCGATCGAGGCCAGCTTGCGGTCGCGGCCCACGCCCCAATGCAAGTTCTCCTGCAACTTCATGATCGCAATGAGGCTGGTTTCGTCGACCGGCGGGAGCGTCATCACGGCGCAGGCGATGAAGGGCCGATAGCTGGTTTTATCTTCGACGGATGGGTCGACGTTGACCGCGACGCCCGATGGCTTCGTCGCGTACTTCGGCAAGCCGCTTTCGATACCGAGCGTGCCGCGGAGGGCGCGGGCGAGGCCGCCGACGTCGAATAGGTCGGGCCGATCGGCGAGCAGATCGAGCCGCATCACCTGCTGGGCGCCAGCCGCTTTGAAGGGCGCTTCGCCTTCGTAGCCGCAAATGTTGCAGGCCTTCACTTCGTCCTGCCCGAGCGGATGCTCGACCAGCGCGCCGCACTGCGGGCAGCGGCTGCGCTCGATCTCGACGACATCCTCGACGTCGCAGCCGATCTGCTCGAGCGATTCACGGAGCGTCTCGGTGGGGAACGGCTTTCCCAGCAGCTTGTTGAGCCAGGCCAGGTCGATGTTCACTATCGGCATAGCGGCACCTCGCGGGGAAGGATGCGGGATACAGGATACAGGGGACAGGGACCGTGCGTGGAAATGTCTTCCCAGCATCCAGCATCCAGCATCCAGGATCCTTCTTGGCTATCTACCGGCATAGCGGTACCTCTTCGAGCGCGTCGAGGTTCGACTTGTAGAGCTCGCGGATGTCCGAGAGGCCGAACCGCAACATAGCTAGCCGCTCGATGCCCAGGCCCCAGGCGAGCACCGGGTAGTTGCAGCCGAGCGGCAGCGTCACTTCGGGGCGGAAGATGCCGGCGCCGCCCATCTCGATCCATTTGCCGCGCGATTCCATGAACACGACCACGTCGACGCTCGGCTCCGTGTACGGATAAAAGGCCGGCTTGAATTTCACGCGGCCGAAGCCCATCTTCGAATAGAACTCTTGCAGCGTCCCCATCAGCGAGGCGAGGTTCGCTTCCTCGTCGATGATGATGCCGTCTACTTGGTGGAAGACCGGCAGGTGCTTGAAGCTGATTGTTTCGTTGCGGTACGTCCAGCCGACGCAGAAGAACTTACCCGGCGGGTTCGGATTTGCCGCGAGCGCACGAATCGTGGCGGCCGTGGTATGGGTGCGCAGCACGACTTGCTTCGACCGCTCGGGGCTCCACTTGTAGCCCCAACCCTCCGAGCCAGTGGTCCAGCCGTTCTCGTGTGTTTGTTTTACGGGCTCGAGAACCGCCTTGTCTGGAAGGGGCGCTTCGGCCGGGTGGAGCATATAGAACGTGTCCTGCATGTCGCGGGCTGGGTGGTCCTGCGGCTGGAAGAGGGCGTCGAAATTCCAGAAGGCCGACTCGACCATCGGCGACACGACTTCGGCGAAGCCCATTTCCAGGAAGGCGCGGCGGGTTTGCTCGATGATTTTGCGGAGCGGATGGATCTTGGCCGGGTAGACGTCCTTGGCGGCGAGCTTCACATCATAAGGACGAAGCTTGATTTCTTTCCAGGCGCCGGATTCGAGGTCTTCGGGGGCGAGGGTATTGCGCTCGATGACTTTGCGAGCATGCGACGTAAATGCGTCCGCGCCTTTCTCGGTCAATCGCAGTATTCGCTCCGTGCGCTTCTTGATTTTCGTCAATTCCGGTCGAACAGCAACTAGGTCGCCTAAGCGAACCTTCTCTGAATCGCTTAAGCCGAGGGAATCAATGTAAACGCGCCCGTCGAGTGGCTTTGACTCAATTAGTTTTTCATCAACGTCAAGCTCGCTCAATGCAAGTTGACCATCTGATGTTAATTTGACGTACATCGCGCTGCCTTTGCCGACCTGTTCAATCCATCCACGTTGCCGGCCGCCCCTGAATATTTCATGCGGAGGAATTGGCTCGGAGTTTGCCCAGGCGATCAGCGCCTCGCCCGCTAATTGGCCCCCATGCTCGTTCAGTTTCTTTATCGCTCGGCGTTCTGGTAGTACATTGTCATAGAAGGGAATAGCAGCATCGCTGATGATAAGCTCTTTGTGGTTTTGTTCAGATATTTCGAAGTATCCGTCGTGGGACGCCTCCGTCGCCGCGGCTGAAACTTGCGCCTGATCAATGCCCGTGATCTTGACGACTTCTCCCAACTCAATCGGCCCGCGCTCTTTCACCGTTTGCCAAACGGCGTACGCGGCTTCGTTGAGCAGGATGTCGTCGGCCATGGGTGAGGCGGCTCCGCGCTGAGGGCGAACTTTGCGTTACTCACGCGGTTCGTCGTTGAATGGCCCCGGAGGGGCCGAATCGCTTAGGCGGGGGCGTGAGCCCCCGGAAAGCGTCCAAATCTAACATGGAAAGCCCCGCAGGGGCGACACCTATTCGCGGCGCGGCGTCGAACGATGTCGCCCCTGCGGGGCTTCGTGGCGTGGTTAGCGCAAAATACCGGGGGCTTACGCCGCCCGGCTAAGTCACGCCGCCGCTTCGCGGCTAAGCCCGGCAGTGCATCGCGCTTGGGCGTGCACAATTACACTTCCATTGCCCATTGTAGCGCGCACAATTCCGCGACCAACGGTCGCGGCTTTATGGGGCACTACGCGGCCAAGGCTGCTTTGGCTTGGGCTACGATGGCGTCGAAGGCGGCCGAGTCAAAAATGGCTAGCTCCGAGAGCGACTTGCGATCGAGCTCGATCTTGGCCTTCGCCAGGCCGTGGATGAATTCGCTATAGCGCAGGCCGCGTTCGCGGCAGGCGGCGTTGATGCGGATGATCCAGAGCTTGCGGAACTCGCGCTTGCGTGCTCGGCGATCGCGGAAGGCGAAGGCCTCGGCCCGGACGATCGTTTCCTTGGCACTGCGAGTCAGTCGGCGACGACCGCCGGTATAGCCCTTGGTCTTTTGGAAAAGACGATTCTTCTTGCGCCGACGAGCGGCGCCGATGGTGGTTCGCATTGAGGAACCTCCTCGGATTTTTGCGCGCCCAGGCCCCCGCGTGCGCAATTGGCGGCGGGAGTTACTCGTGCCCGGCGGGCTTGTACGTGTTGTGGTGCCCCCGGTCAATGACCGGGGCAAATATCAATAACTATTTCCCGCTAGCGCGAGCTTGATGTTCTTGGCGATGCCACTCTTGGCGGCAACGCTCGTGCCGCGCAGATGGCGGACGCGTTTCTGCGTCTTGCGGGCCGAGAGGTGACTCGTGCCGGCCGAGCGGTGCTTGACCTTCCCGGTGGCCGTCAAACGGAACCGCTTCTTGGTTCCTTTGTGTGTCTTTTGCTTGGGCATGACGGGACTCTCGAAATTTGTGGAATCCCCCATCGTACTGCCGGAGGGCGGCGGCGAAAAGGGGGATTCGTTTAGTTGCGAGGAGCTGACTTTTCTCAGATACGCTCGCTCAAAATAGAGATTGCCCGCTGCCGGGCGGCCTTTTCTA
>DASYDU010000386.1:0-4483 GCA_036499445.1 Lacipirellulaceae bacterium
AGCCCGCTATGCCTACGAGCGACTACGCGAACTCGAAGGCCTGCGAATCCTAGGTCCATCGCCCGAGCACCGCGCCGGCTTGGTGAGCTTCGTCCTCGATCACCCCCATTCGCACGACGTCGCCCAGCTTCTCGATCAACAGGGCATCGCTGTCCGAGCCGGCCACCACTGCACGCAGCCTCTGCACGACCGTCTCGGCATCGCGGCCAGCACCCGAGCCAGCTTCTATCTCTACAATACGCCGGCCGAAGTCGATCTCTTGGTCGAAACGGTCCGCCACATCCGCGACCGCTTCCGCCCCCAGGGCCGCCGTCGGCAATCGCCGCCAACTGCGGAATAATCGGAGCCGGCGGTGATTGTGCTTTGCCGGCCAATTCACGACGGTATTGGTCTCACGCAAAGGCGCAAAGCCATACAGCGCTGAGTCATCGTGCCTTTGCCGCGTTGCAACTTTGCCTGAGGATTCCTCGACTTGGGTCCAGTTGGTAACGAGGTAAAACTGGCGAGTACACGCAGTCGGTAGGGAGGTCGCAAGCAGTGCCATAGTCATCATTTACGTCGTCCGATCCTATTCCATTAACCGGTCACGCGCGACCAGTCCGGCGACCTTACCGATGTTGTGGCTTGTAGGGCAGCCAGCTATAATCCATAATTCGCTATTTCGCCCAATCCACCAAGTCTGTCAACCGATCGCTCGCCATTGCATAGTTACATTGGGCGGCCGACCGGCGCGCGGTAAGGTTTGGCGCTTCAGCAGATCGCCAAGCTGCTGCTGTCGTGAGCGGAACCGTTTCACCTCGAAGACGAATTCAATGCGTTTTTTGCTGCTGGACTCGATCCAGTCGTACGAACCGGGGGTCGAGCTGACGGCAATCAAAAACGTAGCGCTGAGCGAGGAGTACCTGGCCGATCATTTTCCGGAATTTCCGGTTCTGCCCGGCGTATTCATGCTCGAAGCGGCAACCCAAGCGGCCGCCTGGCTGCTGCGACTGAGCGAAAACTTTGCCCACAGCATTATTTGTTTGAAGGAAGCCCGAAACATCAAATACGCCGATTTTGTTCCGCCCGGACATACGCTCAAGGTCACCGTCTCGCTCGTCAAGCGGGAAGAGCGCCTGGCGACGTTCAAAGTCGATGGACAACTTGGCGACCGGCCCACCTTGAGCGGCCGGCTCGTGCTCGAAACATACAACCTACGCGACCGCGATCCGAACTTATCCGTGATCGATCAAAAACTAGAAACCAAATTTCGCCAGATACTCAAGGCCGTGATGCCCGCGAAAGTCGCTGCTCAGGCGAGTTGACCGGCTGCGGTGACGGCCCCAGAGAATCTATTCAGAGGAAGCTATGGCCATGACAACGGCGACGCAAGAAGAAATCTTTTCCAAGGTCCAGGAGGCCCTCGTCGACGCGTTGGGCGTCGAAGACGAAGAGGTCAAGCCCGAGGCCACGCTCCAGGGCGACTTGGACGCCGAATCGATCGATTTCCTGGACATCGTCTTCCGGCTGGAAAAAGCCTTCGGCATCAAGATCGAGCGCGGCGAGCTCTTTCCCGAAGACATCCTCACCGACACCGACTTCGTCGACAACGGAAAAGTCAACGCCGCCGGCATCGCCAAGCTCAAGCAGCGGATGCCGTTTGCCGATCTCTCGAAGTTCGAAGCGAACCCCGTCGTACAAAACCTCGGCAAGCAACTGACCGTCGCCGACATGTGCAACTTCGTCAAGTACAAGCTCTCGGCGTGATCGGATTGGCGATTGCGGATTTCGGCTCGAATGTCATTAATTCACAATCCGAAATTTCATCGCCTTGCCCATCGCCTCTGATTAGGGCGGAGAGTCGCCGCATGCGTTGGTTTTGGTTCGATCGATACACCGAATTCGTCGCCGGCACTCGCGCCATCGCGGTCAAGTCGGTCACGCTCAGCGAAGACTACCTCCACGATCACTGGGAAAGCTACCCGCTCATGCCCAACACGCTGATCGCCGAAGGAATGGCCCAGGCCAGTGGCCTTCTGGTCAGCGAGGTCTATCGATTCAGCGAGCTGGTGGTGCTGGCAAAATTTTCCAAGTGCGCGTTTGACGGTGAGGTTCGGCCCGGCGACACTCTCACGTATCAAGCGAATATCGTGCAAGCGAAAGAGATGGGAGCGTCGGTCATGGTCACCGCCCACGTCGGCGACCATCGCCAGGCCGAGGCCGAAATCTTCTTCGCCCGGCTTAGCACCAACGGCTCCGAACGGCCCGCCGAGATGAAATTGTTCGACCCGGTCGATCTGCTCCACTGGTTGCGGATCGTCGGCGTGTTCAAAGTTGGCATCCGCCCCGACGGCACCCGCCTCCGCGCCGAAGAATACGGATTCGACGCCCAGGCCCCGTGATTGGCAGAAAACCGCAAAGGAGTCTTATATGCGTCGACGCGTTGTAGTGACCGGCATGGGCTGTGTGACGCCGCTCGGCACCACCGTGCCTGAGCTGTGGGCCAATCTCAAAGAAGGCAAATCGGGCGTCGGCCGCACCACGCTCTTCGACGCCAGCAATTTCCCCACTCAAATCTCGGCCGAGGTTCGCGATTGGTCGGTCGCCGACGTCGGTCTGGATGCGGCCACCTGGGCGAAGCGCGGGCGGCACACCAAATTTGCCGTCGGCGCGGCCAAGCAGGCCATCGACGCGTCGGGCGTCCTCAATGGAATCGACCCCGAGCGATTCGGCGTTTATCTCGGGGCGGGCGAAGGCCAGCAGGACTTCCCCAACTTCAGTCGCATGATGATCGCCGCCCTCAAGGACGGCAACCTCGACCTCGGCACATTCATCCGCGAAGGGCTCGAGCGGCTCGATCCCCAGTTAGAACTTGAGCAAGAGCCGAACATGCCGGCTGCCTACTTGGCCACACAGTTCAACGCCCAAGGGCCTAACGTCAACTGCCTCACCGCCTGTGCCGCGAGCAGTCAGGCGATCGGCGAGGCGACCGAAATGATTCGCAGCGGCGAGGTCGACGTCATGCTCTCCGGCGGTGCCCACAGCATGATCCATCCGTTTGGCGTCACCGGTTTTAATTTGCTCACGGCGCTGTCCGAGCGAAACGACGAACCGCAGCGCGCCTCGCGGCCATTCGATCTCAATCGCGACGGCTTCATCCTCGGCGAGGGCGCCGCAATGGTCGTGCTCGAAGACTACGAGCGGGCCAAGAAACGCGGTGCCCCAATCTTCGGCGAAATCCGCGGCTACGGCACCACTGCCGACGCCTTCCGTATCACCGACACCCATCCCCAAGGCCGCGGCGCGATCACCTGCATCAAGATGGCCCTCCGCGACGCCGGCCTGCGGCCAGAGGACATCAACTACATCAACGCCCACGGCACCAGCACGCAGGTCAACGACAAAGTCGAGACGCTCGCGCTCAAGGAAGCGCTCGGCCCGATCGCCTACAAGATTCCCGTCTCGAGCACCAAGAGCATGACCGGCCACCTGATCGCGGCAGCGGGCGCCACAGAGCTAATCATCTGCCTGATGGCCATCCGCGACAACATCGCCCCGCCGACGATCAACTACGAGACGCCCGACCCCAATTGCGATCTGGATTACGTGCCGAACAAAGCCCGCGAGCACAAGATCAACACGATCCTCACCAACAGCTTCGGCTTCGGCGGCCAAAACATCGCGCTCATCGCCGGGGGGGTGTAGCAAACGGCGTGCGGAAGTCACCTCTAATCCGACGGGCTACGTTACGCTGAAAATCGGTGCAACTGTGGCAATCTATCGAATTGATGGACGGTCGATCACAGATTGGGAGTCGTTTCATCGCGTCTTTGCGACTACATTCGGCTTTCCGTCGTACTACGGACGAAACATGGATGCGTGGATCGATTGCATGTCGGATCTGGACGCGTCGTTGGAAGTAGTAGCTCTTCACATCGATTATGTAGACGATCTAATTGCGGCCGCTCCAAACGTGTACGAGGCGCTCGTAGATTGTGCCGCGTTTGTGAATTGGCGAAATACTGACGTCGGCAAACCAGCGAACTTATGCTTATCGTATCACCGTAGCGAATCTTGACCGAACACTCGGGTCGTTCACGACCCTTTGCCGTGGGCACCGAGAACAGGCGCCCTCCGCCCTCAAAACAAAACCAGCCGCCCACAGAGCATCCTTGCGCCGACGGCGGCTGGTGAGGCGTGACTCCGTTCACGCGGTATACGAGCCTATTAGCTCTTAGCTGCTAGCCAGAAACGACGACGCGCTGCCGTGTTCGACCCGCTCCCCACCCCATGCTCCCTGCTCCTGGCTTCTCAATACGGCCCGATCGGCGCCGGATTCTTTTCCAAGAAGTCGCGCGGGCCGCGGACCGTGTAATACGGATAGGCCGTCTGGCCGACCGGCGGGCCCGGGTTGAACGTGTAGTGCTGATCGCCCGAGGCGCAGCAACCCGGCCCGGCACAGCAACCGCTGCCATAGAGAGGAGCGTTGCAACCCCCGTAAACG
>DASYDU010000387.1:0-10332 GCA_036499445.1 Lacipirellulaceae bacterium
ATCGCCATTGCCACGGCCAAGGAAGCCGTCGCCCAGCCGCTCTACATCCTCGTGATGCTCGGCGGCGCGTTCGCCCTCGTGGCCTTCATTTACATCCCCTACAACACGTTTGGCGAAGACGTGAAAATGCTCAAGGACTCCGGGCTCACGACGGTCATGGTACTGGCGATTATCGTCGGCCTGTGGACGGCGAGCGTTTCCGTGGCCGACGAGATCGAAGGTCGCACCGCCCTGACACTCCTCTCCAAACCCATCAGCCGCCGCGAATTCGTGCTCGGAAAATTCTTGGGCATCGTTTGGCCGATTTTGCTGATGTTCATTGTCCTGGGCCTGATCCTGCTGGTCACTGTCTCCTACAAGGTCGTCTACGATTCCCGCGAAACATCCAATCCCGAGCCCAATTGGCAGCAGTGCTATTCCGTGATGATCGGCACCGTGCCTGGTCTGGTCCTTGGCTTCATGGAGACGGTCGTGCTGACCGCGATCAGCGTCGCCATCTCAACACGGCTGCCGATGTTGCCAAACCTCGTGATTTGCGGCGCGATCTACGTGCTGGGCCACCTAGGACCGCTGATCGTCCAGTCGTCGGCCGGGCAATTGGAGTACGTCGCCTTCATTGGCCGGCTGATCGCGGTGGTGCTGCCCGTGCTCGACCACTTCAACGTCCAAGCGGCCGTGGCCGGCGGCATCAATGTGCCGATGAGCTACTTGGCCTGGGCGTCGCTCTACTGCGCGCTCTATTGCGCCGCGATGATGCTACTGGCGCTGATCCTGTTTGAAGATCGCGACCTGGCGTGACGAATCGCTGAAACGTGCTTCAGTTGTCCGCTTGTTGCAGCGCCATGCTATAATTAATTGCATGAAAGTCCGAGACGTGATTCGACTCATCGAAACCGATGGTTGGAGGCACGTTCGAACTCGCGGCAGCCACCGACAATTCAACCATCCAAACCGAAGTGGCGTCGTCACGGTGCCTGGCAAACCAAGCGACGAACTCGCACCGGGAACGCTTAACAACATCCTCAAACAAGCCGGCCTAAAATGAAGTACCTCATCGTCATCGAACCGACGGGCACCGGCTATTCCGCGTATTCACCTGACTTGCCGGGCTGCGCTTCTACAGGCGCGACTCGGGACGAATGCGAGCAGAACATGCACGAAGCAATCGAGTTT
Source organism: Lacipirellulaceae bacterium (assembly GCA_036499445.1). Classification (GTDB taxonomy): domain Bacteria; phylum Planctomycetota; class Planctomycetia; order Pirellulales; family Lacipirellulaceae; genus DASYDU01. Next base: position 1,174 of record DASYDU010000387.1, read on the forward strand.
CATCTCGATGGCTTGCGTCTCGAGGGCGAGCCGATTCCTCAACCAAGTAGCAGCGCGGCGTTTGTTGAAATAGCCTAACCCGCGTCGGTGTAATGTACGCTCATCCGGCTCTTCGCCGCGGCTTCGGTTCTTCGTGCCAACGGACCGGCGCCGTGATGATCGGCAGTGCCGGCATCGCAAACGGGCCTAAACGGCCGGCCGAGGTGCCGTCCCAAGCATGCTGCTCGATCTTGGCGAGAATCATTTCGGCCACCGCAATCGCGTCGCGGCCGGCGGCGCCATCTACGCGCGGCGTCTTACCCGTACGAATGCTGGTGACAAAATCCCGCTGCTCTTCCTGAATGGCATTCACTTTGGCGGCCTCGTGCTCCGTGCGAACCAAGAGTTCGTCGAACAAGCAATCCTTCAGGTGAGCGCGCTCGCCGACCGTCAAGCGATCCAAGCGAAACTTCCGCCGCAGCACGTCCTCGCGCGGCTTAATCAATGTTGCCTCGTGCGAAGCAAAATCGATCGAAGCCGAGCCCCGCGAAGTAAAGATGTTCATCGTCCGTCGCTGCTGCGGACTCACGCGCGACGCGCTAAGTTGCGCCACGCATCCGCTCGCAAAGGTCAATCGGGCCGTCGCCATGTCTTCGTGACCGCCCAGCACTGAGATGCCAAGCGCTTGCACGTCCGTGACTTCCGAATTCGACAGCGCGAGCACCACATCTAGATCGTGGATCATCATGTCTAGGACGACACCAATGTCGGTCGACCGAAACGAATAGCTGCTGGTCCGCGTTGCCTCGATGTACTTCGGGTCGCGAACCTCCGAAGCCACCCAGGCCAGGGCCGGATTGAATCGCTCGACGTGCCCGACTTGGAGCACGAGGCCTTGCTTGCGCGCCAAGTTCACCAGCTCCGTCGCGGCGGCTGCATCCGGGGCCAACGGCTTCTCAATGAACAGCGGCAGTCCGCTCGCCAACAACTCCATGCCGATCGTGTGATGCGTGCTGGTTGGCGTGGCAACGATTGCTGCGTCGATCTCGCCGACTAGCTCGCGATAGTCGGCCACCGCACGCGTCCGGACTTCCTCCGCGACGCTATCGCGGCACTCCGCGACCGGGTCCGCCACCGCCACCAGCTCGATCTCTTCCAAGCCGGCAGCAATGCGTGCGTGGATGCGGCCCAGATGGCCAGCACCAATGATGGCCACGCGAAGCGCGCTCACGCCGCCCTCCTGATTTCTCGGCTGCGTCCATGCCGGCCGTCTTGTTGACCTTCGATGAACGCGAGCAGCTCATTGACCTGCGGCACTAGTTGAGAGTTGCCCCGCAACAGCTCGCGGGCCGGGTCGAGCCCCACCTTCGCGCGATAGATCAGTCGATGCGCCTCGGCCAGACAATCAATCACGTGCGTCGAGAATTCATGCCGTTTAAGGGCCACGATGTTGATGCAACGCGGCCTCGCAGGAGCCCCTTCGCAAAGCATGAACGGCGGCACGTCGTGCAGCACGCGGCTCAATCCGCCGATGAAGCTGTAGCTGCCGATCGACGTGAAGTGGTGGACCGCCACCGCGCCCGAAAGCGACGCATAGTCCTCAATGTGCACGTGGCCGCCCAGCAAGGCGCCGTTGGCCATGATGATGTGGCTTCCCAATTTGCAGTCGTGCGCCACGTGACAGCAGGCCATCAGGAAATTCTTGTTCCCGATACGCGTGATGCCGTCTTCCTTTTCGCTGCCGCGATTGATCGTCACACCCTCGCGAATCGTGTTGCCGTCGCCGATCACCACCTGTGTGTCGCTGCCGGCGTAGCTGATGTCCTGCGGCTCGCCGCCGATCACCACATTCGGGTAAACGACGTTGTCGCGCCCCAGGGTGACATGTCCCATGACCGTCACGTTATTGAGCAGCCGAGTGCCGCTACGAATTCGCACGTGTGGGCCGACGAAGGTAAAAGGGCCGATTTCGACATCCGTGTCGATCTCGGCCTGCGGGTCGACCCACGCGCTCTCAGCAATGCGAGCGGTCATCCTTGATGCTCCCAAGTGCCGTATGTTCTAGTGATTGACTGTCTACCGGTGATTTACTTCGGCGTGAACCTTCGTGGTTCATCGCCTCACGCCACGCGACGTGCGCCCACGCGGGCCGGTTGATTCGTGGTTCCCGCGTGTTCCAACAACTGTTGAGCAAGTTCGGCGTGAAGCCGATGTCCGGAACGATAGGCCACGATGTCCGCAATGACTTCGCAACCCGTCAGCGCCAAATCGCCGACCACGTCGAGCACCTTGTGCCGCACACACTCGTCCGGAAAACGCAAAGTGTTGTCGATCGGGCCGGTCGGACCGAAGATCAACAGGTTTTGCGACGTCACGCGCAGCCCCAATCCTTTGTCCACCATCGCGTGCGCTACTTCCTCGGGGATGAATGTCCGGCAAGGCGCCAGTTCCGCTCGAAAGGAATCCGGGTTGATATCCAGTGCAAACTTTTGACGGCCAATCGCTTGATGGCCGCCGTAGTCGAGATCGAACGACACCGAGAGGCGACTCCCGCGGCAGGGCCGCGCCTCGATCCAGTTTTCCGAATTGCCGACGCGGACGGCTTGCTTCACGCGGATCTGGCGCACGCGTTCTGCCGCGTCGACCGTCCCCGCAGAATCGAGTGCTTCGACGAATGCTTTTGCGGAGCCGTCGCAGCCGGGCATTTCGGCCGCATCGACCCACACCTCGCAATTGTCGATCTCAAGACCTGCCAGCGCCGCGAGAATGTGCTCGACCATTTCCACGCGCACGCCGCGCCATTCCAGCGTCGTTCGCCGCGGAACGTCAATTCGCAGCGCCGGCGAAACCGGCACTCGGGCCGTAACGCCCAGATCGCGCCGTACAAAGACAATGCCGGCATCGGCGCGCGCCGGCCGAAACTCGACCCGAATATCACGGCCGCTAAAATAACCGAAGCCGTCGACAAAGACTGGTCGGCAGAGTGTGCGTTGGCAACGCGCAACAGACATCAATTCCTGAGCTCCCAAGCGAGGTGGCGTCCGTGACGGACATGGGTCGCGGACGATTCCGCGAAGCAAATTACTTCTTCGTTTGGCGGTCGTCAGCGGGCGGCCGACGAGTCAAACTCTGCATGTCCTAGTGGGGCGCTGCTGCCGGTCCTGCCGGCCGGGCCGCGGTCGCCGCGCTGTCGCGGTTGAGTAACGCAAGGATGTCTGGCGTGATGTCGACTTGATTCTGATACACGACCGGCTTGTTGATCTCGCGGAGCACGTCCTCCCGCTTGTTCGGATCAACCGGCTCTCCGTTGAAGCGGATCACCAGGCCGATGTCGTGATGCTGCGCGTAATACTCGACTGCCTTGCTGACCTCTATATAGGTCTGGTAGTAAACCTTTGCTTCGCGCTCCAAGAATTCCTTGCGGAGCTTGGTCATCTTCAAGTTGAACTCGGCCATGCTGCGAGCCAGTTGCTCGTCCATCTGTTTGTATTCGGCGGAACCGGCATTGTAGGTATTGCGCTGTTCTTCCATCTGCGCGATTTTGTCGCGCTCCGCTTTCAGATCGGCCTCGGTCGTCTCCATTTCCTTTTTCATCGCGTCCATCGTCGCCCGGAAGCGATCGTGTTTCTTGAAAATATAGCTGATGTCGACCACCGCGATCCCATGCTTCGTGGCATTCGCGCCAGCTGGGTTCTGGGCGTAGCTCGACACAACACCGAAAGTCAGCACTGTCGCCGCGGCGGCGATGAAATGCACCAGAGTTTTCACGTCAGCACTCCTTGCTCTTTGCGGTCATCCCTGACCATCTGTTATTTCGCCAGGTGCGAGCGGCCGACGAGTGGGCCGCATCTCGCGGGGTCCTGGTCGTGAAATGCGGGGCGTATTGTGGCGAGAAGCTTTCCACTCGTAAAGGCCAGTATTTTCGCGGAGTTGTTCGTCGTCAGCGGCACGTTGAGCGGTGTAAGAATTGACGAGTCATCCTTTCATTGCGCCGTTGACCTATTGCGTCGTGACCCATGCTATCGTCCCTCTGCAACCATCCACTGACAACTGACTACAAACAACTAACGACCAACAAGCTAATTGACACACGCCGCGCCAATGGATATCCTCCGCCCCCCAACGATGTCGCGGCCGGCGCCGGCTTCTGCCGCGACCGCGACTCGAATACGGAGGCCTTCGCTTGTCGAGCATGTCCCGAGTGTTGATCGTAGACGAGTCCGCCGAATCGCGCGAGATATTGCGCACGCTCCTCGCCTATCGCGGCGCCGTCACGCTCGAGGCGGTACAACCCGATCAAGCCGTAGTGATGACCGAGCTGCTGCGGCCCGACCTGATTCTGTTCGACGCCGACTGCGACCATAGTAGTTCAGGCGCGCCCACTGAAAGTCTCCAGGCCGCCGCCAACCGAAATGGCACGCCAATTGTCATCCTCGGCACTGTCCGCGGCCGAGAAAAACGCCCCACTTCCGACCAAATTGTCTCAAAGCCCTACCACTACGGCCCCCTCATCCGTAAAATTGAAGACTTGTTGGGAGCCGCATAGCGGCACGAAGCTCGGGCTCATCTTTTCTCGCACGATGTCGGACGCCATAGGCGCCGGTCTTTGGGGGAGACTTTTCAACCTTGCCATCGCTCTTCGTGATTCAAGGCCGCGATCAGGGCACGCGCTTTCGCCTCGGCGACACGACGGTGACGATTGGGCGCGGAACGACCAATTCCGTGCAGTTGCACGACACCGAAGTCTCGCGCGAACATGCCGAGCTCTCTCTGCGCGGCGACAAGATCGTGCTCCGCGACCTGGGCAGCTCCAACGGCACCTTTGTCAACGGGCGCCAGGTTCGTGAGTACGAGCTCGCCAGCGGCGATCAGGTTCAGCTGGGCCGCTCGCTCTTGCTTTATACCGGAATGAAGGAAGACCACGTCGAAGATCTGGCCGACAAAATCAACATTGTCGCGCGCAATGCTGAGGACGATGGCTCGCGGATCGTGCACTCAATGCATCAATCGGAAGGGAGCGAAATCCTCGCGCCGCCGGCCGACGAAACAGCCTCGCCCTGGCTGGCCCGAGCCCGCAGCAATTTGCAGATTATGTACCGCACGGCACTCGCCGTCAGCCATACGCTCGATATCGACCAGTTGCTGGCCCGCATCATGGACATGATTTTCGAGTGGGTCGACGCCGATCGCGGCTGCATCATGCTCAAGGATCCCGAGACCGGCCAACTCGTCCCCAAGGTCCGGCGGCACCGTCGCGGCGTGCAGACCGACGAACGGATCACAATCAGCAAGACGATTCTCGATTATGTCGTCGACGGTAGCGAAGGCGTGCTCACCAGCAACGCCCGCGATGATGATCGCTTCGACGCCGCCAAGAGCATCCTGCAGCTTGCCGTCCGCGAGGCGATCTGCGTGCCGATGCAGGGCCGCTACGACGTCGTCGGCGCGATCTACATCGACACCGCGCTCACACCCCACCGCATCCTGCAGCAAGGCTCGGCCAATAAATTTACGCAAGAACATCTGAAATTGATGATCGCGATTGCCCACCAGGCGGCGCTCGCGGTCGAAGACACGTCGTACTACAAGGCGATGGTTCAGGCGGAGCGGCTCGCCGCCGTCGGCCAGACCATCGCCTCTCTTTCGCATCACATTAAAAACATCCTGCAGGGCGTCCGCGGCGGTAGCTATTTGATCGAACTAGGGATGAAGGACCATGCCAAAGCTGTGACCGACGGAACCGTCGACGTCGAAGCGGCACAGAAAGCCGTCACGACGATGCGCAAGGGTTGGAACATCGTCGAGAAAAACCAAGAGCGAATTTCCGCCTTGGTGCTCGACATGCTCACCTTCAGCAAAGAGCGCGAACCAGTCCCCGAGCCCTCCGATCTCAACGAAGTGACGGGCGACGTCATCGAGTTGATGAAAACCCGCGCGAAGGAAGTCGGCGTCGAGTTGGGCTGGGAGCCGGCTCGCGCCATGCCGACGCTCATGTTCGACCCCGAAGCGATGCACCGCGCAATCCTCAACGTCGTCACCAACGCCATCGACGCCTGCCAAGAGTGCGACGAGAAACTGGTGACCGTCGCCACGGTGTATGATTCCAAGGAGCGGATGGCCCGCGTCCGCGTGGCCGACAGCGGCACCGGCATCGAGAAGGACGACCTGGAACGCATCTTCAGCGTCTTCGTCTCGCGCAAGGGCGGCCGCGGCACGGGATTGGGTCTGCCCGTCAGCCAAAAAATTCTCCAAGAGCATGGCGGGCAGATTCGCGTCGAGAGCCAGGCCGGCCAGGGCAGCTGTTTCACGCTCGAGTTTCCCGCCACCACGCCGCACAACGGTTCATCGGCCGATCACTTCGATGAAATCCGCGGCAGCACTAACATCGAGCATCTTCCCGCCGACCACGTGCCCGCCGATCAGGGCCACACCTCCGCTGGCACACCGTGACCCTGACGGGCGGCGAGTATCAACCCGCGATTTCGTGAGCTCATTACTCATTCTCGTCAGCCGGCATTGGGACCGACCCCAGCCATGAGCCCCGCGATTGACAAATCCTCATCAATACCCGGCCAATGATGGCTGAGGCCGCCACCGCCAATCTCATAGTTTGCCCGCTGCGGGGGCGAAGCGTCACGGTGCAACGGAAACCAGCTCAGCGTCACACTCAGCACGCGGCCGTCCGTGAAGATCACGCGCATCGTGAATTCGTCAAACTCAATCTGCTTCGCCAGCACTGTGGCGGGCACAAATATGCGCTGAACCGTGACTCAATGTCGGTCATGTTGGGTCACGAATCGTATCGTTCAATCGAGAGTTGTGTCACGCAAATGCTTAGTTAAACCGACGCCGCATCTCTTCGCTCGAAATACCACCCTCGGCCCGCAAGCCGGCACGCGAACGCTCGATCAACTCGAGAAACTCCCGATTGGTACTCAGAGAGACCGTTTCCAAGTCCATGTTTTCGATCGGTACAAGCGCTGCCACCGGCCGGCCGCCGCTGGTCACGATCACCGGTCCGCTTCCGATTCCAGCAGCGTATTCTGCCAACGTCGCCGTGGCGTCCGATGTGTCGATGACTCTCATAGGTCGATCTCCTTACCGCCAATTCGGACATGGTTGCGACGTTTGATACCAACGGCCAAGATTGTCACAAGTTGTATTGGCTCCTCGGCAATGTCATAGTATACACGAAGATCGCCTACGCGTAGCTCCCACGGCGCGACGGGATTAGGCCGCATCGGCTTGCGATTCCGTGTTTCGACTCCCGGCTCATGTAAAAGCTGCTCGTCGACCGCGTCAAAAACCATCGATCTCTGCCGGGCGGTCAGTGCTCGCAGATGTTCATCCGTTACCGGTGAGTAATCGATTTGGTGAGCCAATTCCCTGCTCCATAACTTTCGCTATCAAGTTGACCGCAAGACATACCCGGCCGGCGCCCCAACAAACGGATTCGTCCGCTTCTCGTTCCCGATCGTCGTCGCCGGGCCGTGGCCAGGGAGCACGATCGTGTCGTCCGGCAGTGTGAAGAGCTTCTCGTGAATCGACCGCCGCAGCGTCTCCGAGTCGCCGTCAAAGAAATCGGTCCGGCCGACGCTGCCGCGAAACAAGACGTCGCCGCCAAACACTCGCCACGGCGAAACCTGCTTGCAGACAAAAACCACGTGCCCCGCTGAGTGACCCGGCGTGGAGAGCACCGCCAGCGTCAATCCGGCCCCTTCGAACTGCTCCCCTTCCGCGAGCGTCCGGTCGACCCGCGGGCTCACCACCGGCACTCCGAACGCGGCTGAAAGGTTGAGCTGCGGATCGGTGAGTTTCGCGGCGTCACCCACCCCGATCAAAAGCGGACAATCGGCCCAGCGTTTCTTGAGGGCCGCGTTCCCGCCGATGTGGTCGCTGTGGCCATGGGTACAAAGCAGGGCGGCCGGCGACAGCCCTTGCCGCTCGAGATAGTCGACGACCTGTCCCGGCTCAAATCCTGGGTCAAAGACCAGGCAATCGGCCCGATCAGCAAGATGGGCGATATAGGTGTTTTCGTCGAATGGTAGCGAAACTACCTTGCCGATGCGTAATTCGGCCCCCAAAGTGGCACTTTTTCTCTTTCCGACAGAAGCCAGGTCGTCTAGGATGTTTGTTCCGTTTGGCCGCCGGCCATGGGACCCCGCCGAGCGCCCGTTTGACCCACCGATTGTAGTTCCTCTCCCCGTGCAGGACGAGTGCCGGTCGTAACGATCCGCCCTAGGCGGAATGACGGTCGGCCAGTATCCAAACCGAATACTCCTCATAGAAGCGCCGCCCAACGTACCCACCACCGACGGCGGATTCGAGGTCAGGAGCCCCAGTCATGCAGCTCTCGCGCAAGTTCGTATCCTTCGTTCTCGGCATCGGCCAAGCGGCCCTGCTTTCGTCCATTCTCGTTGGCCAGGCGTATGCCGACGGCGAACCCAAGGACAATAAGCTGACCGAGCCCGTTTATCGCGTGGCCAACGAGACGCCGGCGGCCGACGTCTCCAAAGCCGCGGCCCCGCCCGCCACGGTTGCTGCCGCTCCGGCCGCCGCCGCAGCCGCTACGCCTGCCGCGGCCCCTGCCACGCCCTTCGATCTCGAGCAAAAGCCAGGCGAGCACCCGCTCGCGCCGTCGATCCGCGTGATGAAGGAAGTCCTCGCGAATCTCGATCAAAACGTCCACGACTACTCCTGTTCTTTCCAAAAGCAAGAACGAATCGATGGCGACCTCGGCGAGGCCCAAAATATTACGCTCCGTGTCCTCAGCCAGCCATTTAGCGTCTACATGTACTTCAACCAGCCTTACACCGGCCGCGAGGTGCTGTACGTCGACGGGCAGCGCGACAATGAGCTGATGGTCCTCGATTGCGGTTTCAAGCGCCACCTTGGCAAATTGACGCTCGACCCCAAGGGCACGTTTGCCATGAGCGGCCAGAAGTACCCGATCACGAACGTCGGCATGCGCTACCTGACGGCCGAATACATCAACGTAGCGACAGCCGACCTGCAATATGGTGAGTCGGAGGTAAAGAACAATCCGAACATACCGATCGGCGGACGGCCTACGACTCTGATCCAAGTCACCCATCCCGTGGAGCGGAAAAACTTCCGCGCCTACGTCTCGCGGATTTTCCTCGACAACGAATTGCGCGTACCCATCCACTACGACGCCTA
>DASYDU010000388.1:0-11017 GCA_036499445.1 Lacipirellulaceae bacterium
TCCGGCTCGGCCGAAAGCCATTTTACGCCCGCAACGAGAACCAGCCAAATCGGCTGGCGCATCAACCGGCGCGGCAGCGCCCCGGCCTTCCTTCCCCCTTCCACCCTCCGCCTTCCGCCTTTCTCAACTCCTCGCTCCTCGCCCCTCACTGAGCTACAATAGAGAAGCCGATACCGTGTAAATTCCGCGACTGTTGCGAGTCTTGACATGACCGATATTCCAATTCAACAGGCGCAGCTGCAATTGCCCGAGCTGATCCATCAGCTCGGGCCTGGGTGAGGTCGTGATTACGGAGAATGATCGGCCGATCGCTCGCATTGTTCCGCCGATTGCCGCCCAGCCGACGCGGAAGCTTGGCAGCTTGCGCGGTACGGTGCTTTACATGGCGCCGGACTTTGACGCCCCGCTCGGCGAGTTTAAGGAATACTCCGAGTGAGGTTGCTGCCCTCCTTGCTCTTCGCCCCACGCTCCTTGTCCGGCTGAAAGCTGATGGCTGAGAGCTGACAGCTATTCCCTCACGCGCTGCCAGCATTTGGGAGCTCTCGATCAAGGTGCGACTCGGCAAATTGACATTGTCCTTGCCGTTTCGCGAATGGATGAATCGTGCGATTGCGGACCTCGGCGCGATGGTGCTACCGATCACCGTTGAATATGCCGACGCACAGACGCGGTTGCCCGGCCATCATGGCGACCCGTTCGATCGGATGCTGATCGCTCAAGCTTAACTCGAAGGTGTGGCGGTCGTCAGCGGCGACGCCGTCATCGTGCAATATGGCGTAGCGCGGTTGTGGTAAGCGCCATCGCCGCCGGCCAGCCGCGTCGGCCTTCCCCCTCCGCCTTCCCCCCTCACCGCTCCCTGCTCCCCGCTACTTCCTCCCCCTGGCCAAAACTGACCACTGTACATGTAGCCACATGCGGGTACCATGAATCTCATGAACAGAACCGCGAGTCCCCAACCCCCAACCCCTACCGCCTAGCGCCTAACTTCTGACCCTGACCCCAGACCCCCGACGCCTCCCCACCATTCTGGCGATCTATGGCGCAATCCCCGCGAATTTGGCACTTCGTGACCCACACACATTTTGGCGATCTATGGAGCCCGCCGCGAACCGGGCACCACCGCCCCAGCCCTCGAAAAACCTGTCCCCTTCGACGAAAAGTTGGCCCCTTCGGAGAAATCCAACAGTTTCGCGCACGGAAAGTTGGCCCCTTCCAGAAAACGTGCGGGTTGCAGTGCGAAAGCTGCGCCGAGCCGGTTCAGTCTCGCTCGGCCGCATCGAAGAGGCGATTAAACCGCGCGCGGTTCTCCGCGAAGGTATGCTCCGCTTCGGCGACCAATTCGCGGGAGTCGGGGTAGCCGAGGAGATACGCGAGCTTGGTCAGCTCTTTGGGGTTGTCGGGCAGCTCGTGGCGGCCGGCGGCGTTCATCAGGCGAATGCGGGATTCGACGCTTCGCTGGAAACGGTAGCTGCCGCTGAAATACTCGGCATCATCGTGGCCGAGGTAACCGGCTTCGCGCAGCGCGGCCAGCGCTTCGAGAGTGCCGGACTGGCGGACCGAGGGATCGGCGCCGCCGTGTTTGAGCTGGAGCATTTGGACAAGGAACTCGGTATCGACGGTGCCGCCGATGCCGCGCTTGAGATTGCGGTTCGAGGCGGTCTCTTCAAGTCGGCGCCGCATCTCGCGGATTTCGGTAGCATACTGTCGGCGCCAGGGCGGTCCGAAGGCGGCTTGGTAGACGATTTCCATGGCGTACTCGGCAGCCCGCGGCGAGCCGACGATGACGCGGGCTTTGCAGAGCGATTGTCGCTCCCAGATTTGACCGCGGCCTTCGGAGAAGTAGCGGCCGAAGGCGTCGACGGGCACAGCCAAGAGGCCGCTTTTGCCGGTGGGGCGCAGCCGGGCGTCGACTTCGTAGAGCCGTCCATGCGGGCCGAGGTGACTGGCCATGCGGATCACGCGCTGGCCGAGCTCGCTGAAGAAATGTCCGTTGGTAGTGCCGCCGTGGGAGACGCGGCGTCGGCCGAGCGTGTTGCCTTCGGCTTCGTAGAGGAAGATCAGGTCGAGATCGGAGTGGTAGTTTGGCTCGCGGCCGCCGAGCTTGCCGAGTGCCAGGACGACGGGCTCGCAGACGTCCCCTTCGCGATCGGCGAAGCGCTGCCAGATCTGTTCGATGGCCGGAGTGCCGGCTGTCCCCGCTCCGCGGGCGGCTTGCGCGCCCGGCATTTCCATTTCGCTGGGGATGAGGATCGTAGGCTCGCCGAATTTTTCGACGAGCTTGGTGTATTCGCTGGCGGCGATTTGGCGGAGGCAGGCTTCGGCGACGTCGGCCAGCGCTTCGTGCGTGCTGCGGACATCGTCTTTGCCAAGGATATCGCGGACGCCAACTCTCAAGTGCTGCGCGTTTTTGAAGCTGTGGAGGATGGGGTCGAGGTCCTCAGCCCCGCGGCTGAGGTCGGCCAGCGCGCTTTCGAGGATCGCCAGCGTGGGGAGGTGCTCGACCAGCAGGCTGTCCATCAGCTCGTCGATCATGCCAGGGCTCGAGGTGAGGATGCTCGATAGATAGGGGCAGGCGGCGCAGAGGCGGACGTAGAGATTGAGCGAGGGGCGGTTCGAGCTGAACAGCTCCCAGAGGGCCGCTTTGCCGCCGAGCGAATCGCTGACGCGGCTGAGGTTGATCAGCGTGGTATCGGGCTCGGGTGTAGCAGCGATCGCGGCAAGCAGCCGCGGGGCGATGGCGGCGAGGAAGTGACGGCAGCGGCGCGTGCTGAGGAAGCGAATTTTTTCGGTCGCGAGCGCCATCAGGTTTTCGTAGGCCGTCGAGATGTCTTCGAACGGGTATCGGCCAAGGACTTGCTCGATGCGCTCGGGCGGCGGGTCGGGATCGTTGACCAAGTCGACCTCGGGCTCGATCGCGGCATCGCCGGAGAACGCGTCGTGAAGGAGGTGATCGAGGATTTTGCGGACGACCTTGGTGCGGTGCGAATAGTCGGAGGCGAAGGCGGTGAGGGCGGGGACATGGGGCGTGCTGATATATCCCATGCGAACCGCGAGCTTGGCCAGCTCGGTGCGGTCTTCTGGGAGCATGTGGGTTTGCAGGTCGAACATGATCTGCAGCCGATGCTCGAGCTTGCGAAGGAAGCTGTAGTTGTCTTCCAGGATGGTGCGCTCTTGGTGGGTGAGGCAGCCCGATTGTTCGAGGCGAGCGATGGCGTCGAGGGTGTTCGAAGTGCGGACTTCAGGGAGGACGCTGCCGTTCAGCAGTTGGAGGAATTGGATCACGAATTCGACGTCGCGGATGCCGCCGCGGCCGGTTTTAACGTTGCGAAGGTCGCCGCCTTCGCCTTCGGCACGGCGCTCGATGCGGCGCTTGAGCGATTTGATGCCGGAGATATCGGTGAGGCTGAGGTAGCGGCGATAGATCCAGGGCTCAAGGCGGTCGTGGAGCTCGCGGCCGAGGTCGCGGTCGCCGGCGATGGGCCGGGCTTTGACGTAGGCCTGGCGTTCCCAGGTGCGGCCTTTGACGTCGTAGTAGGAGAGAGTGGTTTCGAAGCTGAGGCAGAGCGGGCCGCGCGAGCCTTCAGGGCGGAGGCGCATGTCGACGCGGTAGGTGCTGCCGAGCTCGGTGGCTTCGGTGAGTAGGCGCACCAGGTCTTTCGAGAGGCGCTCGAAGAATTCGTGGTTCGAAACGATGCGGCGGGCGTCGGTCTGGCCATCTTGCTCGTACATGAAGACGAGATCGATGTCGCTGGAGTAGTTGAGCTCGAGGCCCCCGAGTTTGCCGAGGGCGAGAACGACGAAGCGGCAGCGCTGGAGGTCGTGGCGGAGCGGTTGGCCATAGAGCTCTTCCATATGCCGCCAGGTGTAGTCGAGGGCGGCTTCAACGATGGCGTCGGCGAGGTAGGAGAGCTGGCGAGCGACCGTGGCTACAGGCTGGCCGCGGACGATGTCGCCATAGGCGATGCGCATCAGCTCGCGGCGCTTGAAGCGGCGGAGCGCGGCGGAGACGTCGCTTTGGTTGGTGAGGGTGCGGACGTCGGCCACCATTTCTTCGACGAGGTCCTGGCGCGAGACGGGTTGGCCCTCGGTCATTCGCAAGAGGTCGTACGCTTCGTGATCGACGACGAGGAGGTCGCTGAGGTATTGGCTAGTGGAGAAGATTTGCAGCAGGTTGGGGAGCGCTTGCGGGTCACGCTCAAAGAGGGCGGCGGTGGCCATCGGGTTGCGCGAGGCGGCGATGAAGCGCTCGAGATTGTTGATGGCCATGTCGGGATCGGCGAGCGCGGGCGCAGTAGCGGCGAGCTGGTCACCGATTTGGGCGAGGAGGTCGAGCGTGACGCCACGCGTTGCCATGCGAGAGAGATTGGCGTGGGCGGCGGTGGGATTGGCGACGTAGAGTGAGCGGAGCCAGGGCTCGGCTTCTTTGGCGTCGTCGAGATAGTTGCGCAGGCGGTCGAGTTCGATCATGACAAGCTGGTCGTGCGCGCGGTCAGAGCGCACGCTAGACGCGATCGCCGGGATGGCCGGCAGCACGTCATTGTTTTCTTCGAAAGAAGGGGTTGGATCGCCTGTCGTCGAGGTTTCATTATAACGGCGATTCGGGCGGATGCCATTCAGGGCGAGGAAGTGGCTGTTTCGAGCGAAGCCGTCAGGCCGAAGAGTTCGGGGCCTGCATGGCGTGTGACAACTTCCCCGAAAAGCGTGTGTGCGTTGGCGTCGTAGACGACAACGGGTAGGAACTGGCCAATTTGGCGGCGGTTGCCGTCGAAGACGACGATCCGGTCGCAGTTGGTGCGGCCGGTGAGCTGGAACTGCTCGCTGTGTTGGTCGCCGTGCTGTTCGTGATGCTTTTCGGCGGCTTTGCTGGGGCCTTCGACTAGGACAGTGACTTCGCGTCCGAGGAATGCGTGGTTGTCCTCTTCGCAGATTTCGTTTTGCAGGGCGAGGAGCTCGTTGTTGCGGCGGCGTTTGACGTCTTCGGGAATGTCGTCGACATAGAGGTCGGCACCTTTGGTGCCGGGGCGCTCGCTGTATTTGAAGATGAAGCAGTTTTTGAAACGCGACTCGCGGACCAGGTCCATCGACGCTTGGAAGTCGGTGTCGGTTTCGCCGCAGAAGCCGACAATGAAGTCGCTTGTTACGGCGACGTTTGGAATCGAGTCATAAATGCGGGCGAGCATTTCGCGGTATTCTTCGACCGTGTAGCCGCGCTTCATGCGTTTGAGGATCTCGTTCGACCCGCTCTGGACTGGAACGTGCAAGTATTTGCTGCACTTGGGGAGATCGCGGACGGCGGCAAGGAGGTCGTCGGTCATGTCTTTCGGGTAGTTGGTCACGAACTTGATCCGCTCGATGCCGTCGATGTCGTGGAGCTGACGGAGCAGATCGCTAAGGCGGACAGTGCGATCGCCTTCCTTGAACTTGTAGCTGTTGACAGTTTGGCCGAGGAGCGTGATTTCGCGGCAACCTTCCTCGGCGAGTTGTTGTGATTCGGCGAAGATGTCGGACGCCGGGCGGCTTTGCTCAGGACCGCGAACGCTGGGCACGATGCAGTATGTGCAGAACTTATCGCAGCCGATCATGATCCGCACGTAGGCCTGATGGGGCGTGGGCCGCATCGTGGCATCGCGCAGCGGGTCGAAACTTTCGTGGCTGCGCTCGATTTCGCCTCGGCTGCCGTCGGTGCGGCCGAGGCTGACTTCCATCCGCCGGCCGCGCTCGAGTCGAGATTCGCGGATGAGTGCGGGGACTTGATGGAGCTGCCCCGGACCCACGACGATGTCGACATAAGGCGCTCGTTTGAAAATGAGCGCCTGATCTTTCTGGGCCATGCAGCCGAGGACGCCGATCACGCGGTTGGGATTTTCGCGCTTGGCATTCTTGAGGCGGCCTAGCGCACTATAGATTTTGTCCTCGGCATGTTGGCGGACGCTGCAGGTGTTGAACAGGATCGTGTCGGCGTCCCGCGGGCTGGCGGTGAGCTCGTATCCTTCTTTGCGCAAGCTGGCGACGACTAGCTCGCTATCGAGCATGTTCATCTGGCAGCCGACGGTTTCGATGTAGAGCTTGGGCATTTTGGGTCGAGAGCGGAGAGTCGAGGGACGAGAGCCAGAAGGAGTCACTGGCTCTCGATTCTTCGCTCTTGACCCTCGCCTGTTTTACGCGGCTTCGCGGCCTTTTTTGGTTTTAGCGGTTTTTGCCTTGGTTTGTTTGCGATGAGATTGAATCTGCTGCTCGACGTCGGCGACGACCTGATCGCGCCGCCGGGCCATCAGCCGCACCAGTGTAATCACCGCCACGTAGGTGGTGGCCAGCATCAATGCCACGTCCCAACGATCCAGCATCCAGTCCATGGTCACCTCCGATCCGCGTCTCCGACACGTGGATTGTATGATACCGCGCGGCGGCCGCCGCTAGCGAGGGCGGTTTGGACCACAGGTTGCCAGCTATTCCGATCCCAACCGATCGCCAACCTGGACTCGATTGCCGCGGAGGAATTCGCCGGCTGACATGGAGCGTTTGCCGGCCGGCTGGAGTTCGATGAGCTCCAGCATGCCGTCGCCGGTGGCGACGAACAAGTGTTCGTTGGTTTGGAGGATCGTGCCGGGGATTGGCGCGGCAGCTGATTCGTGGGGAGCCCGGGCCGCTGAAGCGGCCCTCGCCTGGGTGCGATCGATGTTGAGGCGCAGGGCAGGGCCGTCGCTGCGGTGCCAGAAGGTGTAGGCTCTCGGCCACGGGCGGACTGCGCGGACTAAGTTTTTGATTTCTGTTGCCGGGCGCGACCAGTCGATGGCACCTTGTTCCTTGGTGAGCCGCGGCGCTTTGGATGCTTGCGATTGATCTTGGGCGATTGGTTGGGCGGTGCCCGTTTGAAGTTGGTCAACCACTTGGAGTACAAGGGCCGCTCCCGTTTCTGCGAGCCGCGTTTCGAGCGTCGCGGCGTCTTCGTCGGGATCGATTGGCGTGCGCTGTTGGCCGAGGCAGGGGCCCGCGTCGAGGCCGGGCGTCATCTGGATCACGCTGTTGCCAGTTTCCGTTTCGCCACGGAGGATGGCCGTCTGGACCGGCGCGGCGCCGCGATATTTCGGGAGCAGCGACCCGTGGAGATTGATGCCGCCCAGCCGCGTTGTGGCGAGCGTTTCCGACTTGAGAATTTCGCCGTAGTCGCAGACGACCAGTAAATCGGCATTGAGTGCGGTGAGGCGGGCTTGGGATTCGGGGAGGTTGACGCTCGAGGGGGACCAGATCGGGAGGTTTAGCGATTCGCCCGCCCGCTGAAGCGGGCTCGCCTGCGGGTCGCGGCCGCGCGGCGGGCGCGTGACGACGAGCGCGACTTCGTGCGACGAGGCGGCGAGTGCCTTGAGCGTCGGCACGGCGAAGGGGCCGGTTCCTAGCATGATCAGTCGCATGTCAATCTCGCAGCAACCGAAGTATATTAGCCTAGTCCGATGCTTCTTGTCGCTGCGCGACACCGGTTGGGGCAACCGGTGGTACTCAATAATCAAGTGCGAAGTCTTTCGAGTTCGCGGATGCGGGCGGCGATCGCTTCGTCGCTGGGCATTTCGCCGGTTTCGCGGCGGCTGCGGAAGTCGAGCTCGAATTCGGCCAGCTTGTCTTTGATCGCGCCGAGCTGGGCGGCGGGGAGGCGATCGATGAACAGCGTGCCGTCCAAATGATCTGTTTCGTGCTGCAAGACGCGGGCGGCAAAACCGGTGATATCGCCTTCGATCTCGTTGCCGGCGAGGTCGTAGGCTTGAACGTGGATCGACTCTTTGCGGACGACCGGCGCGCGGAGATCGGGAATGCTCAGGCAGCCTTCCTCATCTTCCTCCTGTCCGCGCCCCTTGCTGAGCACCGGATTGACGAACACACACTCTGCCTCTTTGATGTTCGGATCGCCTTCGACGTTGGTGACGAACAAACGGTAGGGCAGATTGACCTGGTTCGCGGCCAGGCCGACTCCTTCGTGCTTGTACATCAGCTCGAACATTTCGGCGACGATTGCCCGCAGCTCCGCGTCCACCTTCTTGATGGGTTTTGACCGATGCCGCAGCGTCGGATGCGGAAAGTGAATGATTTCGAGGCTCAATGCGCGGTCCGAGTGAGGAGAATGGAGATGATGTGGCTAGTAAGCTGTCGGAATGGAAAATGGATTATAGGGGGTAGCGCTTGGCCGGCGAAGGGGCAGAGCCGTGCTAGCGCGGCGTTTCGGCTCGTGGTCCGCGTTGACGCTTTGGGGGGACCGCGCTAGAATCGCGCGCGGTTGAGACCCTCTTGGCCACGCACGCAAATTATGCCCGCTCCTCCAGATCATTTACCGCCCGAGTTGCCGCGGCCGAAGCCCGCGTGGCTGATCTCTTGCGCGCTCCACGTCGGTATCGCGGTGGTGGCGCTCGCCGCGATTCAGCACGCAGCGCCGGGCGGGGCGGTTGCGAGCCGTGATGGCGACGGCATCGTGCTCCAGTTGCGGTCGAGCGGCGAGGCTGAGCGAGAATCGCCAAGTCGCGTCACGCAAGCCATCTATGCGACGACCGAGCAGCCGATGCCGCCCGCGCTATTGGTGGCCGATCCAGTCGCGCCGCCTGTGCAATCGAAGCAATTGCCGCAAGTAAGCACACCGTCGTCCGAAAAGATCGCACCGAAAACCGGCGCCGCGGCTCAGAATGCGAGCAAAGCGGCGGGCGGCAACTATGGACCGGGGACCGGGGGCAAGGCCAGTGTAAAGGTGTTTGGCGTGCAAGGCACCGGCACGAAGTTCGTGTATGTGTTTGACCGATCAAGCAGCATGGAAGGGGCACCCCTGGCGGCCGCCAAGCAGCAATTGATCGAGAGCATCAATTCGCTGGAGGCGATCCATCAATTCCAGATCATCTTCTTCAACCACCAGATGCGGACGTTCGACGCGAGCGGAGGCGGGCATCGGATTGCCTTTGCCACGGACCGCAGCAAGCAGTTGGCGGCGAAGTTCATCGGCGGCATCACGGCCGACGGGGGCACCGATCGGCTGGCCGCCCTGCGTGCGGCGGTGGCGATGCAGCCGGACGTGATCTTCTTCTTAACCGACGACGACGATCCGATGCCGGAGAGCGAACTGGCAGAGGTGAAGCAGCTCAACAAGCGCGCCAACGCAACGATTTGCACGATCCAATTCGGCGAAGGTACGCAGCAGAAGTCGGACAATTTCCTGGTACAGCTGGCTCGGCAAACTGGCGGGCAATACGGCTACGTCGATACGTCCAAGTTAACGAAGTAGCCGGCCATCGCGTTACCAAGGTCCGCGGACGTTGTAGACGCCGAACTGCGTCGTGTCGCTGGGCCAGAGGGGCGTTGTCTTATAGCCGCCGCCGAAGGAGCCGTCGCCGGGGTAATTGCGTAGGAATTGGTGGTCGACTCGTTCCAGACGGGAACTACCCACGCCCCAACCCCAATTCGTTTGCATCGTAGCGGTAGGCGGCACGACCATCGCTATAGGCTGGCCGTAGGAAGTATTCGCGTAGTCCTTGTTCCAATCGTAGAACCAGGCGCGGCGGACAGGCCAATGATTGGGGACCGCGGAGGCGCTCGGCGCCGGGGCGGCGAGCGCTGCCGCGGCAATCAGCAGGAGAATTGCAAATCGTCGAATCATGATTCTCTCCGTAATGTCATCACGGACGTTGATTTTGATGGGGACGCGCACGGCGCGCAATCTGCCGTGGTCGGTGGCGCTTAGTTCCTTCTAGACGTTTCGCGATTAGAAGCGGACGCCCGGATAATAGAAGTTCGTGTGAAGGGCCATGATGTTGTTCGTCATGGGGAAGTGCCAATCGGCGCAGATTTCTTCGAGGTAGTTGCCGCAGGTGCCGTAGCGGACGTTGGTGCGCGTCCAGCCGTCACCGGGGTTGTAGGTGTAGTACGACCGATGATGCTGGTACAAGTATTCGTGTGGCATAAAAGGCTGATAGCTCACGTAGGTGTGACCCACGCGCGGGGGCACGGGCAGCGGCGAGACGTACATCGCGCCGGCCGTATTGTAGAACGGACCGGGCTGGGCGTAGTAGTTGTAGAACAGGTCCTTTTGCTGCTGGTAGCTGATCCGTCGCTCGCCTTCCCAGCCGTTGTAGGCTCGGGCGGAGTTGTTGCCGATCGTGGCCGCCTGCCAAAGCGTTGCGACCATGACCAGTGACGCAGCCGTCGAAAACAGTTTTCGCCGCATTGAAATTTTCCTCGTGCACTAGTGAACGTGACTCGAATAGATCGCCCATGAATTGCGGCTGCGGGCCGCTCGGAGACGCCAACCACACGTAAGGCATGAATCTGGGTCGCCGGTGGCAGGCAAGTTTTTGGATCAGCGCCGCCGGTTGGGAAGGTCTAACAAAGGTGTCGGCCAAGGCACGTCGCAGGGGTGAATCTTTGTGTAACGGATAATCCAATTGCTCCCCGCGAAACGACTGTGCGGGCGAAAATCCACCTGGGTTGACCGTATTTGCGCGGTTATAATCGGTACGACCGTTACAGTTTTACAACGACGCGTGAATGGGCGAGTCCTCGTTTTCGCGTCTGAATCAATGAGTGAGTTTGCCGCCTCGGCGAAAATGGGGACCGGCCCCGAGGGAGACTTTTGATTGGCTGCTAGACGAACGAAGCGATTGGCGACGAC
Source organism: Lacipirellulaceae bacterium (assembly GCA_036499445.1). Taxonomy (GTDB): domain Bacteria; phylum Planctomycetota; class Planctomycetia; order Pirellulales; family Lacipirellulaceae; genus DASYDU01. The sequence goes on from DASYDU010000388.1 coordinate 10,637, forward strand.
GAGCAAGAAAAGGAAGAGCCGACGTGCTGAATCGGGCGCGGATTCCGTTGAGTCGAAATCGCAAGAGTCTGCGCCGAGTGCGAATGGCGAGGCGGATGCGTCCAGTAATGGTCATGGCGATGTATCGGCGGTCGTGAGCAGCGGCCGGCGGCGCCGGGCGACCGCGCAGTCGATGGCGGCTGCGCAGCGCAATATCTCAGTCAGCGAGTTCTTTGCCAAAAATCGCCACCTCTTGGGCTTCGACAATCCGCGGAAGGCACTGCTGACGACGGTCAAGGAAGCGGTCGACAATTCGCTCGACGCGTGCGAAGAGGCGGGCATCTTGCCGGAGATTTGGGTCCACATCGAGCCCACGGGAAACGACCGCTTCAAAGTCGGCGT
>DASYDU010000389.1:0-4192 GCA_036499445.1 Lacipirellulaceae bacterium
CCTCGGCATCGCAGCCGATCTTGTACGAAAGGTCGATCGGGTGCCGCTTCGGGTGAATCCGGAAGCTCTCGGGCCGCGTAAGCGTCATTTTTACCGGCCGGCCGACGAGCCAAGCCATGAGCGCCGTCTGCGCCTGGATCGACATGTCTTCCTTGCCGCCGAAAGCGCCGCCGTTCGAGATCAGCTCCACGTCCAGCCGATCGATGCCCACGCCCAGTACCGACGCACATTGCCGCTGGTCGTCAAACACCCCCTGCCCTTGCGTGTAAATGTGCAGTCGGCGTTCTCCAATTCCCCTCCCTTTTAGGGAGGCGCCAGGGGAGGGTTCGGATGCGTGACCATTTCCGTCGGCCGCGCCATTCGCTTGGCCGTTTGATGAGGCTTGATTCTTGTTGACCGGAATCACAACCCACCACTTGTCCGCGTCGCCATCATCAATTGGCACGGCAATGCACGACTCCGGCTCGAGAAACAAGTGCTCGATCGGCTGCGTGCGATAGGTGTCTTCCAGAATGTGTGCCGATTCGGCAAACGCGTTCTCGACGTCGCCCCGCTTCAGCGACGACTGGCTCAAGAGATTCGTGCCGCGCTTCGGATGCACGAGCGGCGCGTCGGGCTTGAGCGCTTCGCGTGGATCGGTCACCGGCACCTTCACGTCATACTTCACGATGATCCGCTCGGCCGCCTCGCGGGCCAGCCGTTGCGTCTCGGCCACGACGCCGGCAATCACGTCGCCAGTGCAGCGTGTCTCTTCGCCAATCGCCACAAATACGGGCCAATCCTTCTCGATCAGACCCACGTACCGATCGCCAGGCACATCCGCCGCCGTCACCACGCGATGCACGCCCGGCATGGCGAGCGCCGCGGTCGCGTCGATCTCCAGCACGGTCGCCCGCGGATGGTCAGTTAGCCGCACCGCTCCATACAACATGCCGGGCACGGTCATGTCGTCGATGAATTTGCGATCGCCGAGCACGGCATCGTGGCCGGTGTAGCGCGGCAAGCTGGTGCCGACCTTGCCTGACTTGTCCGCAGCGGTCATCTCCGGGAGCGTTTCGCCTCGCCGCAACTTGGCATATTGCTCGATGCTGTCCACGATTTGCGTGTAGCCGGTGCAGCGGCAAAGGTGCGGCTTGAGCGCGTTTGCGATTTCATCGCGCGAAACTTCTTTGCCATCGCCGCAGAGTCCCACACCGCGCATCGCCATACCGGGAATGCAGAAGCCGCATTGCACACCGCCGCAGCGCACGAACGACTCGGCAATCTGCTGCCGGTGCTCGTCGTCGAGCCCTTCGAGCGTCGTGATCGTTTTGCCCTCGGCCTTCTCGGCCTTCAGCGCGCAAGAGAGCACCGGCTTGCCGTCCATCAGCACCGTGCAACAACCGCATTGGGCCTGAGGTTGGCAGCCGTCCTTCGGCGAAGTGATGCCGAGCTTGTCTCGCAGCACGTCGAGCAGCGTCCAGCCGGATTCCGTAAGCTGCACTTCGATGTCGTTGCCGTTGACGCGGCATGAGACTCTGCCGCCGGCCCCCTTCCGAGGATTTGGCAGTGCAGAAGTTGGCTCAGAGAAAACCGTTGCCATGAATGTCGGCCTCCCGCGAACGCGGCCACCAAGCCGGCCCTTGATCGGAGCACGCGCCTGACCGCGAGTCGTCGCGAAGGTGGCCAACTCATGCCCTGGCCGCCCACGGGCCGGCCAAGACTATCCTTCCACCGTTGTCTCTAGTTTTACATGACTTTTAGCCCAAGGCAAGCGGAATCCCTCGCTCGCCGGCCTTTTCCAGCTTGCCACCCCAATGTTATAAGTGCTGTTTGCGCCACATTCACCAACCGAGCCCAATCCGGCGGCACTTAGCTCGTTCGAATCCACACTCCGAATTCCCCACTGACAACGGACCACTGACGACTGACAAGTCCCCATGCCCACCCACCCCTACCTTGCCCAGGCCAAAAAATACGAAAAGCAAATGGTCGCCTTCCTCCGCGACATGATCGCCATCCCCTCCGAGTCCGGCCACGAGCGGCCCGTCATCGAGCGGATCAAAAAGGAAATGGAGTCGACCGGCGCTTTCGACAAGATCTGGACCGACAAGATGGGGAACCTGCTCGCCCAAGTCGGGAAGCCGGGCCGCGGCAAGAAGCTGATCGCCATCGACGCCCACGTCGACACGGTCGGCGTCGGCAATCCTAAGGAGTGGAAGCACGATCCGTACAAGGGCAAAGTCAGTGGCGGGCGCGTCTGGGGCCGCGGCGCCGGCGACCAGGAAGGCGCCATCCCGGCGATGGTCTACGCCGCAAAGATCCTCCGCGACCTCAAGGTCGACACCTCCGAGTTTTGCCTGCTGCTGACCTGCACCGTGATGGAAGAAGATTGCGACGGCCTCTGCTGGCAATACATCCACAAGGAAGACAAGATCAAGCCCGATGCCGTGATCGTCACCGACTCGACCGACTGCACGATCTTCCGCGGCCACCGTGGCCGGATGGAAATCGGCGTCACCACCCACGGCCGCTCCTGCCACGGCTCGATGCCAGACAAAGGCGACAACGCCGTCTACAAAATCGCCCGCATCGTCCGCGAGATCGAATCGCTTCACACGCGGCTCGGCGATGATCCGTTCCTCGGTAAGGGCACGATCACGGTGAGCCACATCGAGTGCAAGTCGCCAAGTCTCTGCGCGGTACCCGGCCAAGCCTACATCCATCTCGATCGCCGCCTCACGACGGGCGACACGAAGGAAAAGGCTGTCGCCGAAGTGAAGGACGCCGTGAAGCGCGCCGGCGTAAAGGCGGACGTCGAAGTGCTTACCTACGCAGTCCCCAGTTACACTGGCCTCGTCTACGAGACTGAAAAATACTTCCCCACCTGGTGCGAAGACGAGAGCGACGTCCAGGTGCAAGCTGCGATCAAGACGCATCGCGACATCCTCGGCACCGCCGGCACCGTCCACCGCTGGACGTTCAGCACCAACGGCGTCTCGATCGCCGGCATGTACGGCATCCCCTGCGTCGGCTTCGGCCCGGCGCCCGAAAGCGTCGCCCACACCGTCGACGACAGCGTGCCAATCGAGCACCTCGTGAAGTGCGCGGCCTTCTACGCCGGCTTCGGCCCCGCCTACTGCGACCTCGCCGCAGGCCGCCCGAACAAAACCAACATGACCGTCAAACACAAAAAGTAGATTTGGTGCCACCGCTGATAGCGGCCGCGTTAACCGCGACACGCAGCGGAGTCCTGCTCCGTGCAGTGGAGCGCGTCCAGAAAGTGAGTAACCGATGACATCCCTCAAAGGCCGCGACTACATCGAAACCCAAGACCTTTCGGACGACGAGCTCGGGCTGTTGCTCGACACCTCGGCCGACCTGAAGGCGAAATATCACCGCGGCGAGCCGACGATTCTGCTCCCGCATCAGACCGCGTACTTGCTCTTCTTCGATAAGTCGACGCGAACCCGCAACGCCTTCGAAGCCGGCATGACCCAACTCGGCGGCCATGCCCACTTTCTCGACGCCGACGTCACGCAAATCTCCCACGGCGAAACCCCGGCCGATACCGGCAAAATACTGGCCGCGATGGGCCACGGCATTTGCATCCGCCATGACCTCGTCCTCAACGAGGGGAACCGCTACATGCGCGCGATGGCCGAGGCCGCGAACGTCCCGATCATCAACATGCAGTGCGACGTCGATCATCCGACGCAGACGCTCGCCGACCTCTTGACGATCCGCGAGCACTTTGGCACCAACAATTTGAAGGGCCTCAAGATCGCCGTCTCCTGGGCGTTCGCACCGTCGTACGCCAAGCCGCTTTCCGTGCCGCAGGGGCTGATCACGCTGATGACTCGCTTCGGCATGCACGTCTCCCTCGCTCATCCGCCCGGCTACAACCTCATCGGCCGGACCGTCGAGTCGGCGAAGAAGAATGCCGCGAGGTCGGGCGGCAAGTTTGAGATCGTCGACGACATGGATGCCGCCTTCAAAGATGCCGACATTGTTTACCCGAAGAGTTGGGGCGTGTACGACCTGATGCTCGCCCGCCAGGCCGCTAAGACCAAGGACGAGATCGCCGAGAATCAAAAGGCCTGTCTCGCCCGAAACGCCGAGTTCAAGAGCTGGATCTGCGACGATCGCCGCATGAAGCTCGCCAAGAAGACGGCCGTCTACATGCACTGCCTGCCGGCCGACCGCGGCTCGG
>DASYDU010000390.1:0-3885 GCA_036499445.1 Lacipirellulaceae bacterium
CTAGGGCATGATACTTATGCATTCGGGATTTCCAGCGGCAGTGTCGTCGGAGCCTACAACGATTCGGCTGGCGTAACCCACGGCTTTCTCTATAACGGCGCAACTTGGAAGACGCTCGATGATCCGTTGGCGGGAGGGTCGCTTGGACAAACGATTGCTTTAGGGATTTCCGACGGCAATATAGTGGGTGCATATTTTGACCCCTCCGATGTAGAACACGGATTCCTCTACAACGGTTCGACCTATACGACGCTCAATGGCCCACTGGGAACGTGGACGGGCTCCTATGCCTCTGGCATCGATGGCAATACGATTGTCGGCGGTTACGGTGATGCGTCGTCGGGAATAGGCGGCGGCTTTCTTGCCACCGTGCCCGAGCCGTCCAGCCTGGTCCTCGCCGCCTTGGCCTTGCTGGGTGTGGTTATCTGCGTCCGGCGATCATCTGCGTTGTTTGGATTCGGAAGGCTGGCGCTTGTCACGCTAATCATTGCCACCGGCTCAGCAACGAGTTTTGCCGTTACCTACACAACGCTGGACTATCCCGGCAGCACAAGTACGGGCGCGGTGGGCATCGAAGGAAACAACATTGTCGGAAGCTATGCCGACGCAGGGGGCACGGGTCCAGGGCACGGTCACGGCTTCCTCTACAACGGTACGACGTGGACGAGTTTCAGCGAACCCGCTGCAACGATTGGAACCGCTCCCTACGCGATTTCCGGGAACAACATTGTTGGGTTCTACCAAAACAGTGAAACGCACGGCTTCCTTTACAACGGCACGACGTTCACTAGTTTAGACGATCCCTTGGCGCTTGTCGGAAATACAATCACCGAAGGAACCTATGCGTACGGAATTTCCGGCAACAACATCGTCGGGACCTATACCGACTCTGCAGACGTTTTTCGCGGTTTTCTCTACCACGGCGGCACTTACACCACGTTAGCCGATCCCGTTCCGGGAACGTCGGAAACCTATGCGGACGGCGTTGATGGCAATAACATTGTCGGGGAATACTTCATCGGCAATTCAAATGTCGGCCACGGCTTTCTCTACGACGGCACCACGTACACGACGCTGGACGATCCGCTGGGGACGAATTCAACTCAACCCAATGCTATTTCCGGCAAGAACATTGTCGGAATCTATTATGACTCGTCAAACGCGATCCACGGCTTCCTCTACGATGGCACGACCTGGACGACTCTCGACGATCCGCTGGCAACGCAAGGGACAATTGTCAATGGAATCTCAGGCAACAGAATTGTGGGTTCCTATGTCGACTCATCGGGTGTAAATCATGGGTTTGTGGCGACTGTGTCAGAACCGTCGACGCGGGTGCTGCTAGCGACAAGCGCTGGCGCGATGCTTGGCTTCCGCCGCCGCGGGTAGCTTTACGCGAATGCCGCGGGCACGACGCCGCGGCAATTGACGGCGAATTGGCCGAAGAAGCAGTGATTCTGCAACGGTCGATTTGGGCAATGTGGCCGTTGCCAACCGCTCTCCTTTTACGTGCTGGCGCTCTGGCCAGTCATCTTGCTGGATTTGGCGGGTTGGATTAGCTTGCGCGGGGGAAGTTGCCGCGCTCCATACGCGTTCATCCACGGAGGGTTTTGCCGTGATATTCCAGCTGTTTGTCGCTCGGGTCGTATTGCTTCTAGTTTGCGCTTCGCTTGCGCTACGGGCCGACGCTCAAGTGACGGGGCCGCCGGCGAGAGCCGATCGGACCGTGATCGACGCGACTAATGTGCTCGCGCAGTCGATGACGATGCAGGATGGCATTCCACAGAAGATGCTGGCCGATGCGCAGGGGATTGTGATTGTGCCGAACATGGTGCGCGGGGCGTTTGTGATCGGTGCGCAGTTTGGTCGCGGGCTGTTGTTGATTCGCGGGCCGGGGGGCGCTTGGCAGCCGCCGCGGATGCTGACGATGGCGGGAGGCAGCTTGGGCTATCAGATCGGCGTGCAGTCGACCGATTTGATTTTGGTGTTTCGCACGCCCCAGAGCGTGGCGAATCTGTTGCGGGGCACATTGAAGATCGGCGTCGATGCTTCGGCGGCGGCTGGGCCGGTGGGGCGGCAGGCGTCGGCGTCGACCGATTTGCCGATGCAGGCGGAGATCCTGTCGTACTCGCGAGCGCGGGGCGCATTTGTGGGGGTGTCGATCGACGGCTCGTCGATTTCGCTCGATCCGGCCAGCGACGCGGCCTATTACCAACCGCCGGGCACGGTGCCGAGCTCGGCCGTGCAATTGGTGCAAACGCTCACAGCATACTCGAGCGCGGGAGTTGTGCCGGCGCCGGTTAGCGCGGGCGGCGTGGCGATGATTCCCGGACCACCGAGCACCGCGGCCCCTGCGATCGAGGCGGCGCGGGCGCAGCTGGACGTAACTTCGCGGGCTTTGGTGCCGATCCTGGACGACAATTGGAAGGGATATTTGGCACTGCCGCCGGAGGTGTACCAGCCGAACGGCGTGCCGAATCCGCAAGTGACGCAGCAAGTCTTGTCGCGCTATGAAGCAGTGTTGCAGCGGCCCGAGTACGCCGGGTTGGCAAGTCGGCCCGAGTTTCAGGAGACGCTGAAGGCGCTCGGGCGATTGAGCGAGGCGCAGGCGATGGCCAACCCGACGTTGCAGCTGCCGCCTCCGCCGCGGTGAGGGCGGTTTCGTGGTAGCAGCGTATATTTTAGGTATGCACAGTTGCCGACCCAAAACTCGCGCCGCGATTCTTCTCGCAGTTTGGAGTGGCATTGCGATTGAGACGGCGGGGCCGATCCCGCAATCGTTTGCTGCGCCGGTGACGATCGATGAGGCCCGAGCCCAAGCGGCCGGTATTCGCAAGCTCGTTGGGCAGCACATCGTGTTGTACACGGATTTGGCGAGCTCGCCGGACGTTGATTCTCTGCCGGCGGTATTTGACGACGCTGTGGGACAATGGGCGCAGTATTTCGACGTCAATGTCGCGGACGCTCGCGGTTGGCGAGTGCGGGCATTTCTGATTGGCGACCGGAGGGCGTTCGACAAGCTGGGTGTGATGCCGGCGGGCGATGACGCGTTCTTGCACGGGCTGTCGGTTGGCGCGGACTTGTGGCTCTACGATCAGCCGTCGGCGTACTATCGGCGGCACCTCTTGCTGCACGAGGGGACGCACGCCTACATGGCCAAGTTTTTGGGCGGTTGCGGGCCAGGCTGGTACATGGAGGGAATGGCGGAACTGTTTGGGACGCATCGAATACTGGATTTGAAAAAAGAGGAGGTACCTCTCGACAATCCGAATACCATGGGCGCCTATGATCCGCTCACCGGCTTAACCCCTTCTCTTGAGACGCGGATCATGCCGCGGAGCCGCGACGAGGTGCCGATGTGGGGCCGGATCAAATTAATTCGGGATGCGGTGGCGGCGGGGCATGTGCTCGACTTGGCGGCGGTGATGTCGCTCGACAATCGCAAACAAATGAGCGATGAGTCATATGCCTGGTGTTGGGCGGCGGCGAAGTACTTTGATGGGCAGGTTCGCTATCGGCGTCGGTTTCGTCGGCTCGTGAAACATGTGACGGACGCCGACTTCAATGGGGTCATGCGTCGCGAATTTGGCGACGATTGGCCGAATATCGAAGAGGGCTGGCAAGCGTTTGTTGCGACACTTGAGTATGGCTATGACTTTCAGCGGATGGCGATCGAATTCCGGCGTGGCACGCCGCTCGAAGGCAAATCGCGGAGCGTGACGATCACGGCCGATCGCGGTTGGCAGTCGTCCGGCGTGTGGCTCGAAGCAGGGAAGACGTATCATGTGTCGTCGAGCGGCCGGTATCAGATCGCGGTCGAGAAGACGAGCGATGGAGAGAAACCGTGGCCATGTGAGCCGGGCGGGGTGACAATTGACTATCACG
>DASYDU010000391.1:0-4378 GCA_036499445.1 Lacipirellulaceae bacterium
TTGGCAACGTCGCGATGGATGTCAATGGCGTCGAGCAGGTCGACGTCGCGCCGCTCGGTGGGGCAGACGCCATCACCGTCAATGACCTCTCCGGCACGGATGTTGTTCAGGTGAATCTCGACCTCGCCGCAACGGCCGGAAGCGGCACGGGCGACGGCCAGATCGACGCCGTCATCATCAACGGCACGAATTACGACGACGCGATTCAGATTGCCGGCGATGCAACGGGCGTCTCAGTGGCCGGCTTGGCCGCACAAGTCAGCATCAACGGGGCCGAAGCCATGGACCGTCTGACGGTCAACACGTTGACAGGCGACGACGCGGTAGATGCCTCCGGCTTGGCGGCCGGCGCGATGCAGCTCACGGCCAACGGCGGCGACGGTGACGACGTGCTCGTTGGCAGCGCTGGCGTCGACACCCTGGCCGGCGGCGCGGGCGACGACGTGCTGATCGGTGGGCCGGGACAGGACATCCTCGACGGCGGTGCTGGCGACAACATCGTCATCCAGGACTGATCTGGTGCAACCAACTCGTGATTTGAATCAGTCTTTACTCGCGCCTTAAAGGACTAAACATGAACGGTTCACATTTACACTTCGACTGGTCGGAACTTTTGACGTGCGGCCAGCGTTTGCTGCTCCTGGGCGCGTGCGTTTTGGTCGTAATCCTCGATCGGACGGCGGCCGGCACGACGCTTCAGCAACTATTTGACGGCGGTTCAATCGATGTCGGCAACAGTCAATTCAGCGATTGGGAGTTGATTTCGTTGGACTCTACGGAAGCGGTGAATCCCGATCTATCGAAAATCGCGATCGCCCCACTGGCGAGCGATCTTTCGAATCCGGGCTTGCAGATTGACCCCAACAATCAATTGTCGATCTCCGGTGTTAACTCGATTGATATGGTATTCCAGTTTCGTGTGCACGCGCTGGCCAGCGGCAACGCATTCACCAATCATTCGCTGGCGCTACCCGGAATCCGCTTCAGCGGCAGCGGAGGTCTGGCCTTTGTTTCTGACGAGGTCACCAACAGTGCCCGCGACGATCTGGGGCCGGCGCTCGTCATTGCCGACGAGGAGTCCCGCTTCACTCAAGCTCTCGACACGTTAGAATTCGCGCCACAGTCGAGTGTGGTGGTCGTCACGGACGTATTCATTCGCGGCTTGTCCTCGGCAGACGAAATCAGCCTGACTTCCTTTACGCAAAGTTTCTCGCAGTCTGGCCCCGCCATCCTACCGGGCGACTACAACCAGGATGGCGTCGTTGACACGGGCGACTACGTTGTCTGGCGCGATCACTTGGGCGATCCGGCGGGCTCGCTTGCCAACGACGTCGACGGCGGCGTGATTGGCCAAGCTCAGTACGACACTTGGCTGGCGAAATTTGGGAATAGAGCAGCTTCCGTCTCCGCCGCGCTCGACCACGCGGCCGTTCCCGAGGCGGCGTCGTGGCTACTGCTGGCGCTCGCGGCAGCTGGCTCGTCATTGCCGTGGCGGCGGCGCTCGCGCGATCGTGACGGTGTTTAATTGGCCATCCCGTTCGGCGGCTACGACCGGCGAATTGTCGATCGTACTTTCGCGCTAAAGCGCGATTACGGAAGGAACCAGATTGCGCCGGCGACGGCGCCGGCTTCGGCGGTAACGCCGCGGCAGGAGAGCGGCACCGGGTTGATCATGTAGGGAGCGCAGCTGCCCGGCCGGTAGTGGCCCAAGGCATACATGCACTCGCACGGCGGATTCACGCCCATGCAATAAGGCAGCACGGGCAGCGTGCAGAAGAAGTGGGCACCGGAGATCAAAGGATCGCAGCACGGGCCCCAAGAGTGGCCGTAGCGCTCGAGCGCCTCGTCTTCGAAGTAGAGCGGCTTGTGGCACAGCGCCGAAGCCTTCCACATGTACGTGATTTGGTCCCAGCAGCGGCCGTTGTACATCGTGCCTTCGTCGATCGAGCACTCGAAGGGAAAGTCTTCGCCTTGCGTGCCGGGCACGACAATGCTCAAGTCGACGTCATGCAGCGTCGTGGCCTTTTCCTTGGCTAACTCCTCGGAGCAAAATTTCTGGGCCGTGCCTTGTTCGGCTTTGAGAACTTCCGGCTCGAGGTGCGAGCCGGCAGCGGCGGACAGCGGCGACTCTTGCATCGGGCCACCGCCGGATTGTGGCTGGCTTTCGATCGTCCCGCTACCGCTGCGCGGACGAGGCGTTCGTGGTGGCGGTTGCGGCTGGAAGGTGCGCGGTGTTTGCGCGGGTTGTTGATATTGTGGCATCGAAGGAGGCGGCGATTGCGACTCAGGCATGTTTGGGCCGTTTTCGGTCGGCGGCGTGAGCTCGTTTGTCGTGCCGCCAGCCGGCGGCAGCGGCATCGCCTCCTCTTTCAGACCCTGAGGCTCTGTGCCTGACTGCGGCGTCGAGTCGCCAAAAGGAGAGCGGAGCTGCTGATCGTAGCGCGAGTCGGATGGCGACGAATTTCCTGCGCCATACGACCGTTGGGCCGAGCGGAATGTCATGTCGTCGTTGTCGTCCTGCGATTGTCCGTCGTGGCGAACAACAACGCTGCGAAGCGCGGCTTGGCTCACCGGCTCGCTGCCAAAGCTCGGGCCGGCTTGCTGTGTTTCGTACGCGACCGGCGCGACAGCGGCATCGCGACGCGGCTGTGCGGCGGCTGGTGTGGTTGTTGTCGGGTGACTGACCGATGGTCCGCCCCGGCGCCATTGGAGCTGGTCGGCTGAGGCGGAACGAACGAGCAGGGCGACAGCGAATACAGCGACCAGGCCTGCGAGCACACGTCGAGAAGATTTTGGATTTTGGATTTTGGATTTCGGATTGGCAGAAATCAATCCGCAATCCGCAATTCGCAATCCGAAATTTCTACGCCCCTTCGCCGGCCGAGTACTCGGCACTGTAGTTGGGCGCTTCCTGCGTGATGGCGATGTCATGGGGATGGTTCTCCCGAACGCTCGCGGCGGTGATTTGAATGAACCGCGCATCCGTGCGAAGTTGATCGATTGTTTTGGCGCCGCAGTAGCCCATGCCGGCCCGCAGCCCGCCCACTAGTTGATACAAAAATGGGCTGAGCGAGCCTTTGTACGGCACGCGGCCCTCGACGCCTTCTGGCACCAGTTTTCCGTTTTTCGCTTCTACCCCGGCTTGCCGGTAACGTTCGCTCGACCCGTGGACCATCGCGCCGAGCGAACCCATGCCGCGATAGGACTTGTACGTACGACCTTGGTAGAGCACGCGGTCGCCCGGACTTTCGTCGAGGCCCGCGAGCAAGCCGCCAATCATCACGGCGTTGGCCCCGGCCGCAATGGCTTTGGTAATGTCTCCCGAATAGCGAATGCCGCCGTCGGCGATAATTGTTGTCTGCGTTCCCTTGACTTCCTGCGCGGCTTCGTAAATCGCCGTGATCTGCGGCACACCGACTCCCGATATGACCCGCGTCGTACAGATCGAACCCGGTCCGATGCCAATCTTCACCGCATCGGCGCCCGCTGCCACCAGGTCGCGCGCTGCGTCGCGCGTGGCCACGTTGCCCGCCACGACCTGGATGTCCCAGGACTTCTTCACTTGGCGGACGGTTTCAATCACGTTGGCCGAATGGCCGTGGGCACTATCGACGACGAGGAAATCGACGTCCTTGCCGATCAGGCTGCCGGCCCGCTCAAAATCAAAGACGCCGATGGCCGCTCCCACACGCAGCCGGCCTTGTGGATCCTTGGCCGCTTGCGGAAACCGCCGCATCATGTCGATGTCTTTGATCGTAATCAGTCCGGTCAGTCTGTAGTTTTCGTCAACCAGCAAAAGTTTCTCGACCTTTTTTGCCATCAAAATCTTCTCAGCTTGCTCAAGCGTTACGGTCCCCTGTGCTGTCACGAGGCCCTCTCGCGTCATGACTTCAGAGATGGGGAGGTCGTTTCGTTCGAGGAATCTGAGGTCGCGGCGCGTAATGATGCCGACCAGTTTGCCTGCTTGCACGATCGGGATGCCGCTGACCTTCGATTGCTGCATCGTCTCGTGCGCGGTAGCGACGCTAGCGTCCGGCGGTAGCGTGACGGGGTCGGCGATGATGCCGTTGGCCGAGCGCTTCACCTTGTCAACTTCTTCGGTCTGCCGCTCGACGGACATGTTCTTGTGGATCACACCGAGACCGCCTTCCTGGGCAAGCGCGATCGCCATCGCGCTCTCGGTGACCGTGTCCATCGGCGAGCTGAGGATCGGGATGTTCATGGAGATGGCGTGCGTGAGCCGGGTGCCGACCTCGACCTCGGTCGGTACGACCGTGCTGTAGCGCGGCTCGATCAGCACGTCATCGAACGTGAGCCCGGTCGCGCCGAACTTATCGGCCAAGTGATGAGCCAGTTTCTCAATGTCTCGAACGTCCAT
>DASYDU010000392.1:0-5136 GCA_036499445.1 Lacipirellulaceae bacterium
GTCGAACTTTCCCGACTATGCGGGTCCGCTCACGGAGACGATCTTGCTCGGGAACCTGGCGGTGTGGAAGCGGGGCCGGGTGGAGTGGGACCCGAAGAATCTCAAGCCGCTCAACGATCCGGCGCTTGAGCGGATTGTGCACTGTGGTTATCGCGATGGGTACGCGGTGTAAGGTTTGCGATCGCTTTGGATCTGGGGGCACGGTGAGCCTCGTCCGCAGCTAACCGAGCCGGCGTCGGAGACATCTCCCACAATCAGAACAGCACGCGTTGCCGGCGCGGGGCTAGTGGGAAGGCGTTGAAGCCGAGGTCGCAGAGGTGGTCGACGAATTCGACGGGGCCGTGCGTGCAGTGGATCTCATGCGGCTCGACGCGGCGGACCGTTTCGATGAGCTGATCGAAGTCGGCGTGGTCCGAGAGCGGGATCGCATGATCGACGCCCCAGCGGTATTTGGTGCTGGGATCGATGGCCCAACCGGTCGGCGCGATCGTGACGGTTTGCTTGAGGCCGGCCAGTCGAAATTCATTCATGCCGCGGGGAAGCGTGACGATCGCGTGACCGTCGACGGGCTGGCCGGAATACACGCCGACGTCGCCGAGCCGCATGCCGCACTGTTCGTAGATGCGGCTAACGGCGTAGATCGTCGGATGTTGCAGGACAGGGATGCCGTGGGTTGTGAGTATCTTGGTCACTTCTTGCGACTTGCCGAGCGGATAGGCGTGGACGACGGGCGTTTTGCCGGCGGCCAGCGCGCCCCGGACAATCTCCATTAGCTGTCCGATGGTTTCCTCGCGCGGCGGCATGCGGTAGCGTGGCAGGCCAAACGTGCTTTCCATCACGAGCACATCGGCGTGGGGCAGCTCGGCTGCTTCGGCCGTCGCGGAGGGGCCGAGCTTGAAGTCGCCCGTGTAGAGCAGCGAGCGCTCGCCATCGTCGGCCAGCAGCATGGCCGAGCCGAGGCAGTGGCCGGCCGGGAGCGCGGTCAGGCTCAGGCCGCCGAACTCGATGGGCTGGTCGAACTGCATTTCAAACACGCGATGTTGACTGCCTAGGCGATGACGGTAGAGCTTGCCAGTGGTAGGCGTGGCAAGCGCCAACTCGTGCCGGGCGATGTGGTCGGTATGGGCGTGGGACACGAAGCTGCGCGGCTGGCGTCGACGCAGGTCGACGGCGAGCGAGGCGCGTGTCAGGAATAGGCCGTTGTCGAAATGGAACATGGCGGAAGGATGCTGGTTACTGGATGCTCGATACAGGATGCACGGGTTCGCAATGCGGAATTCGTGGGGCGCGGACCGCAATCATCTTCCCGATGCCCTGTATCCTTTTGCTTGCATCCTATACTATCACAGTTCGCGCGCGGTCGACGAAACGCCGCGGCGCTGCTTCCTCTTTTGGAGATTATATGAGCTGGGTCCAGGCAATTGTATTGGCGGTGATTCAAGGGCTCACGGAATTTATTCCCGTGAGCAGCACGGCACATTTGCGGATCATACCGGCACTGTTGGGGTGGTCGGATCCCGGCGCGGCGTTCACGGCGGTGATTCAGTTCGGGACGCTGGTTGCGGTGCTAGCGTATTTCTGGCGGGACATCGTGCGGATCATTACCGCGATGCTGATGGATTTGCGGGGCGGCAAATTGGCGACGACCCACGACGCCTGGATGGGCTGGATGATTGCGGCTGGCACGATGCCCATCGTCGTATTGGGTTTGCTATTCAAGCATCACATTGAAACGACGCTGCGCTCGCTGTATGTAATCGCGGCGGCGATGGCGGGCGTGGCGATTCTGCTGGCGATTGCGGAGTTGTACATCGCCAGGCGGCGCTCGGCCGGTCGCGATATCGAGAGCGTGAACTGGCGCGATGCGATGGTGGTCGGCTTCGCGCAAGCGTGCGCGCTGGTGCCCGGGACATCGCGGTCGGGGGCGACGATTTTGGGCGGTTTGTGCAGCGGATTGAGTCGCGAGACGGCCGCGCGGTTCTCTTTCCTCTTGTCGATCCCGGCCGTGTTTGCCGCGGGTGTGCTGGAGCTGGTGAAGAATCGTCACGAGCTGATGGCAAGCGGCGACCAGGCGACAAAACTCATCGTGGCGATCGTGGTGGCCGGCATCGTAGGTTATGCGACGATCCCGTGGCTGCTGGGTTATTTGCGGACGCGCACGATGTGGCTATTCATCGTTTACCGGCTGCTGTTGGCGGCAGTGCTGGTGGGGCTGATTCAAAGCGGCCATTTGACAGCCGACGCGGGTGCCGAGGCGAGCGTCCGTTCAGCTTCTTCAACAGCGCTTGTTCAGAATTAGTGGCCCGGGCTATCTCCGGGCGCAGATTTTGCGGCCTCGTGCCGGATTACGCCGAAGAGGTGGCCGGTGCGCGTGCCGTGTTGCCAGAAGCCGGCGTAATGGTCGGCAAAGAACATGACGCGGGCGGAGACACTGCCGAGGCCCGGCAGGCCCACGTTGTCGACGATGATGACCGGCGTGTCACCGGCCCATTCGACGGGGAGCGTTAGCGGCACGGTGAAATCTTTATCTCCGTACTCGATGCGGGCGGAGATCAGCCATTGGTTGCCGTCGAGTTTCTTTACCTCGCCTAGCGTGTATTTGTCGTGCATGAGCTTGGGCGCGTCGGAGCCAGCTTTGGTTGCGCCCGCGTCAGTCATGGTGAAATTGCCGTCGAGCGTCGCGCCGCTGAGCAGCTTGGCGAAGGCATCCTCGTGCGCGCTCTGTTGCGCCGCGGATTCAGTGGCGGACGGCGGAGTCGCGGCCGCAGGTTGCAGGGCAGGAATTTGCGCGGTCGGCGTATCATCGCCGCTCGCACGAATCGCGGGCGCCAAAAGCGAGGTGCACACCAACATTGCCAAGATTAGAAAATCAAGGGAGAAACGAAGCATGGAAGCACCTGGATCAAAGTCGAGACGAAGTTCGGAAGGCTCCGTCACTTTAATCCGGCGATGTGCTGCGCCGCAACCAGCGTGAATCGATGCTTCGCCGCCTAGTGCGAGTCGCACGGACATGTGGCCGACGATGCCACGTTTTTTTCGCTTCAACCGACGAATTACCGGCTCCGCATTTTGTAAAAGTGCTCTATCGCCGCCAGCCGCTGTAGAACTGGGCGGTGTCCATGAAATGGGCCGCCGTGTTATTGCCGATGGGCGGGGCGACTTGGCTGGGGACGGCGGCCGTGCCCCGCGCAGGGGACGCCGCGCTCTGGCCGCGCCGCTGCTGCCGTTGCGATTGAATCTGCTGCCGCTGTTGGGCAGCTTGCTCTTCCAATTGCGGCTGGACGAAGGCGTAGTAATTGGGGACTCCCTGTGAACCTTTGTCGTCACGGTATAGATTCAGATAAGGGCTGAGGGTCGGGCGTTCCGTCGCGTATTGGAACGGCTTTATGGCTTGACCGGCCGGTTGCGGCGGCGCGAAACCGGTTGGGGCAGGCGTCATGTGCGGAATTTGATTCAGCGTCGCCAGGGCAGACTGTCCACCATAGAAACCGAGCGCCTGGCGGGTCTGCGACGTGAGTGCCACGCCATCTTGAGCAGCTTGCGCCATATTGGTCGTGGGCGGCGGCAGCGCCGGAGAACTTTCTGAGCCGATCGGTTGATTGAGATTGTCCTGGGCAGATGGCGCAAGCGAGACGTCGCCAGCCCAGTAGCCGGGCACATTCTGCGCTTGTCCGGTCGCGCACCAAGCGCCGACGACAGCAACGGCGATCAACGATTCGGCGATGTTACAGACTGTGAATCGACGCATAGCAGCCTCCTTGCGTAGCGCGGACCGGATGTCGATGAGAGCAGTGCCGGCTGGCACGACCGTCCTCACAATTTATCTAATCGTCAAAGTCGACCAAGCGACTTGCGATGAAATCTGCGCGAGCCGCTAGGCCCGCGAGCGGATTGCCGTTTGCCGGACAATCAGCGGCCCTGGCGACGCGAACACACAGCTAGCGCTAGCATGCCAGCGACGAGGAGTCCCAAACTGCTCGGCTCCGGGACGGCCGCACCTGATCCGGCGCCTGCACCGGCACCCGAAGCGGCGCCCTGGTGATCGATGATGATGGTGTAGTCGGCGGCATCGATGACGCCGTCGCCGTTTACGTCACCCAAGCCAGTGAGTCCGAATCGTGATCGCCAGATAGCAAGGTCATTGGCGTCGACAATGCCGTTGCCGTCCAAGTCGGCGTCATTAAGGCCGGGCGCCATACCTCCCGGCGTGCAAACACCAGAGACGGAGCAAACTTTGACTATGATTGAATGTAGTGTAAATTTGGGCTCCAATGCGACCAGAATAAGGCCATTTCCTAGGTCTGCGCTCGATGTCTGAAATGTGGAATCGGGGGGAACTAAGCTTCCGCCGTAGGTAAGAATTGAAAACAACTGGCCGATAGCCAAGTTATTCACGCTGCCGAGAATGGGCGCAATTGTTGTGCCGTTGAGGATCAAATCACCCGTCACGTTGAAATTGCTTCCCAAGGCCGGGCTGACGATCGATCCCGCGTTGAGGGTAAGGCTGCCCGTGATTGCTAGGCTCGAAGTGGGCGAGTCAATTTGGATCTTGCCATTGTTCACAAAGTTTCCGACGATCGTCGTATTAGCATTGCTCCCGCTGACCTCAAACGTGCCGTTGTTGACGGGCGGATCTTTGAAGGTCACGGTGGTGTTGATGCCGCTGATCGTCAAGACACCGTTGTTCGTGACTGTATCCTCAAAGGTGACTGACGTGCCGTTGCCGGAGACGGAAATCTGACCTTGGCCATTTGCGGGGGAAACGATACAGGCGGGGTCGTTCGCCGAGCAATTAGTGATCGGCCCCGTCGCGACGTTCGTCCCGCCCGTGAAAGCCAAGAAACTGTGATTCTCCAGCCCCGATTGAAAACGGATCGTCGCATTCTGGCCGAGGATCTGGCCGAATTGCCGGCCGCCGTTAGCAGGTGGCGCCGCTTGCTGGAAGTTGGTAAATGGACGGGGTTGATCCACGGTGGGCGGAATGTCTGGCGGCTGGGGAGTGCTGCGATCAAACTCGATTTCGGCACGTGACGTTTCGGTGCCAATAACTTCAATCAGGCCATAATTCGAGAGAGGCTCCCGGGTCGATTGCGCACCCGTCTGGAACTCGCCGGTGGAGGTCACGAGCAGCTTTTG
>DASYDU010000393.1:0-7392 GCA_036499445.1 Lacipirellulaceae bacterium
GTCCGGTTGTCGCTTTATAGCTCTTTACAACTCGATTGTTCGGGGTCGTTGCATATTGGACGTTGACTTTCGCATTACATGCCGGCACGGGACCGTCAGCCAAATGGCTGCTGCTATTATCAAAGCTCGTGGAAGTGTTAAATCCAATTGGATTAGTCGCCACATTGGAATCATTGTGGTAGACCAGGCACGTGGATCCGGCCACGGGCCGATAATCCGCGATCGAGCCTGCCCAGGGTCGGCTGGTTTTGGGATCTAGAGCGGGATGGCCGTGGGTCGCATCGGGAATCACCTCAACGATCTTGTCATCGTGGGTCATCGACGGACATTGGTACGCTTGAATTGGCGTCGTGCGAAACTGGTAGGTTTGATCGTAAAAGCAACCCATATTACCGGTCGTCGAATCCCACATGTCCGCAATGGCCTGTTCCTCTAAATGCGGCAGGATCAGCGTCAACATACCTTGTTCGTGATCACTTATGCGCATCGGTGGCAGCTCCTTATGCGCGTCGTGAAAATTCAGCGTTGCTAAGCCGATTTGCTTGAGATTATTCGAGCACTGCGTTCGTCGCGCCGCTTCTCGAGCTGCTTGAATCGCTGGAAGCAACAAGGCTACGAGGATCCCGATAATCGCGATTACGACCAACAGCTCGACGAGCGTAAAACCGTGTAGGGGCGTGAAGGCGGGCCGTCCATGTTCCTCGACCGGTCGCGCGTGATCGTGCGCTCCATGTTTGATGATCATTGCTTCATCCTCGTTCGTTGTCGACAATCGAGGCCGCGACAAAATCGTTGCTCGCGTCCGACCTCGGCACCTACAACTTTTTTCGTCTCTCATCCCCGTCTGCGGACAACGAGGGGGGAAACCCCGGAAAAGACCCGCCGTGGTTTATTCAGCCCACGCCGCGCCAGCGCGGCGTGAAATCCAACGCCTCACGAGAAGTATTCGAATCCGCTGTTCCAATCCCACCGCACCGCGCTGCCGCCCAACCTGCGGTCGCCGGCATTGAGCCCGTCACCAACTCAGCCCGCCGCTAACCGTGCGACAACTCACGCTGTGCCGACAAACGTCGGGGAACGCGCAAGCGCCACAATCCATCTTTCGATTTTAATCCGCGGATGATTTGCACCCAAGCGGTATTTCTTGCAATAATATACCGAAAAGACGCATTCGCTCGGCGAATCAACCCGGTTCTCGTTTCTCTTCACCCCATTGTATACGAAACCATGAAACAGGCCAAAGAAATTGCCCTAGCCTTCCCCCGCGGGGCCCATCAGGAGGTCTTTATCAACGGCGTGCTGCGGTACGCCACGGAGCACGGCTACCGCTGGTCCTACGTCGTGGCGCCGGAATCCCTCTCGCTCTCGGTGCTGGACCTCCGTGGCTGGCGGGGCGACGGAATCATCACAGCGCTTAACACGCCGGCCGAGGCCGCCTGCATCAAGGAGCTGGGCATCCCGACTGTGAATATCTCGGGCACGCTTTCGAAAACGCCTGTGCCACGCGTGAGCGTCGATCACCGGCTGATTGGCGAAATGGCCGCCGAACATTTGATCGAGCGGGGCTTTCAGGAGTTTGCGTATTTTGGTTTGAGAAGCGTCGCTTACTCGGCCATCCGGCAAAAGGCATTTGACGCCCGCTTGTCGCTGGCCAGCCTGCGCAGCGTTTCCCTATTGGTCCCGCCGACGTACCGGGCCAAAGGGCTGCAGTGGCGCGATCAACAACGCAAACTTGTGACCTGGCTCAATCGGCTAACGAAGCCGGTGGGGCTGTTCGCGGTGACCGACTACCGCGCGCGCCAAGCGCTCGACGCCTGCCGGCAAGTCGGTATTCGCGTGCCGCAACAGGTGGCCGTGGTCGGCGTCGACAACGAGGAAGTGATTTGCGCCCACGTTCAGCCGCGGCTGACCAGCGTTGCGCGGAACAATCAGCTCGAAGGATTCCACGCGGCCGCAATTCTCGATCAACTAATGCGCGGCAAACACATCAGCAGCAGCGAAGAGACGATCGCTCCGCTGGGCGTGGTCGCCCGCGAATCGACTGAAACGGTCGCCTTCCAGGATCCGCGATTGTGCGACGCGATCGAATTCCTCAACGATCACATGGCCGATCCAATTGGCGTGCAGGAAATGGCGTCGCATGTTGGGGTCTCGCGGCGGTGGATGGAGTACGCCTTTCGCGACGCGCTGGGTGAAAGCCCTTACCAATACATTCGCCGGCGGCGACTCAAGCTGGCTCAGCGATTGCTCGACAAGCAGCCGCCTGCGAAGGTCTACGAGATTGCCAAGCAGACGGGTTTCTCTTCGGCCAAGCAATTTTCGATGGCCTTCAGCCAGGAATTCGGCGCCAGCCCGCGTGAGTACCAGCGTTCGCGGGCCCGGTAGCACCAACCCGACACAGTGGCAACAAAATGGGCGGCACCGCGAATAATCGAGGTGCCGCCCGGGCAATAGATTGGTCAGGTGATTCGCGAGCCGAACTACTGGCGTCTACGACCGAGCAAGCCCAGTCCCAGGCCGCCGAGCCCCATCAGCAGCAGAGACGCAGGCTCCGGCACATTCGACTCGACTTTGAACAGCGTGGTATCGAACGAGTCGGCAGTGCTTGCCGCGCTGCTCGGACGGAGAGCAAACGTGTCGTATTTGAACGTGTTGGGCGTCGTGTCGGTAAAGATCACTTCTTCTAGCCCATCGCCATCGACCGTTCCGCCTGACATTCTCGTGACGATGTCCAGCCCGTCGGACGCGTTATGTGTGAGCTGCATTGTAAATGTGTATTGTGTTCCACTGTCGAACCCGTGATTGCCGGTGGTGGCCCCATTGGCGAGCGGATTCCACGGGGGCGTCGTGTTATTGAGGATCGTCGAGTTGCTGCCGTCACGCTCCATCAACCGGAATGGATTCGAGTTGCCTAAGGGCTCAGAGGCCCCGCCCGGTGCGGTGATGCTCATGTTCATGTATACCCCGTAACCGGCATAGGCACCCGATGCGGGTGTGCCATCGGCGGAAAGCCGCGTTACGGCCGGGGGCGAATCGACCAAGCCGATATGCAGATTCTGGCTGGTATTAGTCTGGCTCGCTGCTGCCGTGGGCGTGAAAACCCAAGTGACCTTCAACGTATCGTTGACGTGGGCGAGATTGATCTCCTTGCCTTCGGCGGTGAAGTAGCTCGTATACGACGACGAACCCGATTGCTGTGTCATCGTCAAATGACCGGGGGTCGCCGCCATCGCAGCGCCGGGGGAAGTGTACCAAGCCGACTCCACATCGCCGTCTAGATCGTGGTCTGTACCGCCTTCTGAATAGCCCGGCGCGGGCGGATATGCGCGGTCGCCGTCTTTAAAAGTGTCGTTGACGATGATCCCCGCCCACGACGAAGAGCTCCAGGCCAGCGCGGCGGCGCAGGGGACGAGCTTAATTGCGGCCCGCAGGCCGCGAGAATTATTCCACCATTTTTGCAGTAGCATTAGCGTTCTCCTTGTTAGCGATCAAGGAAAGCGTGGCAATCAGAAGAGCCAACCAGCACGCCTGTTCCCACGATCGCGCTTACAAATAAGGTCAATCCCACAAGCGACCAGCCGAACCGCTTACCGTGGATTTCGTCGCGGCCGCTATCATTCATCTTAATTGTGACTACAATTCGGCCAAGCGTTATCTGTTGCAAAACAGTTCTGGAAATACGCAACAGCGAGGGCTACCAACATCTCGAAAGCCGCAGTCGCCAATTATCTGCCGTTCCCGGCTCGTAACCGAATTATTGTAAAGCATTTCTGTTTTCTTGGCGGTCCGTGCATGCCAGGGCCAAGTACCGGGCTCGCCAGAACAGGCATGTAGAGAGGCGCAGACGGCTTTCAGACCGCGTAGAGGGCGTGTTTTGAAGGGCATCCCGGCGCGGCCAGGCTATTGCCGTGCAGCGCGCTCTCTCAAACGACAAGATTCTTGCGAGGGAGCTCGTTTTGCTGTCGTTTGCCTCGTGAGATTCCTACGATGTTGGAGCTCACTTAAGTGCCACTTCAATCAATTCCGGAATGTAGGTGGACGAGTTTATAAAAGTAACGTAGATGCGTTGCCCGTTCTGTTGTGCCATTTCCGGATGTTCCTTGGCGGCGTAGATCAAATCTGTATCGGCGATGTGCTGTGGCCGATAGATGATTTGGCCATCGGTCCACGGACCGTACAGCTGCGGTGCCGTCCGCACGACGATTTTGTTCTCGCGAAGGAACGAGTGAATCGCGAGATACTTTCCCAGATAGGGATTGTATGCGGCCGACATTTCGTTGGGCACCGAATCGAACAAGCAGGTGGCTGGTTCAAAATGCCTTGACCAGCGGGACTCGACGTTTGGATTACTATACGTGGGCGCTGCAGCGAGGTACTCACAGCTGGCGAGGTCTTCGATTTCATCGGGTCGAGTGCGGGCCAGAAACATTCCAGTGAGCAAATTGCCCCACAGGTAGAGATAGTCGGCTGTTTGATTCACAAAGACTCCGTAAGTCGGGTCACTGCCTTTCCAAAGCTCGTACGTTCCATCGGGAGCTTTGAGGCGCTCGAACTGCAGGTCGTCTGTGTTCGCCCGCGCCAGCCCCATCCCATCGAGCTGAAAATTGTCGAAGATGTTGACGCCGTCGATGAGCGTGATGCGATGATAGAAGACGTAGACATGCTTGCCGACGCACGCGCCGCTCATCGGCCATAGACGTTGTTTGGCAGGGTCCTCGTCGGCCGCAAACGGAATTATTTGCCGGGGGCGCCGCCCGTCCGTTTGCGTAAGAAAATGAAATTGCTTGATTCCGTTCGTCGCGTCTTGCGTCGGGACAATGGCCCCGGTGTTCGACAGCTTGTCCTTTAGGTCGACGGTTCGAATCGACGTGAACGGACCCTCAACGGTATCACCGAACAACCAGAGTGCATCGCCGCTCGGCAGTTTGATAGAGGTTGCGCCGTCGCAACCGGTCACATTGACTGCATTTTCTTGAAATTGTTTACCTAGATAGCGAACGGACGCGGCGATCGAGTGCTCATTGGGCTCGGCACGGGCGAATTTGGCCGCTGTCCAGGCTCCGGTCGCGAGCGCTCCTGTCGACAGACTCAGAAAAAACCGGCGCGAGATTGTCATATGCCACCTGGCGAATGAATTACCTGAAATTTGGGTTCAGCTGTTTGGGCGACATCCGACCGGAGGCACGGATTTAAATGCGTTCGGGCCGAAGTAACGCAGGCTTACCAGCGGTTCGGCGCCGGTATTCTCAATGCGGACGCCACGTGTGGCAGCCTCGTGCGTGATAAACACTTCGTCGTCCGTGTCTTCGTCGAAGCGAATCAGTCCGGAAGTCTGCAAGCGCAAATTGCCAATCCGGCCAGTGCCCTGGATCGTAATCCAACTACTTGCCCCGGGATCGGCGAGTTGGCAGCTGACGCCCGACTGCAGCGTCAATTCTCGCGCGCTAAACAGCTGCTGACCGTCGATGAGTCCGTAGACGATCCAACGGTCGACCCAGCCATCTCCCGAAGCGGCGACGATCGGCTCCAGGTAGCAATTTCGCTTGAAATTTGGGTCGACATTCTTGTCCCAGTCGAGCTGTCCGACAATGAAGTCCAAATCTTGATGCCTGTCGGCTGGCATGTCCTTCACCAGCAGCGACCAGGGCACCGTTCGGCCCTCGACCAGAGATTCGAACATTGCAAAAACATCGCTGCCCCATTGTGGTTCATATGTGCAGCGCGAACCCGGGGCATGCAAGACTCCGGGAGGGATTAGCCATCCCGTACCAAGCTGAAGCCGGTGCGCGGTCGACAAATTGAGGATTCCATTGTCGCCCAGCGACCAATTTTCCAGGCATCTTCGGACATCGGCCGGGCTGGTTCCCGGGATCAATCCCATGAACGAGTAGGGAAAGTTGTTGTCGACATCGTTAAACTGCGGCGGAAAGTAATAGCTCTCTGGCTTGGCCTCTTGAGCGACCAGCACCGCGTCGGCCGTGCGCTGATGCATATGGAACGGAATCGGACCCATATTGTCGAAGAACTTTGCGAATACGGGCCAGCGCTGATATTTTTGATAGATCGCGGGGCCAATTAGCCGCGGTCCCATCTCGGCGATTGCTTCCTTCAGCAGGAATCGATCTCGCTCAAACTGAACGAAGCTCAAGCCTTCGTGCCAAACGCGGCCTTCGTTGGCGGCTTCAATGGTGCTGCCGAGCCAGCGCTCGTCGATTCCGCCGCGGTGGGCGCCATACGCGTACCAATGGTCGGGATGAAGTCGAAGTCGCCGGCCGGGGTGCAAGAAACTACGGGGCACCCATGTCGGCGCTAGCCTTAAGATCCCCTCGCCCGCGTCCAGAGCCCGTTCGAGGCATGCCCGCACACCTTCGCCGCGAACCACTGATTGGCCTGAATACGTAGTCTTCTCGCCGCCCATTTAGGACTCAATTCGTCTTGCGTCCGCCCAGGACCTAGTTCGACAAGTACGTTCCGATTTCCGGCCTCGTCTGCTCAATCGTGTTTGTGAAAACTAATGCCGCTCGAGTCGCTCGAGATGTCAATTAGCTCGTCGTGATAGCGGACATTGAGCAGCTTTCCCTGAAATCCGCGATCGACCTTCGGCTCCAAGAGCTCCAGCGGCTGATCGATTTTGGGATCGAAGCCGAACAGCGTGCCGATGATCGTTTCGGCGAAAGCGCCCCCGCCGACCGATTCACGCATGCAGGCGCCGCGCATCGCAATGCGGACGGGCGCATCCCGGCTTTCACGGTTGTCGCCGTAGAATTCGTGAGCCTGTCCATAGACTCCCTCATATAGTCCTGCCTGCGTAGCTCGCAGGAATTGGATCGCCGGCTCCCAATCGCCCAGCAGGCACATGGTTTCAACGGTCAAAGCGGGCCATGAATCGTAGGCGCCCATCGGTCCGTGGTCGGGCCGATCGGATTTTTGTGCCGCCTGATCTTTGGGCGACATCGCCCGCATCCATCGATCGGCCAATAATTCGCGCACGACAAAGTTGACCATCTCGCGCTTCTGATCGGCGTTCAAGTCGCCGGTCATACTCTTGCCGATGGTGATGAAATCGTAGCAGTGCCGCAGCTCGACTCGTTTTCCGTCACGATGCAGGGCGTACCAAACGCCATCGCCCGGCTTATAGAGGTTGAGGACGGCTTGTGCCATTTGATCCGCCCAGCCGCGAAGCTCGGCCGCCCGGGCAGCGTTTCCCTGTCGTTCATCAATATCGGCCACGATGCGCATCATCCAGACATCAGCGGCATTGAACGACGGCACACGGTGCACGTATTCCGGAGCGCACTCCAATAGATTTTCATTGTCTCCGTAGTCGGCCAGCATCACGCTCTTGTCGCGCCAGAGCTTTTGCCAGTTGGTGGCCAGTGCGTCCAGGTGCTC
>DASYDU010000394.1:0-34968 GCA_036499445.1 Lacipirellulaceae bacterium
GTCCGACCGCCGTAATGACCGCAATTAGGGCAGACGACGTGGGACGGAATCGCAGTGCCACATTTTGGACAGGCCTGCAACTGCTTGGCCTTAAGGCCATGATGCGAGCGGCGCATCCCGGTGCGGGAATTTGATTGTTTGCGTTTGGGAACGGCCATGGCAGACACCTACTAAATACTGCGTTTTCGGCAATTTTGAGATCTGTTAACCTACGCGGCCGGGTTTTCGTCTGTCAAGGGTGACAGTAAGAGGGTAGAGCTGACCGGTTTTGCAGGGCGTCGCCCATCGGACCGCTTAAGACGAGAATTTGCGCCGGCAACGCGAGCAGACTGCCCGCAATGCGGGAATTCTTCACAAAGCGCCGCCCGGCGCGAGAAAAAAGGAGCAACTCCGTTAACCTGCCAATGCTGGAGACCCGTTTGCTGATCGACTGTAGACAACTGAGCGTCCCTGAGCTGCGGCAAAAATTCACTCGCCAGCTAGTTGCCGTGCCCTTCGGCCGCGATCGCCAGTAATACGGCGGTTGACGTTTTTACCGGCTCAGAAAGACGAACCTCGATCCGAGCGCCGTTGTGAAGCACCTGCGCCACTTTGACGCTGGCGTCTGGACCGTCAGCCACTTCCACTTCCACGTGTGGCAGTGTTTCAAACGGTGGGCAGAACGCGACATGGAGCGCTGTCGTCCGCTCTTCAGGCGCAAATTCGGCAACCAGCGTGCCGTGAACGGTCTCCCGGCCGTCTGGAGCGCGGGAGCGGTTCAGCTGTTGCAGCATTATGCCGGGGTCGTCCGTTGCTGCACTTAAATCGGCGGCGGCAGCCGGCAAGCTCGGATACGTCCGCAAAGCGATAGTCGCCGCCGGGGGCACCACGGCTGCCGAATCGACGCGACTTTGTCGCCAGCGAGCCACAACCTGCGACCCAACGGAATTCGCTACGATCACCGGCAGCCATGCCAGCCAATCCACGACTCGTCGGCCCGGATAGGAACAGGCAACTGCGACCAGCATAAGCGCCAACTGCGGCAGCCACACGATGATCATCCGGTCGGTATGCCGCGAAACAATTGAGTCGCGATTGGCTCGGCATGACCAGGCAAGCCGGACGCTCCAGACCCACGTATACAGCCCGGCCGCAGTGGCAAAGAGCGCTAGCGGCGGCAAAGGCGCGATGAGTGCGCCACTTGCGCGGCGCACCAGCAGGAAGATCGCCAGAGCCAGCGCTAAAAAACTTGAGGCCACGAGCCATTGAGCAATCGGCCATTGCCAAGCCGCACGATCATAGACGGCGGCGCGCCACGTTTCTCGGCTGGCCGACATAGGTCGCTCCATCGACATGCAGTCGGTCGACGATTACCTCGCGGCGGTCGTCGCTTCGGCCGCCCGCGCCAATTGCTTGGCCTTGTCGGTCTTTTCCCAGGTGAACTCGGGTTCGCTGCGGCCGAAATGCCCCCCGGCCGCCGTCTTGCGATAAATTGGCCGGCGCAGGTTGAGATACTTGATGATGCCTGAGGGTGTCAGCGGGAAGATCTCGCGGACCAGCTCGCAAATTCGCGTATCATCGATCCGGCCGGTGCCTTCGGTGTCGATGTATACGCTCACCGGTTCCGAAACGCCGATTGCATAGGCGAGCTGCACTTCGCAGCGATCCGCGAGACCAGAGGCGACGATGTTTTTCGCCACATATCGAGCCATGTAGGCGGCGCTGCGATCGACCTTCGTCGGATCCTTGCCGCTGAACGCGCCGCCGCCGTGCCGGCCCCAGCCGCCATAGGTGTCGACGATGATTTTCCGGCCGGTGAGGCCGCAGTCGCCGTGTGGGCCGCCAACCACGAACCGGCCCGTCGGATTGATGTGATAGACGATGTCGTCGCCCGCAAGATCCTCGGGAAGGACCGGCTTGATAACCTTCTCAATGATGAATTTTCTGATCTCGGCGTTGGCGACATCGGGGCTGTGCTGCGTCGACACAACGACGGTGTCAATGCGCACCGGCGTATGGCCGTCGTATTCGATTGTGACCTGACTCTTCGAATCGGGGCGAAGCCATTTCACTTCGCCTGCTTGGCGAGCTTCGGTAAGACGGTTGAGGATGCGGTGCGACAGGGCGATTGGCAGAGGCATCAACTCGGGTGTGTCGTTGCAGGCGTAGCCGAACATCAGGCCCTGGTCGCCTGCGCCAATGTCCTTACCCGCCGCGGCATCGTCGTTCACGCCCATCGCAATGTCCGGCGACTGTTCGTGAATTGCCACTAGCACAGAGCAGTGATCGGCGCTAATTCCCATGTCGGCCTCGGTGTAGCCGACGTCGCGGACCACCTCGCGGACGACTTGCTGTAAATCGACCGTCGCCTTGGTCGTAATTTCTCCGGCGATCACCACCAGCCCGGTTGTGACCATCGTCTCGCAGGCCACCCGGCTCATCGGGTCCTGGGCAAACATGGCATCCAGCACGCCGTCGGAAATCTGGTCGGCCAACTTGTCGGGATGGCCCATGCTGACTGCTTCGCTCGTAAAGAGATACTTGCCGGATGCCACGGGTTTGCTCCTCAAGGTAAAAGAGAACTGATTCTGCGCGAAACACAACTTTCGAATGGGACGGGGCCGCTCTGCCCCATGCGGCCACGCCCCATTCCCCAAGCCATGATCGCAGCATTCATTATAAATCGAGGGGCGCGCCGTGGGCAACGCCTGAGTGGCCCCGCAAAAGTGGCCCCTGGTGGACATCGCACTGAACTGCGAACATTGAAGCTCCGAGGAGCAATTCTGATGGCACGCTGGCCGCGACAAGTCTGGACAACCATCTTTACCTATGGCACGGTATTCTTGCTCTTTCCGATCCTTTGCTGGCTGACGTACGCTTGGGTTCGAGGACGGATTTTTTGATGAACCAACCGCGAACATCGTCGCCTAGCCGTGCCGAGCTCGCTTCTCTCCTTGAGCAGCACGGCCAGCAACACTTGTTGCGGTTTTGGGACGAAATCGGTGCGGCAGGCTGCCAGCGGTTGGCGCGCCAGATTGCCGCGATTGATTTCGAGCAGGTTGCGGCGCTATTCGGTCAGACGGCAGCGACAGTTGATTGGGCGACACTCGCGCGCCGTGCCGAACCGCCCCCGGCGATCCGTCTGGCCGATCGCGATGGTAGCGGGCCAATGAACGACGTCGCGGCTCGTGCACGT
The DNA here is from genome assembly GCA_036499445.1 of Lacipirellulaceae bacterium. Classification (GTDB taxonomy): domain Bacteria; phylum Planctomycetota; class Planctomycetia; order Pirellulales; family Lacipirellulaceae; genus DASYDU01. Next base: position 3,176 of record DASYDU010000394.1, read on the forward strand.
GGCATAGCCGCGCTTAAATCCGGCCAGATTGGCGTCATTCTCGTCGCCGGAGGGCAGGGGAGCCGGCTCGGCTTTGAACACCCCAAGGGCATGTTCCCCATTGGCCCGGTGTCCCGTGCGCCGCTGCTACAAATTCATTTGGAAAAAGCGCTCGCGGCCGCGCGGAAGTACGGAGTGCCAATCCCCGTCTACATGATGACGAGCCCAGTCACGCACGATGAGCAAGTCAGGTTTCTAGCCGAACACAAACAGTTTGGTTTTCCGGCCGAGGACTTGGTGATCTTCTGCCAAGCCACGATGCCGGCCGTCGACGCGGGAACGGGAAAACTGTTGCTTGCCGAAAAGGATTCGCTATTTCTCAGTCCCGATGGTCACGGCGGCACCGTGGCAGCCCTCGCCAATAATGGCGCCATCGACGACATGCACCGCCGCGGCATTAAGCACCTGTTTTATCTTCAGGTCGACAATCCGCTCACGCCAATCTGCGATCCCGAGTTCATCGGTTATCACTTGCAGGCCGATTCGGATCTGACGTCGATGGCCGTTGCGAAGAAGGGGCCGCGGGAAAAGGTAGGAAACTTTGTCTCGATCTATGACAGTGTGCAAGTAATCGAGTACAGTGACTTTCCGGAGGATGTAGCCGACGAACGGTCGGAGGATGACTCGCTGGCGTTTTGGGCCGGCAGCATCGCCGTGCACGTGTTCGCTGTACCGTTCTTAGAACGAGCGCTGGCACTAAAGGACGCGCTGCCTTTTCACATTGCTCACAAGAAGGTGCCGCATCTCGATGAGAGCGGCCGGCGTGTCGAGCCGATGAAACCAAATGCGCTGAAATTCGAGCGGTTCATCTTCGATCTGCTACCCCATGCCGAGAATCCGCTCGTCGTCGAGTACCTCGAGGCCGATGTTTTCGCGCCGGTCAAGAACGCACCGGGCGCCGAACGCGACACGCCCGAGTACGTCAAGAAATTTATGACCGATCAACACCGGCGTTGGCTGAAGGCGGCAGGAGTGCGGGTAGCCGAAGATGTGCCGGTCGAGATCAGCCCGCTCTGGGCGCTCGACGCCGAGTCGGTTGTCGCGCGCGCTGATCGGCCAAAATCAATTGACGAGCCGACGTACCTGGCGGATCGCTGACATGCACTTTGAAGTCGAGCAGAAGCACCGAGTCGCCGACGCGCTCTCATTGATCGCGACGTTACAGAGTCGTGGTGTGCTGATTGACGATCCGATCGTCCAATCGGATCAATACTTTGCTCATCCTGCTCGCGATTTTGCCAAAACGGATGAAGCGCTGCGGATTCGCTCTGTCGGCAACGCGAGTTTCGTCACCTTTAAGGGTCCCAAGCTCGATACGACGACGAAGACCCGGCGCGAGCTAGAGCTGCCGCTTGCGTCGTCAGATAGCGACGGCGCGCAGTTCGCCGAGTTGCTCTCCGCGCTCGGATTCACGCCCGTTGCGACGGTTCGCAAACAGCGGCGGAAGTTTCACATTGCTCACCAAGGCAGCGACGTGGAAGGCGCGCTCGACGAGGTCGAAGGCGTCGGCACGTTTGTCGAGCTTGAGTTGACAGCCGACGATGTCAGTCTGGAAGCTGCCAACCGCGCCGTCGCATCTTTGGCGACCGAATTAAAGCTTTGCCCGTCGGAACGCCGCAGCTACCTCGAGCTGCTCCTGTCTCGACGCAAATGAGCTTCCGCAATCTTGTGTATTTTGACATACTTCGCGCGCTTACCAGTAGGGGGTGACGTCCGCTCCAGTCGCGAACCAGTCCGTCAGAAGCATCAACATGAAAATTTTCTTCTCTGTTGGCGAACCGAGTGGCGATCTTCACGGTGCGAATTTAATCCGCGAATTACGCCGGCGCCGACCGGACTGCGAATTCGTCGGCTTCGGCGGACCGCGGATGGCGGCCGTGGGCTGCCGATTGCACGAAGACCTCACTAAACTGGCCGTGATGTGGTTCGCGCGGGTGCTGATCAATCTGCACCGGTTCTGGGATTTCGTCAGCCGGGCCGACCGCTATTTTCGCCACCAGCGACCGGACGCGGTCGTGCTGATCGATTATCCCGGCTTCAATTGGTGGATTGCTCGTCGGGCCAAGGCCCACAAAATACCTGTGTTCTATTACGGCACACCGCAGATTTGGGCCTGGGCCGGCTGGCGAATTAAAAAAATGCGACGCTTCGTCGATCATGTCCTCTGCAAATTGCCGTTCGAGGAGGCCTGGTATCGCGAGCGCGGCTGCCAGGCCACGTACGTCGGCCATCCCTATTTCGATCAATTGCGCACCGAACAGCTCGACACGGCGTTCATTTCCGAGCAGCGGGCCGGACAGGGGCCGCTCGTCGCCATTCTACCGGGCTCACGCACGCAGGAGGTGCGCCGCAATTTCCGTTGGTTTCTGAAGGCGGCAGAAATCATCCGCCTGCGCGTGCCAAACTCCCGGTTTGTGGTCGCCTCGTTCAAAGACAGTCAGGCTGATTTTGTGCGTGACCAGCTTCGCGGCACTGATCTGCCAATCGAAGTCCACGTGGGCCGAACCGGAGAGCTGATCGCCGCTGCCGACTGCGCAATGGCCGTTTCCGGCTCTGTTTCACTGGAATTGCTCTATCACACTAGGCCGACCGTAATTCTTTATCACATTTCACGACTGGCTATGTTCGTGCAGTCGTTCTTCCGCAAGGTCCGCTACATCACGTTAGTCAACTTACTGGTCACCGACGACTTGTATCCCAAGCGGGTCGCAATTTATGACCCGAACAGTCCGATCGACGCCAAGGTCTTGATGCCAGAGTATCTGACGTGTGAGGATCGATCGTGCGACGTGGCAGAGCATGTGGTCGAGTGGCTTACCGAGCCGGCCAAACGAGCAGAGCGGGTAGCCCAATTGGCCGGACTTAAGGAAATCGTCGGCCACGGCGGGGCGTCACGACGGGCCGCCGACTATATACTGCATGAGCTGGACCGGGTCGTGCATCCACCCGTGCTGCGAACCCATTTCCCGTTTGCCGAGGCGCTCGAAGAAGCCAGCCGAGGAGCGGCGTAACGACGAAGCGAAGACCGCGGCCAACATGCGGCTTTATGAACCATGATCGGCGAACCCCCTCCGACTCAAGCCGACCTCCATTTCCGCGCGTTCGGCGTGCCCGTTCGCGTCCATCCTTGGTTTTGGATCATTGCATTGCTGCTAGGCCTTGGGGGCAGTGAGAAAGCCGATCTGCTGGAAACCGTTCTGTGGGTCGCGGTTGTATTTTTTTCCATATTGGTTCATGAATTGGGCCACGCGTTCGTGCAACGACGGTACGGCGGCCATCCTCGGATCACGCTCTATGGAATGGGTGGCCTCGCTACATGTGATGATTGTGACCGTTCGCCGCGCAGCCAGATTCTGATTTCACTGGCCGGTCCATTCGCCGGATTCCTCCTCGCCGGGGTGACGGTCTTGTTTTTGTACGTTAAGGGCCGCTTATACGGATTTCATCTCGCTCTTGAACCGGTAGCGTGGAAGTACTTCGATCCCAGTTATTTGCTGCAACATAACAGGCTTTCGCCGCGTGATGCGCTTATTGAAATGTTACTGTGGGTGAACATTCTTTGGGGTGTGATCAACTTGTTTCCAATCTACCCATTGGACGGCGGTAGGATTTCCCGCGAGCTTTTCACATTAGGTAACCCGCGAGAGGGCATTATTCGATCTTTGCAGCTGTCGATTGGCACGGCTGCTTTGCTTGCCGTCTGGGGCTTTACCCGCAGCTCGATCTACACGGCGATCTTGTTTGCCTACTTTGCCTACGGCAACTACCAGACCCTACGGGCTTATCAGAACTATCGAGCCTGAGTCGTAAGATATAGGTCGTCAGATTCAGTCCTGAAGGCCGCCTCATGTCGCACGACTCTCCCTACCGTCGCGTGATCTTGCTCGGGGCCAGCAATCTGGTGCGATCGCTTTCGACCGTCGTCGAAACCGTGCGTCTCATTTGGCAGGAGCCAGTCGAAATCATGGCCGCGATCGGTCACGGACGCTCCTATGGACAGAATTCACAGGTCTTGGGCAGAAAAATTTCTGGAATTTTTCCCTGTGCACTTTGGCAAGATTTACAAAATCGACCGCCGCTCCCCACTGCCGCGCTCGTCACCGATATTGGCAACGACTTGTTGTACGACGTGCCCGTCGAGCGCCTGATCGCATGGGTTGATGGTAGTCTCGACCGGCTTACGGCCGTCGGCGCCGACACCATACTGACGCAGTTGCCGATGAGCAGCGTTCGCAATGTATCTGAAGCGCGATATCGACTCTTTCGGACGTTGTTGTTTCCCAAATCTTCGCTCAGTCTGACGCAAGTGAAGCGACTTGCGATGGACCTCAACGCTCGACTTGTCGCAACGGCTGAGAGACGAAAAATACCGGCAATTCCAGTCTCAGACGCATGGTACGGCTTTGATCCGATCCATCTTAAGCGATCAATTGCGCGGACAGCATGGCCAGCGATTCTGTCGGCCTGGCGGAGCGACGTCGTACCTATCGGCGTGCCGCGTGCCTCGCTCCGCCGCTGGATCTATTTGCATCATTTGGCGCCATATGAGCGATCGGTTTTTGGTCTTGAGCGACACTGCGAACAGCCCAGCGGCATTCTCGACGACGGAACGACGATATCGTTTTACTAATCGTCCATCAAATCACTCGCAGCGCGTCTTGCGCGGTGAGTTCGACGCGCGATGAGACGATTGAGAATCGTCGCGAATGAAAATTTTTTTCGACAACGTCATTTTTTTGGCGAAAACGTGTTGCACAAATACAACAAATTTGTACAACTACGTGCAAGTGGGACTTGAATCTGATTCAGTTTCACTTATTGGTGTGCCTTAAGGAGTGTTTGGTTCGATGGCGAATCGAACACTGACACATCGGAAAGTTACCTCGGATAGGTAACTGGTAAACGTGGGTGGACGAACAGTCGACGGTATTGTGAATCGACGACAAGCGTCTTCCCAAAACCCCTTTATGGAGGAGTGACTGTGGCCAAGAAGAGAAAGAAAGCTGCCAAGAAGAAAGCGGCCAAGAAGAAGAAGGGCGGCAAGAAGCGCAAGAAGAAGACCACCAAGAAGGCCTAGTGCGACTGGCTCTGAGCCTTTTAGCACTTCGACTTTGGTCGACGTACGATGTCGGTCGCGCGTGAGTGCGACTGGCGATCGTCGTAACGAAATAACGAGAAAGAGCCGTCGGGCTTTGCCCCGCGGCTCTAATTTTTTGCGCGGACAAAACTCTGCCAAACCTAAATAGCCGGCGATGGGCACCACAGGAAGCACGGTCGGCCTCGCCGGCTATTGCCACCTCAAATCTGCCCAATTTGCCCCTAAATCGGGCGGCTTTTAAAGCACCGACAGGCTAGGCATCGGTGGCTGGGCCTTGTGACCAGCTGTCATTTGGCGGACAAGCCGCAGGCAAATCTGCTGGAAGAAGTCGGCCGTTGCCGTGTCCGAGAAGTTTCCACTTGTCTGGCCGGCGTCGCCGCGCTCGCGAATGCCGATGCTGATTGGTACCTCGCCCAGGAATGGCACATCGAGCTCTGCCGCACGTCGCTTTGCGCCGCCTGAGCCAAAGATGTCGTATCTCTTGCCACAGTCCGGGCAGATGAAGTAGCTCATGTTCTCCACCATACCCAACAGCGGAATGCTCACCTTCCGGAACATGGCGATGGCCTTTACTGCGTCGAGCAACGCCACGTCCTGCGGCGTGCAGACTACGACGGCACCGGAGAGCGGCAATAGCTGGGACAGCGTGAGTGCGATGTCGCCGGTACCCGGCGGCATGTCGATCACTAGATAGTCGAGGTCGCCCCATTCCGTGTCACGCAAGAATTGCGTGATCGCCCCGTGCAGCATCGGGCCGCGCCAGACGATGGCCTCGCCCGGCGGAACGAGAAAGCCCATGCTCATCACCCGCAGCCCGTCTCGAGCAATCGGCTGCAACCGCCCCTCAACCAGCGTCGGCCGCTCGTTCACGCCCAGGAGATGTGGAATGCTGGGCCCATAGACGTCGGCGTCCATCAGACCGACTTTAGCTCCGGCATTCTTCAGCCCGTAGGCCAGCGTGGCCGCGATCGTGCTCTTGCCGACGCCCCCTTTGCCCGATCCGACCGCCACCACGCTCTTGGCCGTTAATCCGATCTGACCAATCTTCTCCGCCGGTCGTGCGTGTTCGACGACGCGCACGCCTACCTCGGTGCCGGGTGGCAGATTCTTGACCAGCAGCCGCTGACACTCGTCGCGCACCTCGTCCCAGAGCGGAGCTGCCCATGTCGTGAGACCGAGCGTTACAGTCACTTTCCGGGCGTCGATGTCGACGTCGTGAATCTGCTCCATCTGCAAAACGTTGCGACCGGTTTCCGGGTCCGCGAGCTCGCTCAAGACGGATTCAACAATTTGGCGGTCTATAACGTCGGGCATGGTTGGCTCTCTCTTCCGGTCCCAACCTACTCGCCATTACCCGGCCTGCCAAGGCAGCGAAGCCCACATCTTGGCTGTAAGTGGCACATGGGGATCGTTCGCAAGCTGCATGCTGGATACGCTAGCCGCATGTCGGCGGCCAAAGTTTTCAAGTGGGCCTAAATCCCGGGGCGACTGGACGACCATGGCTGCGCCAGCCTCGCGAAGGGCTGCGTCCGCGTCCTGCCACGACACCCGAGCCTCGCGATGAGTTTCCCAAGGACTCGGTTGCAGCGAGTAATCTGCCAAAGCGATAAGTCGCGCGTGATCAAAATCGCACCGCGCCGCCGGTAACCAGGCCAAGACGTCGGCGAAATTAGCTTGGTCCACTTCAATGCAGACCAAAGACGTGGGCTGCTCCGAGAGCCACGGCGTTATTTCCGCCAAACCGCGCACTTCGACCAATCGGTGGAGGCGTTTGCCGACAGGATCTCGTTTGCCCAGCCGAAGCCGCAGGGCTGACGACCAACGCTGGGACCCCTCACAAACGATCCAATTGCCCTTGGTCACTGGGAAGTATCCTCGTGGAATTCGACGGTTGAGTCACTGACGAGGCCCAGTTGCACGAGCCGGCGGTAGAGTCTCGGTCGAGTCATGCCCAGCAATTCGGCTGCCGCCGTCTTATTGCCGGCCGATTGGGTCATTGCTCGCTCGATGAGTTCGCGTTCGATCGAGGCCATAAAGGCATCGAGTACAATCCGTTCGGGCGCCGCGTGCTGGGGCAAGGCTGCGGTTTTGGCCGCGTGATGAATGACGGGCGGAAGGTCGGCCGGCGTAATCGCATGTCCGGTACAGGCCGTGTGGGCCGCCGCCATGACGCTTCCCAATTCTTTTAGTTCTCCTGGCCAACTGTAGAGCGCCAGCAGATCTAGCGCATCGGGATGGATTGCCCCAATTTGCTTAGTTCGTCCGCGATTGTGCTCCTCGAGGAAACTTTGTGCCAGAAGCGGCAGGTCCTCCAATCGGTCCGCGAGCGCCGGAATCTCGATCGTAATTGTGGAAATCGCGTTCCATAAGTGGCGATCGAACTGGGGGCTGCATGTTGATAAAAAATCCGAACGCTCGATGGACCCGCCCGGTAGGGATACCACGGTAGCGATTATCCGCGGCGCGACTCCGCCCTCGCGAATGCTCGCTTGCAGTCGCTCCTGTAATTCTTGATTCAATCGCTGGAGTTCTAACAGGAGAATCGTCGTCCGATCACGATCGCGGATCGAAGCACGCGCCGAACGGAACGCCAGACGTAGTTGATCCTCGGTGGCTGCAACGCATTCGATCGGGTACAGCCGATCGGTCGACTCTGCACCTTGATAGTGCACTGCGCGGGCTACGTGGCTGCGACCGCTGCCACTTCTTCCTGCGACAATTACATTGGCTCGGTCGGCTGAGGCCGCAGCGATCTGTGCGCGAACTTTCTCCATCGCAGTGCTGGTTCCGAGGAGCGACTCAATTCCAAATTTTTCTGCCTGTGCATGCCGAAAGCGCCGAATTGCCCGGTGAAGTTCGTCAGGCGTTGCTTTCGCCGAGATTTGGGCCGAGATCTCCTCGGGCATCATGTCCGTCGATGCGAGTACTACTAATACACTTGAGCGGTCTGACAAGCCATTCGATTTCGATTTGACACGGTGATCGTGGCCGGAAAGCGGTAGAAATTCTGCCTTGCGATGCAGCAGACGGCCGTTGCGCGTGGTGATGGCAACCGTACCCTCGCATTGCATACCGGCTAACGCGACTGGTGGCGGACACAATTCGGTGAGCGGCGCTGGCCCAACGTCGGCATCCAACTCGGAACTTGGCACCGAATGATACTCCACCGGTTTTCCAACGATTTGCCCACGTCGGAGTCCCGTCCACGTCGCCAAGGATTTATTGCAGTACGCAATCTGCCGCTCCGCGTCGATGGCGTAAATCGGCCGGCAACTTTCATCCAAGAGTGGCATCAGCCGGGCGAAAGTCGTTGAAAACTGTTCCATGCCTTTCAGCGTGCGCAAAAAGTCGCGAGGCCGCAAGTCGTCGAAACCCTGGCTCGCTCACAGGTACTCGTCGATGCTACAATTCTTGGCTCATTGGGTTGGGACTTCTTTCACTTGGATTCCGCCGATGTCTCTCGATCCCGTCGAAACGCTCCAGCAGCTGATCCGCATTCCCAGCGTGAATCCGATGGGCCGAGTTCCCGCCGGTCCCCACGAGGGCGAATCCCGGCTGACGGACAATTTGCAGCGATTGTGTGATGAATTGGGCTGGCCGTGGCTGCGGCAGCCTGTCCATCCTGGCCGCGAGAATCTAGTAGCGATCATTACCGGACATCCGCCGGCCGTGGACGGCGGCGAATTGCTGCTTTGGGACGTGCATCAGGACACGGTCTCGGCCGACGGCATGTCGGTCGATCCCTTTGCGGGCGAGTTGCGCGATGGCCGCGTCTATGGCCGCGGCGCGTGTGACGTAAAAGGCTCGATGGCCGCAATGTTGGCAGCGTTGTCCCGACTCGGCTCGCCGGATGCAAAGGAAACCAGGCCGACAATCGTGCTCGCGCTTACGGTCAACGAAGAGTGCGGTTTCACCGGAGCCAAAGCAATCTCCCAGCTTTGGCGCCCTAATACAATCGCACCGCAGGATCTCTTCCCGCGCCCGCCGGACGCGGCGATCGTAGCTGAGCCGACCGATTTGAACGTTGTCGTTGCCCATCAGGGTGTCGTGCGGTGGCGATGCCACATTGAGGGCCGGGCCGCCCATTCCTCTCGCCCCGACCAAGGCATCAATGCGATCTACGCCGCGGCCCGTGTCGTGCAAGTGATCGAGCGGTATCACCATCATTTGGCGACTTCCTCCCGCGAGCATTCGCTCTGTGGCCGGCCCTCGGTTTGCGTCGGAACGATCCACGGCGGCGTCGGCATCAACACCGTGCCTGAACGGGCCACGATCGAAATCGATCGCCGGATAGGCCCCGGCGAAGACCCGGCAATCGCGTACGCCGATTTCGTACGATACGTAGCCGACAAGGCGGAGGTCGGCGTCGCTCGTGTCGTCCACGATCCGCCCTTCATGAAAAGCGCGGGGCTTACAGATGAGCGGAACGGGCCACTGTCCGAACGGCTCGTGCATCTTGTGCGAGACAGCGGTCGCTCCTGCGATCGGCTTGGCGTGCCGTATGGCACAGACGCCGCCGCCATCGCGGCCAGCGGAGTGCCGACCGTCGTCTTTGGCCCCGGCTCGATCCTCCAAGCGCACACCGCGGACGAGTTTATCGAAATGGACGAGCTGCAGCGAGCGACCGACCTCTTATATCGAATCGCAAAGGACGGACTGCGATGACGCCGTCTTGTCTGGCTCTCGGCCGTCGACCTACAACTCTGTACCAAACAACAAAACCGCGGCACCTGGCCTTGCCTGGTGCCGCGGCTTGTCAAATCCTCATTCTCGACGTTCCCGCACGTCCACGAGTGTCCCCCAAGACGATGACGCACAGATTCGGTTGCCCGAAGTCACCCGGCCGGTGACCTAAAAAACATCGAGAACGAAGTGGGCTCCGCTGTAATACTTTCGAGGGCTTGGGTATTCGTTGTGCCAATGGCGGTTGTAAACCGGAATTCGCATCTCGGGCGGATAGCGATAGTACAAGCTGTCGGCGCTGCGATAGTATTCGTTGCCCCAAAAATTCTGGGGATAGTACACGTACGGATAGTGGTAAAAACGTTCCCAGTCCTGAGTCGTGTAAGTACTGCCCCACGACCGGCCGTAGGCCTGTTCGGCGAGCGCGTCGCGGGCGGGGACCAGCGACACGGCCCAGCAGGCCAACAATGTAAGAACTAAAATCCACCGGGTCATCGAATCTCTCCCTAAGTTGCACTACGCGGGAAGTGCGGGGTCGCCGGCGGTGCAAATCGCGTCGGCGTCTGTAGTAGCATCGGCCCGCGTTACAACCCGGATTGAGAGAAATTCCGGTACAACCCGCACGACCGGACGCCCGCCGGCATGATAGCGTGGTAAACCTTGCGGATTAGCGAAGCGCGTTGGTCGCGACGGCATTCGGATGGAGCCAACCGCGCTACTCCGGCAGCTTCCCGTCCACTAGCTCCCGCTCCCACTGGTCCATCAGTGGCCAGTCAATCGCGCACGTGCCGAAGTCGGCCATGTGGAGATAGGATTCTAACCGGGCAATCGTACGTTCGATCAGCCGGTCGTCTTTGCGAAACACCGGCCCGTGGCTCGGCAGCAGCCACTCGACGTCGCTTGCGCGGATTCGTTGAAGCGATTTGATAAAGTCCGGGATGCTGCTGCCGTGATGGGCGTCGATCGCGCCGACGCACCCATCGCGGAAAAGATTGTCGCCCGAGAACAGCAGATTTCCCAAACGAAACGCCAGTTGCCCGTCGGTGTGACCCGGCGTATGCCAAACTTCGAGCTCTTGCTTGCCAACGCGAATTCGGTCGCCGTCGTTGACCAGAATCTCGGCCTTCACCGGCGGCATTTCCAGATGGAGGTTTTGAGCGGTAATCTCCGCGTAGGTAAATAGCTTGTCGCCTTCCTCAAGTGGTTTGGCCGATAATGGATGGCAAGTGACTTTCGTCTTGAGCACCTGCTTCGCTTTGGCCAGGCCTTGAATATGGTCAACATCCGCATGCGACGCGATCAAAGTTACGCACTTCGAGAATGGAAAATCGAGCTGCCGGATAATTTCCAGGCACTCCTCAACCGCGTCCTCGAAGCCGATGTCGATCAGCGCCCAACTACCGTCGTCATCGTAGATCAGGTAGACACTGCAGCTAATTCGCCGCCGGGCCTGATGATTCAATTCAATGACATGCGGAAAGAGGGGTTGGCGCTTGATCATGACGGTAAAGGAGCGGCAGTGGCGGTCGGCGAAGCCGGAGTTTCCATCTGTCGATGATACGGCTCCAACCACCGATCCGCAACCTAACGGCTTAGCCGAGAATCGCGGCCAGACCCGCTCGATAGTCGGGAAAAACGAGCTTCACAGGCAACTCGGCGAGCATTCGAACATTTCGAACGCGGCGATCGTTGGCGGCCCGCGCCGCCCGCGGCGAATTCTGTTGTGGCGCGACCAATGCCGGCTCCGGCGCGCCGATGATCCGCGCGACTTCTCGATAATAGTCGCCACGCTGCACCGGATGACCGTCGCTGACGCAGTAGATGCGAGGTCCGCGGCCTAGTTCGTCGAACGTCGCTTCGGCCGCCGCCACCACCACTGAGGCCGCGTCGACGACATGAATCAGATTTAGCCAGCCCTCGCTCGCCGCGGGGATCGGGGCCCCGGCTCGCAATAAACTACGAAACGGAATTCGACCGGGCCCATAAATGCCGGCCAGCCGCAAGACTGCGGCCGATCCGCCCAGCGGATGTTCCGCAAGCGCCAATTCTGCGGATAGCGATGCCCGTCCACCCTCTCGCTGTGGATCCGGCGGCGTCTCCTCGTCAATCCAATCGCCCTCGGTGTCGCGATATACGCCGGTCGTGCTGATGTAAATCACCCGGCCAGTCTGCGAGGGTAGGGCGGCCAGAACGTTTCGCAGCCCGCTGGCGTAGACCGTTTCAATTGACTGCCCGACCGTCCGATCGAAGCCAATGGCGAACAATACAGTTTCAGCCAATGGAAGATTGATAAGTGTATCCGGCAGCGTGATGTCGGCAACAATTGTTTCGTAGCCCCGTCGCGCGAATCCTTCGGCCCGCTCCCGACTCCGCGTCACAACGACCACTTTGTGCCCGGCCTCCTGCCATCGCTGCGCAACTCGCTCGCCCAAATAACCGCAACCGAAGATAAGTTTCGTCATGGATGTCGCACGCGCCGTTTATTCAATTCCGCCGGGTGCGTCTTGTCCTCGTCCGCCCGATTCCAGATAAGCGGTGAGCATGATTTGGGCCGCCAACTGATCGCGTCGCGCTTGCTTTTGCTTCTTGGTCAATTTGGCTGCGCCTAAAATTTGATCCGCTTCGGACGTCGTGAATCGCTCATCGAAGTATTCGACCGGCACATTGGTCACGCGGCCTAACCACTGGCCAAATGTTCGCGCCTCAATCGACTTCTGGCTCTCGTTTCCGCTCAGGTGAACCGGCAGGCCGACCACGAACCGCTCGATCTTTTCCTGCGACGCCAATTCGGCGAAGTATTTCGCGTCGAGTTCCGGCGTTTGTCGTCTATAGTTCTCAAATGCGCCGGCAATTCCTACCGCGAGATCGGCCACGGCGATCCCAATCCGTACCGTGCCATAATCAATGCCTGCAATTCGCGTCGCACTTCCGGCCGTCACAGATACTCCTGCCATCCGCGCGATTCGAGCTCCTTGACTACCTGACGGATCTGCTCCTCGTCGTGCTTGCTCCCCACGAGCGTCGCGTTCGGCGTGTGGACGACAATGCAGTCTTCGAGGCCCAGCGTGACGACCAAGTGATCGTCATCTGTACGGACGATCGTGCCCTTTGTGTTCATGCCAAGATGCTTGCCCAAGATTGTGTTGCCATTGTCGTCCGCGCCCGCCAGTCGAGCTAGTGACTGCCAGCCGCCCAGGTCGTCCCACTCGAATGGCGCTTCGATCACGGCAACATCGGTGGCATGTTCCATCACGGCGTAGTCGATCGAAATCGGTTTGATCGCGGCAAACTCGCGGTCGAACACGGCCTCGCGCTGCGGCGAGTCCCATGCTGCCACAATCGCCTCCAAGTGCTTCAGCATCTCCGGTTGCCGCGCGCGAAGGGCATTGAGAATCGTGGTGGCCCGCCACACAAAGATTCCGGAATTCCAATAGTACTCGCCCGCTGCCAGATACTTGGCCGCAGTGTCTGCGTCCGGCTTCTCCTTAAACTGTTTGACCGTGTAAGTAGTCGCGGCCAAACCTGGCCGTTTCCCTTCATGTTTCAGTTCCTCGCCCCGATAGATATACCCAAAGATCTCCGCCGGATAGGTCGGCCGGATGCCGAAAGTCACGATGCGGCTCCGCGATTCGTCGACCAGCTCGGCCGCTTGCGTGATCGCGGCCTGAAACTTCTCCGCCGGCCGAATCACGTGGTCGGCTGGCATCACGGCCATCACTGCATCCGCGTCGCTCCGACTCACCAGCAAAGCCGCTAACCCAATGCAAGGGGCCGTATCGCGCTTGCAGGGCTCGCCAACAATCGCCGCCGCCGGCAGCTCCGGCAACTGCTTACGAACGGCGTCAATCAGACGCATGCTCGTTACGACCAGCCGTCGTTCGTTTGGGACCAGCGCGCCGAGACGATCCACTGTTTGACGAATCATCGTCTCCCCACCGACGAGCTGCAGCATTTGCTTTGGCGAGCTGTTCCGGCTCGCCGGCCAAAACCGGGTGCCGGTGCCGCCGGCCATGATGATCGCGTGGAGCATGATGGTCGAAAGTCGAGGGCCTAGGTTCGAGAGCCAGACGGCGAGACCGTTTGAACTGTTGAGCTCTTCAGCATACACAAAAGCGCTCGCGCCGCAGAGCCGGGGTCCTTGGCGTTCATCAGCGCCCCACCCACCGCGACGCGCCCAATTCCCGTGGCCAGTACGTCGGCCAAATTATCGATCGAGATTCCGCCGATGGCAAACGTCGGCAGCCGGATCTCGGCCGCAATCTCGCGCAAGAATTCCGGGCCGGAAAAATCTTCAAATGACTTCGTCCGCGACGGAAATGATGGTCCCGCCCCGAGATAGTTCGCCCCGTCCAACACGGCCGCTCGTGCCTGCTTGATATTGTGGGTCGATATGCCGACGAGCGCTCGCGTGCCGACGATCGCCCGAGCGTCCTTCACTTTCAGATCCTCTTGTCCCAGATGGACACCGTCGGCGTCGACCGCCGCTGCAATATCAGCCCGGTCGTTGACGATCGCCAGCGTTGTCGTTCCGCGTGTGAGTTGCCGAAGTAACAGCCCGCGTTCGACTAGTTCGCGGTCATCGAGCTGCTTATCGCGGAGTTGGATCATGCCGACGCGAGCCTCGATCAGCGCCGCGGCTAATTGCTCGAAGTCTGCGGCCGAATCTCGGCAGTCCACGAGCACGCACAGCCGAACGTCTTCGAGCAGCTCGCCGCTTGTACGCCCGATGTCTATCGCTTTTTCCAAGGTGTACAGTCGATACCGAAGCGATTCGCAACGATCGGCAAAGTCAGCATTTGCCAGTTTGCCGAATTCTTCCAGGCTGCGAAGCGACTGTTCGCTCCGCTTAAAGCTGGCGGCACAAACATCCCACGAATCGCGACGCTGCCCTTCGGAAGGCGCGGACACGCCCGTCCCAACGTCAGTCAGCGTATCACGTGCGGCATTTCTGTCAGTCGCCGTCACCAACATGGCCGCCGCCGCCAAATCATGCCGCAGTTCCTTGACTTCGGCGGTAAGAAATGCATCCTCGGCAACAAACCGCACGTAATCTTCCACCACGCGCAGACCTTCCCCTGCGCGGTTCAGCGCGGCATCGAGGATTCGCCATATGGTCAATTGACTCATGTTTTCCCGGCTTAGTCGATGATACTGCCAACACTTTCCGTCTGATAGCATCAGTGGTCCTTGTGGCTGTTGGATCGGTGAGCGGAAGGTGAGCCGGAGAAGTGTCGGCCGTGCCGGCTCAAGATGCCTTTTCATGGCCTATTCGCAAAGCCCGGCTACGATTCGCTTTGGATCGACCTAACCCTATGCATGGCCGCCGGTTGCCTTGCTGCGCCCCTGTTTCCGGGCTACACTTTTGTGGAAATTCCAGTTGGCGCTCGATGCTGGCAACCGCTTCGGCGGCCATGGGAATGCCGATACATTGACAGGACTCCTCCAAGTCGCGGCGCGCTCATTGAGGCACAGACGCGAATCACGATCCGATTGCGAGCGCAAGAGAACGACGTCGGCTGGGATTGGGTCGGCCACTACGCCGAGATACCATTGACGGGCTTGACCGTCAGGAAATGATTACATGATTGGGTAGCTCGAAACTGACTTTGATTCGCACGACAACAACCGACGGACCGTGCATTGATAACGCGGTCTGAGCAAAAGACGATTCAGGAATGACAGCGACACTTTGATGCTGGCAACTGGCGCAGCGTGAGGTGTTTGAACCGGAGACGTACATGTACGAACGATTTACCGACCGGGCCCGCAAAGTGATGCAGTTGGCCAATCAAGAGGCCCAACGCTTCAACCACGAATACATCGGCACGGAGCACGTCCTCTTGGGCCTCATCAAAGAGGGCAGCGGCGTCGCCGCCAACGTGCTCAAGAACCTCGACGTCGACCTCCGCAAAATCCGCCTCGAGGTCGAGAAGCTCGTCCAGAGTGGCCCCGACATGGTCACGATGGGCAAGCTGCCCCAGACTCCGCGCGCCAAAAAAGTCATCGAATACTCGATGGAAGAGGCCCGCAATCTAAATCACAACTACGTTGGCACCGAACATATCCTGCTGGGCTTGTTGCGTGAACAAGAAGGCGTCGCGGCCCAGGTTCTCATGAACCTTGGCCTTAAGCTCGAAGAAGTCCGCGAGGAAGTGCTCAACCTGCTCGGCCACGGTCTCGAAGGGGCTGAGGGCGAACGAGGTGGCCGCGGGGGCGCCGGCGGCGAAGAAAGCGGCGAAGGGGGCGAAGGCAAGAAGAGCCGCAGCAAGACTCCCGCCCTCGACAGTTTTGGCCGCGACCTCACCGAGCTTGCACGCCAGAAGAAGCTCGATCCGGTCATAGGCCGCGAGAACGAAATCGAGCGGGCCATCCAAATCCTCAGCCGCCGTACGAAAAACAACCCGGTGCTCTTGGGCGAAGCCGGCGTCGGCAAAACGGCCATCGTCGAAGGCTTTGCCCAGCGGGTCATCGACGGCAACGTGCCCGAGTTGCTAATGGATCGCCGCATCGTCGTGCTCGATCTAGCTATGATGGTCGCCGGCACGAAGTACCGCGGCCAATTCGAAGAGCGCATAAAAGCGGTGATGAACGAGGTTCGCCGTGCCAAAAACACGATCCTGTTCATCGACGAGCTTCACACGTTGGTTGGCGCTGGCGGTGCGGAAGGGGCGATTGACGCCTCGAACGTGCTTAAGCCGGCCCTGGCTCGCGGCGAGATTCAGTGCATCGGCGCCACGACGCTCGATGAATACCGCAAATATATTGAAAAGGACTCGGCCCTGGCTCGCCGTTTCCAGGAAGTGCTCATTGAGCCGACTTCGCCCGCGGATACGGTCCAGATCCTCAAAGGCCTCCGCGATCGATATGAAGAGCACCATCGCGTACAAATCACCGACGACGCAATCCAGGCGGCCGTCGACCTGTCGGATCGATACATTACAGGCCGCTGCCTGCCCGACAAAGCGATCGACGTGATCGACGAGGCCGGCGCCCGCGTGAGGCTCAAGGCCATGAGCAAGCCGCCGAATCTCAAAGAGATCGACGACGAAGTCGAAACGCTCAACCGCCAAAAAGAAGAAGCGGTCGCCAATCAGGACTTCGAGCAGGCCGCCGCGCTGCGCGATCAGGCCGATAAGCTCAAGAAAAAGAAGCAGCAGATCACTAAGGAATGGCGCGAAAAATCCCGCGAGAACGGGGGCGTGGTCGACGAGGAAATCATTGCCGAAGTGGTCTCCAAGATGACTGGCATCCCGCTCACGCGGATGAGTACCGAAGACAGTCTGCGACTGATGCAAATGGAGCAAGAGCTTCACAAGCGCGTGATCAGCCAGGACGAGGCCATCAAGGCCATCGCCCGCGCTGTACGCCGCAGCCGCAGCGGTCTGCAAGACCCGAAGCGCCCGACTGGCACGTTTGTCTTCGCCGGCCCGACCGGCGTCGGCAAGACCTTGCTCGCCAAGGCACTGGCCGAATTCATGTTCGGCGATCAGGAAGCGCTGATTCAGATCGACATGAGCGAGTATATGGAGAAGCACAACGTCAGCCGGCTGATCGGCGCGCCGCCGGGATACGTCGGCTACGAGGAGGGTGGCCAGCTCACCGAGCAAATTCGCCGTCGGCCCTATGCGGTGGTGCTGCTCGACGAAATCGAGAAAGCTCATCCCGAAGTATTCAATATGCTCTTGCAAGTGATGGAGGAGGGTCGACTCACGGACAGCTTTGGCCGCAATATCGACTTCCGCAACACGATCTTAATCATGACCACCAATGCCGGCGCCGACGCAATCAAGAACGAGGCCGCCTTCGGCTTCCAAAAGCCCGACCAGGATGCGTCCTACGACAGCATGAAAACTCGCGTCACCGAGGAGATCGAGAAAGTCTTTCGGCCGGAATTCATCAATCGCGTGAACGACATCATCGTCTTCCGCCATTTGAACGACGACGACATGAAGCACGTGATCGACCTCGAGCTCAGCAAGATCCGTGATCGGATGCTCGAAAAAGGTCTCGTGCTCACGCTCACCGACGAAGCCAAAGAGTTCCTCGTTAAGAAGGGCACGAACACCGATTTCGGCGCTCGGCCGCTGCGGCGAGCGATTGAAACCTTCGTCGAAGACCCGCTGGCCGAGGAATTGCTCAAGGGAGAATTCGCCGGCAAGAGCAGCATCAGGATCGACGTCAAAAAAGTCGGCGACAAGAAGCAGCTCATGTTCGACAGCCGGGCCGCGAACGAAGCCGAGCCCGCGGCCCCCGAACCGGTCGGGGCGGGTGCCGGGACCGAGGGCGCCAGCGCACCCAGCGAAGGCGGCGGCACATAAAACTCTCGTCGCAGACCACGAACAAGTATTCGAAACGTAAAGAGTCGGCGATTCAATCGCCGGCTCTTTTTTTGTCCGCGTCGCAATTAACCTGCCCCGTCGCATCGATCTCGACAGGCACCGTCCATAGGCCGTTCGCTGCAGTAAAAACGCCCTACAACACTTCGAGACCTTGCCTCTCGGCGACGCGCAGCTGACCCACGGTTTTTCGGGGCTGCTGGCCTGATCGTCCCACACAGTGCACAATGGCCCTAGCACTGATTTTCATAAGGCGCAACTTTCTTTGGCGGAACATTGGCTTATGGCGGCGCAGCAAAGGAATTCGTGGCTTCCGATCGGAGTTTTGTTTTCGGCCTGTATCGCCGCGACCGCGACCGCGGCCGCGGACGAACCCCGCCTGATCAACGACTCCTATCATCTCGATCTCGTGGCCTCCGAGCCCGACATCGTCACGCCGATCGGCCTGGCATTTGACACTAAAGGCCGATTGCTGGTCGTCGAGTCGCACACGCATCAGCGGCCAAAGGACTACGAAGGTCCTGCAGGCGATCGCATTCGCATGTTCACTGACACCGACGGCGTCGGCCGGCTCGACCGCTGGACCACGTTTGCCGAGGGCTTTCACAACGCGATGAACGTGCTCGTGCGGCCGGATGGCGCCGTTTACGTGATTACGCGCCAGGACGTGGAGCTCCTTCGCGATACGGACGGTGACGGAAGGGCTGACGACACCCGCACGATCCTGCGACTAGAAACCAAAGACGACTATCCGCACGACGGCCTGGAGAGTTTGGCCCTTACCTCCGACGGACGATTGCTGGTCGGCATGGGTGAAAACCACGGCATGGTCTTCCGCTTGGTCGGTGCCGACGGATCCGCAGTAAGCGGCGAAGGAGAAGGCGGCGCCATCTTTCGTTGCCTGCCGGACGGCACCGGCATCGAGCATTGGGCCACCGGATTCTGGAACCCGTTTGGCATTTGTGAGGCGCCCAACCAACATATCTTTGCGGTCGACAACGATCCCGACGCCTGCCCGCCCTGCCGGTTGCTCGACATCGTCCCAGGTGGCGACTACGGATATCGCTACCGCTACGGTCGGTCCGGCCTGCATCCCCTGCAAGCCTGGAACGGAGAGCTACCCGGTACGCTCCCAATGGTTTGCGGCGTGGACGAGGCCCCGACCGCGATCGTCGCCCAGGGAGGCAAGCTTTGGGTCACCAGTTGGGGTGACCACCGCATCGACTGCTACACGCTGGTCCCACGAGGTGTATCGTTTACGGCCACACGCGAGGTTGTTGTTCAAGGTGGCGAAGATTTCCGTCCGACCGGTATGGCCGTCGCGCCGGATGGCTCCCTCTATTTTGGCGATTGGATCCGCCGCGAATACGCCGTCCACGGCCATGGCAAGATCTGGCGCCTTACGCTTCCGGCAGACGAAGCCAATCGCAGCGCGACTAAAGTAAATAATTACCTCGCGGCTACCTTGGCTGATTCGAAGGCGATCAACGCTGCGTTGGCCAATGACGATCCATTTGTCCACGCAGAGGGCGTATGGGCTGGTTCTCAGCTTCAGAAAGCCGAACCACTAGTTGGGGAATACCTGCGAAACGGACGAGAGATTCTCGGATGGCTCGAAGCGCTGCGCCTCAAAGGGTCGACCGAAGAGACTGAAATCCTCGGTGCTACACTCGCCGACGAATCGCCCGAGGTACGTCTCTTCGCCGTACGCTGGATTGCCGACGATCATTTGGCCGCGCTTCGTGACAAAGTTGCCAAACTGCTCGACGCGCCGCCGCCAAGCGCCCGCTATTATCTCGCGGTCCTGGCCGCCGTCGACTGGCTCGACCACGAGCCCAAATTGCCCTCGAGCGGCATCACCGATGGTCTTCTCGTCCGCGAACTTAAGAACGAGACTCGCCCATCGGCCATAAAGGCGCTAGCGCTGAGCTTGCTTTCCCCCGACGACACGTTTCTTACCAGCGACCAATTGCGGGAATATCTTCGCAGTGACTATCCACCCCTCCGGCTCGAAGCGGTGCGCGCGCTGGCCCAACAGACTAATTCTGATCGGTTCACACTGCTCGCCAAGCTGGCCGAAGACGGCAATGAGAGCGATGCAATCCGCGCCGAAGCAATCACCGGCTTGGCTACGGCAGCAGAATCGAACCGCGACTTACTAACCAACCTGGCCGTCGCCAGTCGTCCCGCGCTTCAGCACGAGGCAGCGCGGGCATTACGACTTACTCGTCTCGCTTCCCCTCAAGACGAAGCGAAGCCCGCAGCCGACGATCTCGCCGCCTGGACCAAACTCCTGGACAAGCCGGGCGACGCTGCCGCCGGCCGCCGACTCTTCTTCAGCTCCGTTGGCGCCCGTTGCAATGCCTGTCATCAAATCAGTGCCCGCGGCGGCCGAGTCGGGCCCGATCTCACTCTCATTGGCCGCACCACTTCCCGCGAGCGAATCATCGCGTCGATCCTCCAGCCGAGCCAGGAGATCGCGCCCGAGTTTCAGTCCTGGGTGCTCACAACCAAAGAAGGGAAAACGCTCGCCGGGCTTCGGCTGCCGAAACCGGGCGACGACGGCGTCGAGGACTATGCCGACCCTACGGGCAAGAAATTCAGTCTCCGCAGCGAAGAGATTGATTCGCGCGAAGCGTCGACCACGTCCATCATGCCCGACGGTCTCGAAAAAGTGATCTCCATCGACGACCTCCGCGACCTCGTGACGTTTTTGACCGCTCCGGTCGATGCCGGTAACCCATGACGCACCGCCGCCATTGCTTGCGTCTTCGCAAATGCCCAATCCCTGCCGCCTCCGCAGCCTGCCTTTGCGGAAAACTTTGCTTAAGCCCAAGCGCTCGTCCCACCGAAACACTAAGCGGTGCACAAGGGGGACAGTCTGCGCCGCTAGCTGTGCGCTCCACAAGAGCGACCAGCTGGCGACGCGACGCAAAGGTTCCTCATGTCAAGCGCGCCCACAATGCCAACTGCCGATCCCGCCCCGCGCGGCGGGCCCGTGATGGCGCTCGCCGATTGGGTGGCTGACCTCGGCGCAGTCACCATTCGCTGGGTCGAAACGCTTGGCGACATGTCCCTCTTCGCGCTCAGCACCGTCTCGTGGCTAATGACCCGGCTGCCCCGTCGCGATACGCTCGTGGTGAGCCTCTACAATATCGGCGTCCTCAGTCTGCCCATGGTCGCGCTCACCGGCACGTTCATCGGCATGGTCGTGGCCGTGCAATCGTACGCTGAATTCCGCGCCTTCGGCTTCGAAACGCGGCTCGGCGCGATGATCAATCTTTCCATGTGTCGCGAGCTTGGTCCTGTACTCGCGGCGACGATGCTCGCCGGCCGGGTGGGCAGCGCCATCGCCGCTGAAATCGGCACGATGCGCGTTACCGAGCAGATCGACGCCCTGGCCAGCATGGGGGCCAATCCGATCCAATTTCTGGTTGTACCGCGCTTGCTGGGCTGCCTCTTGATGATCCCTTCGCTCACTGTCATGGCTATTTTCATGGGCGTCGTCGGCGGCGCGTTTTATTGCATCTACATCTTGAACATCGACTCATACCATTATTGGAGCAATTCGCAACAGGCGGTCGCCAACTGGGACTTGTTCTACGGCGTTTTTAAGAGCGTCTTCTTTGGCGCCGTGATTGCCATCGTGAGTTGCTACCGCGGTTTTCATTGTGCCCCGGGCGCCGAAGGCGTCGGCCGGGCCGCGACGGCGGCATTTGTCATGTCCTTTGTGTTCATCCTGATCTTGGACTTGAATCTGAGTATTGCCCTGGATGCCGTGCATGACACGATTTGGCCCCGCATGACGGGAGGGGCATTGTGACCATCGACCGCGAAACCGACCAACCGTTTCTCGAGGTGAGCGGACTGAGCGTTCAGTTCGGCTCTCAGCCCGTGCTGCGCGACATCGAGCTCTCCGTGTGGCGCGGTGAAACACTCGCGGTCATCGGCGAAAGTGGCTGCGGCAAGACCGTGCTTCTAAAGACAATGATTGGTTTGATCCGGCCCACCGAAGGACACGTCACTTTCGATGGCAAGCGGCTCGACTCGCTCAGCGATAAGGAGCTCACCCACGAGCGCGGCCGCTTCGGCTATGTTTTCCAAAACGCCGCGCTGTTCGACAGCATGACAATTGCCGAAAACGTCGCCTTTCCACTGCAACAGAATCGCGGACTGAGCGCCGACGAGGCTCGGGACACCGTCGTCGAACGATTGGCCGAGGTCGGGCTCCCCGCCAGCATCTTGGAAAAGAAACCGGCCCAGCTCTCCGGCGGCATGAGAAAGCGAGTCGGCCTCGCCCGCGCCTTGGTCATGAAGCCGGAAGTCGTCATGTACGACGAGCCCACCACCGGCCTTGACCCGATCATGAGCGACGTGATCAATGAGCTCATCATCCGCACCCGTCAACAACATTCCGTCACGAGCATCGTCGTGACTCACGACATGAAGAACGCGATGAAAGTCTCCGACCGCATTGTAATGCTCTATCCGCTTGCGCGCCTGGACGTTCACGAGCCGCAAATCATTTTCGACGGCGTCCCGGCACAAATCAACAAGGCCGCCGACAAGCGGGTCACACAATTCGTCCGCGGCGAAGCCGGCGAGCGGCTCATGGAAATGCGCGAACAACAAGCTGTCGGCCGCTAACTACTTGAATTCCCTGATCCTTGCACTCCGAATCCTGTATCCTCCGCCATGAACGACCGCGTCATGCAATTCCGAGTCGGTGCCGTGGTGCTGGCGACCAGCATCATTGCAGCCATCTTGGTCACGCTCAACAGTCCGTCGCCCAAGGGGCTCGCGCTGTTGGGACGCGGATCTTATCACATCACGATTGAGTTGGAGCAAGCACCGGGCATCGGACCAAACACGCCCGTCCACAAGAACGGTCTGTTGATCGGCCGAGTGGCTACAGTCGATGACCTGGACGATCGGGTCGCCGTCCGCGCCAATATCGACGTCGGCCGCAAACTTTATCCGCAATATGCTTGCCAAGTTCGTACGTCTGTCTTGGGCGACGCCACGATCGAGTTCGTCGCCTGCCCGATTCCACCTGGCACGCTGCCACTCATCGACGGCGACACCGTTAAAGGCACGGTCGTCGGCAACCCGCTCGATATGCTCGCCAATATCCAGGGCGACTTGAAAGTCACGATCAACTCGCTCGGCCGCGCCGGCGACGAAGTCTCGAACCTGGCTGATCGCGTCAACAAGGCCTTCGGCGACAAGACAGAGCAAGGCCGCGCTTCTCGGCTGCTCGACAAGATGGAGTTGGCGCTCGACGACTTTTCGAAATCGGCCCACACGCTCGACAATTTCTTCGAGGATCCAGAGCTGAAAGCCTCGGTCCACGACGCCCGCGTCACCATGAACGACGTGCGCGTGGCCACCCAAGATGTGCGTACCGCCGCGATCTCCGCGGAAAAGAATCTTAAAAATCTGGAGGGCTTCACCGAGCCGCTGGGCCGCAACGGCGAGCAAGTCGCCAAGGCGTTCATCGATAGCCTAGAGGGTCTCGGCAAAGTCGTCGAGGAACTGACCGTGCTCACGCAGTCGCTCAACAACCGGGAAGGCACAATCGGTCAGCTCGTTCACAATCCCGAGCTGTACAACAACTTCAATCGCCTGATTGCCAACTCAAACAATGTGGTCCTGCAGATCAATGAATTGACACTGCGGTTGCGGCCCATTGTTGAGGATGCTCGCACGTTTATGGACAAGATCGCCCGCGAACCGGGCCGGCTAATTGGCGGCGCGCTCAATCAAGGTCCCGGCATCAAATGACGTCCTGATCGTTTTAGCGACCGCGATCCTCTGGCCGAATGCTGGCGGTTACGAGCTGGCGGCTTTTTAACGCAGCGCCGGGCTCACAATTGGCGGCCCCAATTGCGGAGTCGCAGGTGTCGGCGTAGGCGGAGGTAAGGGAACTATCGGTGGCATTGTCGTTCCAACAGCGGGACTGGTCGCCGACGATATTCCAGTCGGCGGCAGTGGAACTGGATAAGGGCTGCCGATCGGCACCGCGCCCGATGCACCCGGCGAAAATGTTCCTGGGATCAGAATAGCGCCGGGTGCAGCGCCCGGCAGAACCGTCGCCGCTGCCGGCACCACCGTGCCCTGCAACGTTTCCTGGCGCAATTGATTCGCCCGATCCAGAAGCTGATCGGTCGGCACGATCACTTGTGGCTGCAGATTGAACGCCACCGTGCGGTGATCGATCAGTCTCGACGGCACCAGGTTTTCGCTTACAAAGTCGATCGGCGGCACTTCGTACCACGGCGTCGGGATCGGCTGGTTCACGGTTAGCGTCTCAAAACCCGGCTTCACTAGCCGGATTTCGCGCGTGCCGTAGTAGGTAAAATCGACGCTACAGGGAGTCGTGCCGATCTGTTGATTGTCGACAAACAGCATCGCTCCCGGCGGATTGCTTTGCACGAACAGCCGCCGCCGGACGCATCCGGTCGGCAGGATTGCCATCGCTGCCAGCGCCACGGCGATGACACGGCGAGTTTGCGCCCGCCAACGTAATTGTTGAGTCCAAAGGTAGAGATGAGACATGCCGAGACCTGGCCGAGAGGAGGGTCGCGGAGTATAGAAGCCGGTCCCACAGCCATCTAGCCCGGCTTCCGCCCGATCGGACAAATGTGAAATTGCCGTCCACGAACGGTCCGCGGGGCGGTATCCGTGCCAGCATCCTCTGACTAGAATGGGGCGTGGGTTGCCGACGGACCATCCATGACTGGATACGTGCGGCCGCGATTACGTGGCCGGGCCGAATGATCTCGCCTGCGAGGCAGCCCCGGCCGCCGCGGCGTAAATTGCTAGCTCGGGAGCCCGTGCGCCGAGAAATTTGGGCACCAGTTCTCCGCGCTGGCAGCGCCCGGTCACAACTCCTTCGCGTTAATTCGCAGGTCCGTTGCCGATGAATCTCGGTTGCCCATGTCCTACATTCGGCCTCGACTACGCCCAGATCAGCGACCTGGGAATGCGCCGCATGAACAATCAGGATTCGGTGGCAGTGGTTGTCACCGACGACCAGAATTCCTGGTCGAGCCGGGGCCATTTGCTGATGGTGGCCGATGGCATGGGCGCTCACGCTGCGGGGGAGTTGGCTAGCAAGCTCGCGGTCGACAACATCCCACACATCTACTTCAAGCTCCGCGATCTCTATCCGCCGGCGGCGCTCCGCCAAGCGATCCGCGAGGTCAACACCCTGATTCATGCTAAGGGACAGAGCGCTATTGGATTCCAGGGGATGGGCACGACTTGCAGTTGCCTCGTCTTGCTGCCCGAAGGCGCTCTGGTGGCCCACATTGGCGATAGCCGCGTCTATCGGCTTCGCGGCAATCGACTCGCCCAACTGACCTTCGACCACAGCCTCGTCTGGGAGATGGCGGCGGCCGGGCACATGGCCGAGGAAGATGTTCCCGCTTACATTCCCAAGAACGTCATCACCCGGTCGCTCGGCCCTCATGAATCGGTGAATCTCGATCTGGAGGGACCGTATGATGCGGCCAATGGCGACGTGTTCTTGCTCTGCAGCGATGGGCTGAGCGGGCAAGTGTCTGATGTCGAGATTGGGGCCATCCTGCAATGCCTGACTCCGACCGAGGCAGTCCAAACGCTGGTCGACGTCGCCAACCTCCGCGGCGGACCCGACAACATCTCGATCGTCGTGGCCCGCGTTGTCGGCGACGACTTCTCGCGAGGCAACCAGCCGACACTTATCGGTGGGAGCGCGCGGGGCGGATTTCGCGACATCTTCGTCGGCGGAGCGGCGATCGCTTGCCTGTTCGCGCTCGCCTTTTGTCTGGTGAACCAATTCTGGCCCGCCTCGGCTGTTTTCGCTGCCGGCTTGTTGGCGACTTGCGGTGTATTCTTCTCCAAACGAAATCGGCAATCCATGTCCGGAATTTCGGATCGCTCGATCGGCGGCCCATACGGAAACGGTCCCTACCGCGAGACGCCCTGCGAGCCGAACCGCAAAGTCGCCGACGGCCTCGCCGAGATCACTGCCAAACTTCGTGAGCTGCCCGGCGGAATCGGCGTCAGCGGGCCATCGCTCGATCACATCACGGCCGAAGCCAAAGCTGCAGTCGAAGCGGGCGACTTCTCCACGGCGATCAAACGTTACGCCGCAGCCATTAGCTGCACTATGCAGCAAGTCCGCATCCAGCGGACCACGACCGACGGCGTGTGAAACGCAGGATGCTAGCACAGACGCAGTCGGCAAACTGCGCATTGTCGCGATTCTCATCTCCCGTCTACCTTCCGACTGTCGTTTGCCGCATCACGGGCTCTTGCTACAGTACGCGACAACTATGTCCGCGGCTTCTGCCCGCGGACCCCGGCCGCGGCTGCCTCGCGCGAAATCTCTACGTACCTATGAAGATCCTCGTCCGCTATGTCCTGGCCGAGATGATCAAGATCTTCACGCTGGTGCTGACCGGGCTGACGCTCTTGATCTTTATCGGCCTGATGGGCAAGGAGGCGGTCGACAAGGGTCTGGGCCTGGGCCCGCTGCTTCGCATGACGCCCTATCTGCTCCCGCAGGCGCTCCAGTTTGCCGTCCCCGGAACAATGCTTTTGGCGACCACGAGTGTTTTCGGCCGCATGTCGTCGTTCAATGAAATCGTGGCCATCAAGTCGCTTGGCATCTCGCCCATGACGATCGTTTGGCCCGCGCTCGCGCTGGCGTTCCTGGTGAGCCTGGCCGGGGTGTGGCTCAACGATTTGGCCGTAAGCTGGGGCACTCTCGGCGTACAGCGAGTTTTTCTGGAGTCGCTCGAAGACGTCGTTTATAGCCAATTGCGCATCCAGCGCACCTATACCAGTGACAAGCTCAGCATCATGGTTCGCGGCGTCGAAGGTCGCAAACTGATCCAGCCCACGTTGATCGTCGATTCGACCGGCAGCAAGCCGCCGCTCACGGTTTCCGCTCAAGAGGCCGAGCTTCATGCGAATCCGCAAGAGGGGCAACTCATCGTGCGGTTCCATAACTTTGAAGTCAGCGGCCCGATTAACGTCACTAATCCCGATACCTACGAGCACATCATCTCGCTTGACGAATTGACGGGCGTCTCGTCCCACGTCCCCAGCCCTTCGGCAATTGCCTTGCATGATATCCCCGCCGCTGTTATCGAGCAGCGCAAGCAATTAGACTCGATCCAACAGAGCTCCACCGCGTCAGCCGCGTTCGCCATTCTCACCGGCGATTTCGACGCCCTTTCCGAAAATTCCTGGCAGGCGCATCAGCGCGAACTCGTCGACGCTCAGCATCGCTTGCAGCGACTCTATACCGAGCCCTGGCGGCGCTGGGCCAATGGCTTCAGTTGCCTTTGTTTCGTGCTGATCGGAGCGCCGATGGCCATCCGTCTGCGACACGCTGAATTCCTGGCCAGCTTCTTTGCTTGCTTCCTCCCGATCCTCCTCGTCTATTATCCGCTCATGGCAGTGAGTGTCGGTCAGGCCAAAGATGGGTCCATTCCGCCCCCAGCCGTTTGGCTCGGTAATCTGGTGCTAGCTGCCTGGGGCGCATGGTTGCTGCGGCGCGTGATTCGCTACTAAAAAGCCGGAATGCCGCAACCCGAAGGCGCCAATCCGTGCCAGCGATTTCCGCCGTCCTCCGCCTTCCGCCCTCCGCCTTTGCTTGATACACTCCCCGCCCCCAATTTCCCGCGCCCGCGATTCGCGACAGGGAGTTCGCACGTGCTGTCTCATTGGCCCATTCGCTACAAGCTGCAACTCGGCCTTTGGCTCTTGGCCGTGTCGGTGCTGACGCTGTTTGGTAGCGCGTACTACGGCCTCTATGCCTATCGCGGCCTGGTGCGCGGGCTGAGCGCGCGGTCGAGTGAATTGCCGCTGGCAAACCAATTGAATCAATACGTGTCCGACATGCGGGTGATCCTCAGCCAAGTCGAAGAGCGGCGGCGGCTCGATGACCTTTCGAACAACATGATGGCGCTCCCCGCTGGACCGGAGCAGCGCAACTACGATGGCGATAGCCTCCTTCGGCAAAGGTACAGCTCCAATTTCGATCAGTTCTGCCAGTGCCTCGCCCAATACCGCCAGCAGCTTGATTCCGACCGCCAACAGGCCGACGTCGGCATCAATGACGACCGTCTCGAACGCGACTATCTGAAAAAGATCGATGCCCTGCTCAGCGAGATCAAACAAGATGATGACGATGACACCGGCACTGACTGGCTGCTCGACAGCGAAGCCAAGGTCAGCAAGCTCCGCGAAAAGATCGGCACTCTTCGCGACCTTACCGCCAAGCTTCCCAGCAGCTTGATCGATCGCTTTCACGACCTCGCCAATGAAGTCCGCACGCAATACCGCCTTGCGATTACGATCGCCTGGGTGACGACGATCTTGGCCGCACTCTTGCTCGCGGCCACCGTCTTCCTGTTCCACAAGTGGATCGCCCGACCGCTCTCTACGCTGGTCCAAGGCTCGCGCGAGGTGGCGGCCGGAAAATTTGACCACCGCATCCGCCTCGAGTCTCACGACGAGATGGGCGAATTGGCCGAGTCGATGAACGCCATGACG
This sequence comes from Lacipirellulaceae bacterium, assembly GCA_036499445.1. GTDB lineage: Bacteria > Planctomycetota > Planctomycetia > Pirellulales > Lacipirellulaceae > DASYDU01. The sequence continues at coordinate 31,883 of DASYDU010000394.1, forward strand.
GCGAGCTTTCAGGAAATTCGCGACGATCTGGACCGTCAGGTCCAGGAGCGAACCAAGCAGATTGTCCGCAGCGAGCAACTGGCAAGCGTTGGCTTCCTGGCCGCCGGGGTGGCCCATGAAATCAACAACCCACTGGCTTCGATTGCCCTGTGCAGCGAATCGCTCGATGGCCGCATCGCCGACTTGCTCGAGGGCACCGATGAATCGCGGACGGCCGAACGCGACGTCGTCCGCAGCTACCTCGAGATGATTCAGAAGGAAGCCTTTCGCTGCAAGCAAATCACCGAGAAGCTGCTGGACTTCTCGCGGATGGGCGATTCCGAATGGCACCATACCGAGCTGCGCGAGCTGGTCGGCGGCGTGATCGAAATGGTGAGCCATCTTGGCCGTTATGGCGACAAGCAAGTCAAGCTTATCGAGGGCGAGCCGGTGATCGCCGAAATCTGTCCGCAAGAGATTAAGCAGGTGGTGCTCAATCTGATCACCAACGGCCTCGATAGTCTGAATGCCGGCGGCATTGTTACGGTGGGGGTTGCCACGCGCGGCGTGAATGCCGAAATCATTGTCAGCGACAATGGCTGCGGCATGACGCCGGAGGTGATGAAGCACCTCTTCGAGCCGTTCTTTACCCGCCGCCGCAATGGCCAAGGCACCGGCCTGGGGCTGTCGATCACGTACCGCATCATTGAAGAACATAATGGCCGCATCGAACCGTCGAGCGCCGGCGTCAACCAAGGTTCGCAGTTCACGGTCCTGCTTCCGCTCCGCCAACCAGCCAGCGCCCGCATCCCACGAACACAGGCCGCCTAACTTGTGACTACCGCAATTCGCCAACACGAAACGACTTCCGCCACTATGACGACTGCCAAATCGACAACGAAATCGGACGGCCCCCGCGACACGCAGGGTCTCGCGCTCCTGTTTGCTGATGATGAGCGTTCGCTGCAGGAGCTGATGAAGCTCGAGATTCCGCGGATGGGCCACAGGGTTACGGTGTGCCCCGACGGCCTCACCGCCGCCGCCGCGCTCGAGATGGAAACCTTCGACTGCCTGCTGGTCGATCTCGATATGCCGGGCCTCAACGGCATCGAAGTTATTGCCAAGGCCAAGGAGCTCTCGCCCGACATCGAAGCGATCGTGCTCACCGGCAAATCGTCGCTCGATACGGCGATTGCCGCCCTCCGTCACGGCGCATTCGACTATCTCACGAAGCCTTGCAAGCTGGTCGAGATCGAAGCACTGCTGAATCGCGTTCAGGATAAGCGCCGGCTGACACAGAAGTATCGGGCACTCAAGCGCCGACTGGAACGGATCGAGGGCGCGCCGAAGCTCGTCGGCACTTCGGCTGGCATCGAGAAGGTCCGCACGCTGGTGACCAAAGTCGCGCCCACGAATTCTACGGTCCTGATCCTCGGTGAAACCGGCACCGGCAAAGAGCTTGTCGCCCGCGCGGTTCACGAGCAAAGTCCACGGGCCGAGATGCCGTTTGTCGCGGTCAACTGCGGCGCACTCCCGGAGACGTTGATCGAGAGCGAGCTTTTCGGCCATCGCAAGGGTTCGTTCACCGGGGCCGACGAGCATCGCGTCGGCCTGTTTGAGGTCGCTCATGGCGGCACGATTTTCCTCGACGAAATCGGCGAGCTTCCCAAGACGATGCAGGCCAAGCTGCTGCGCGTGCTGGAGAGCCGCGAGATTCGCCGCGTCGGCGAGAACAAGTCGATCACCGTCGATGTTCGCGTCGTTTGTGCTACGCATCGCGATTTGCAAGAGATGGTGGCCGAGGGCGAATTCCGCGAGGATCTGGTGTACCGCATCAACACGTTTGAAATTTATTTGCCGCCCCTCCGCGATCGAATCGAGGACATCGCCGAGATCGCCGCGCACTTGCTTAATCGGTTCCGCCCGAAGGTTGGTCCCGGTCCTGCGCTCACACTCGACGCGATCGAAGCGCTCAAGTCGCACGTCTGGCCGGGCAACGTCCGCGAGCTGGCCAACGCGATCGAGCATGCCACGATCCTCTGCGACAACGGCCCGATCTCGTCCGAGCATTTGCCGGCGCAGCTGGGCCGTCGGCAGCTCACGGGCGCGGCTGCCAGTCGCCCCGGCCCGATCTCGCTCCGCGATCTCGAAATGCAGGCGATCTACCAAGCCCTCGAACGCCACGGCGGCAACAAACCGCGGGCGGCCGACGAGCTGGGCATCAGCCTGAAGACGCTCTACAATAAAATCAACGCTGTCACCGAGCTTGAAAAGTCGGCGTAGGTTCTTCTTGCTAAGAGCGGATTCAATCGCCAACGCAAGCGCTTTTGTCACGGGCGGCTCCGGACGCGAGTGACACAACTCTCTGGCGCTCGGGGATTTTTGAGTTTTGTTTTGAGCTGACGCGGGCTCGTGATCGTAAGCGCCGGCCGTGGTAGAAGATGCGTTCTGTCGTGGGAACGGGGGTCCCACATTTTGCCTGCAAAAGTCGGTCGTTCTGCCCGCCGGGCGACGTGGCGGACTCTGTAAATCGCGTGTGAAGCGATTTTCTATGGCTGCAAAATGGGCGCGAGTTTTGTCTTTGGCGGTGCGCGTTTTGAAATGAGAGCGCATGGGTGACCACGTGGAGTTGGTGTAATTTGAACGAGAGTCAGATTACACCAAAGATTTTTGGCGCGTAGATGGCCAAATTGGCCAGCTTGACAGGGTGGTCAGCGGAGGGGAAGGGCGGAAGGCGGAAGGGAGAATGACGAAATCCTAATGACGAATGACGGGGAAGGACTCATGCAGAGTCGCTGAGACGCAGAAGAAGATCGGCAGACGGACCGCTAATGTTCGCCGATTGGCGCTAATGCTACCGGCGGCTGGGGCAAACAGTGATAGACATTGCCGCGATCGCCCGAGCATCCCTTCCGACGCGCGCAGAGCGTTTTCCGCGAAGTCCGAGGCATTGCTCTCCGCCGTTGATGTGCATTGCAGCTGTGCCGAGAACATGTGCAGGTGTCACAACGCGAAAACACGTGCTAACGTTTTCAACGTTGATCCGGATGCCACAAGTACCGCCCGCCTTTGTCAATGTAGAACCAATCGAAATCTCCATCGAATAG
>DASYDU010000395.1:0-7918 GCA_036499445.1 Lacipirellulaceae bacterium
ACGGTGAAATCCGGGTCGAGAAACGTGTTGCTCGCCAGGTTGACGAAGAAGCTGCTGGTGCCCGAATCGTGGTTCGTGCCGCCCTGGCCGTCACCGGACAAGGCAAAAGCCACGGTCCCGATCGTATTCGAGAGGCCGCTGATGCCGGGCGAACCAGTGACCGGCGGCGCGGAGAAAACCGACCGCGTGCTGGCGATCGTCGGCGATGGGCGCAAGGTGTTCGAGTAAAATCCGCCCATCTGCAGCACGAAATTGGTGCCGTTGTCTTTCGCGGCTCGATTGATCCAACTCGCGCGATAGCTGTCGCTCTCCACGTAGTGCAGGAAATTATCGACGTTGCCTTGGAGCAGCGAATTGTGCGTCGGATTGAGCACTACGTCGAAGTCGCCGACGGTCGTATCGAAGCGCACGACCTGCGCTGAAGCGACCGGGATGAAAAGCGCCGCGAGAATGAGCGCGCCACAGAATCGTCGAATCATGCAATCACCTGTTCCAACCATGTTGCCAATTCAAGAGTTCCGATCGGACCCCGTTCTGATGAAGGTCCGAATAATTCAGCCTAATCGACCGCTCGATTTCCGTCAAAAGAATGAGCCTTTGGCGGCCCAACTGGGCGGGCGGCGGCCGGAGAATCGAATTAAGTGATTTTTGCTGCCCGTCGTCAAAGGTCAATAAGCTCAGAGGTCAATTCGCGTGCCGAGAATGGCTAAAAACGCCCGCATCCAGGCGGGATGAGCAGGCCAGGCTGCGGCCGTCACCAGGTATTCGTCAACGCAGGCATTGTCGAGGCCCGCCGAGGGTTCGTCCCACTGGCCACCCGCCGCGACGACCTCGGGCTTCACGGCCGGATAAGCCTGACAGCGGCGACCCTTTAATACGCCGGCTGCGGCCAAGATTTGCAGTGCGTGACAGATCGCGGCAATTGGTTTTTTGGCCGCCGCAAATTCCCGTACGATTTCGAGCACCCGCTCGTCAAGGCGCAAGTATTCCGGCGCCCGGCCGCCTGGAAGCACGAGCGCGTCGTAGCTCTCGGGACGGACATCGTCGAATGCGAAGTTGAGCCGGAACAGATGGCCCGGCTTCTCACTGTAAGTCTGATGGCCCTCGAAGTCATGAATGGCTGTGGCCACGGAGTCGCCCGCTTTTTTGCCGGGACAGACGCCGTGCACCTCGTGTCCCACGGTGAGCAGCGTCTGGAACGGGACCATGACTTCGTAGTCCTCAACGAAGTCGCCAGCAATCAGCAGGATCTTCTTTGCAGCCATTGTTTAATTCCTCGGTTTATCCCTCAATCGACGGCCCAATTGAAACACAAAGGCACGAAGAACACAAAAAAGAAGACCGGAGGCATCGTGTCCTTTGCGTCCTTGTGGTAACAGTCTGCGGCCAATCACGTCTTGGCATCGGGAATTATCAGAAAGTCCGGCAGCCGCTGGACGCGGCCTTGGCGGTCGATGCAGGCCAGCGTGCTCTCGGCTTCGGCCAAGAGCTCCTCACGGCGGAGCAGCCGATACTCGTGATCGATGCGGGCCGCCCGTGTGCGAACGGTGCGAATCTGCAGACGCAGCGTGTCGCCGAACTTGCATGGTCGATGGTATTTGCAAGCAATTTTGTTGACCACCAGAATCACGCCGTCGCGCTCGAGATCGGCGTAGTCGTAACCCATCGCCAAGAGCTGCTCGACGCGGGCCAATTCGAAATACTGGAAATAATTCGCGTGGTGGACGAAGCCTTGAGCGTCGGTCTCGTAGTAACGGACGCGGATCTCGATTTCGTGATCGGGAGACATAGGTGCCTGCTTCGAAAGGATTGGAGGCGGCCACATGGTTGAAGCGCGCGATCCGGCCATGGTACCCGGTGACAGCGACCACTCCAACGCCGCCGGGCAAGTTGCAAAACTCGGCCAAATGCTTATAGTTACGGTCCAGGTCGCGTACGCAACACCCCGCTCGGCGGTCGGGGCCGGTCCGCGCCCAAGCTAAGCGAGGATTTTGCCATGAGCACCGGCGAAGGAACAGGAACCGATTTCGTCGTCATGCGCGGCCGCGATTATCCCTCCATTCGCCAATTCACCGTGTTCTTGGAGAATCGCGTCGGGCAACTGATGGACGTCGTCCGCCGCTTCGAAGGGAGCAACGTCCGGATCGTGGCGCTCACCATCTCGGACTCGACCGAGTGTGCCCTAGTGAGGTTCCTGCTGAGTGATCCGGAGGCCGGGCGCGAAATTTTGGAGCGGGCCGGGCTGGCTATTGTCGAATCCGACCTGATCGGCGTCGAGCTACCAGAGTCCAATCAACCGATGCTGCAAATCTGCACGGCACTCTTGGCGGCGGAAGTGAATATCACGCAAATCTATCCCCTCTTGCTCCGTCCGACGGGCCGGCCGGCCGTGGCGCTGATGGTCGACAACATCGAGATGGCAGTCGATACGCTGCGGAACAAAGGCTTCCACACGATCAATGAAGAGGAACTGAAAGATTCGTGACCCGCGGCATGCAGAACAACTTCCGCCGCTAATTCGCGAGCGCGCTACGACTCTCATGCCCATTAACGTCATTTGCCCCGGTTGCCACACGCGGTTTACAGTCGCCGAGAAATACGCGGGCCAGAAGGGACCGTGTCCGAAGTGCAAGGCGCCGATCACGATTCCCAAGCTTGAAGAACAAGTAGTGATCCACGCGCCCGAGCATTCGGAAGCCGGGGCCATCGGGACGAGCGGTCGGCACGTCCTCAAAACTTTTCGTCGCAAGGACACGAAGTTCCAGCCGCTGATGTTTGCCGTGGTCGCCGTCGCCGTGCTCAGCACGTTGCTGGTGGCCCTCGTCATGCGGAACACGCCGGAGGGGCAAAGCTGGATCGCCCTTACCGTCGGGGCAATCTTACTCGGACCGCCGTTGGCTTGGGCCGGCTACACGTTTCTCCGCGACCCAGAGCTCGAGGCATATCAAGGGACCGGTTTGGTGATCCGAGTGGTGCTCTGCGGGCTGACGTATGCGCTGTTGTGGGGCGTGTATGTCTTCATCGGCCGGCAGTGGTTTGGGCCCGATGCGCTGACCAAAGGGCTCGAAATCTGGCAGATGGTGATTCTGCCGATACCGGTGCTGGCGATCGGCACCGGCGCCGCCTATGTGGCATTTGACTTGGAACCGGGAAGCGGATTTTTTCACGCCGCGATGTACTTTGCCGTCACCGTTCTATTGCGGCTAGTCGTCGGGCTCTCCGCCATACCGGGGCTGCCGCATGGAAAAGGAAAGTGATTATGTTAGTAGGTAAGTAAGTGAATATATCGAATTTCTCCACTTACTCACCTTCGCACGTGCTCACCGACTCACCTTGGCTGCAATCAACGACATTCCCGAAATCGCGCAATGGCGGACCGGTGGCTCCCTCGTACGGATTCCGCCGGGAATCGATGTCCCGCTTACCGATCGCGTTCGCCGGCTGATTGACACTGCCGCGTTTCGCAGACTGGCCCAGGTCAGCCAATTGGGGCTAGTCAGCCTGGTCTATCCGGCCGCCAACCACACGCGGCAAGAGCATTCGCTCGGCGTCTATCAGGCGGCGATTGAGTTCCTGGTCCGGCTCTCGAGCGATGAACGATTCGCTTCCGTCATCCGGCCGCCCGATGCTGAATTGTTGCTCGCCTCCGCATTGTTGCATGACATTGGCCACTGGCCATTCGGTCATCCGATCGAAGACCTTGGCCTTGCGCAAGTGCCCGACCATGAGATGTTGGCCCGCAAATACTTACTCGAAAGCGAAATCGCCACCGCCCTCCGCGAGGATTGGAATATCGCGGCGTCCGACGTGGCGGCGCTCATCGCCGGAGAGACCCACGACCCCAAAACGCGGATTCTGCGGAGCTTGCTCTCCGGGCCGATCGACGTCGACAAGGTCGACTATTTGATGCGCGACAGTCTTCACGCCGGCGTGCCGTACGGTCGCCATTTCGATCGGCAGCGGCTTTTGGGCAGTTTGTGCTTAAATCAGGCGGGCGATGGCCTGGCGATCACCGACAAGGGCAAGACGGCGGCCGAGATGATGGTTTTCGCCCGCTACGTAATGTTCAGCGAAGTCTATTGGCATCACGCCGTCCGGGCGGCGACCGCGATGTTGCAGCGGGCCGTGTTCTTGTTGCGCGATGCGCTGGATTTTGACGAGCTCGTGATGCTCACCGAGCGGCCACTGGTGGAGCGATTGCAGGCAACTGCCATCGGCAACAACGGAGCAACCGAATTGCTCGATGGACTATTCGGCGCCCGGCGCCGGCTCTACAAGCGACTGGCACAATACAGTTACTTCGAGGAGCCGGAATTATACGAGCGGCTGGCGCGGCAGCCGTACCAGCGATTGGTTTGCTGCGCCGAAGCGCTGGCCGCGATTGTCAGTCAAGAGTTGTCCGCGACCGTGGCGCCGCATGAAATCCTGCTGGATGCACCACCGGCCGAATTGGAAGTGGAATTCAACGTGGATGTCTACTTTCCCAAACGGGGTGTTTTCCGCCGGCTCGGCGACATCTCGCCCGTCGTTCGCACACTGGCCCGAGAGCAGTTTGACGACTATGTGAAGCGAGTGAGGGTGTTTGTGCATCCCAGAATCGCCCCGCAGTTGCGGCAACTGCCCCAGCTCCATACGTTGATCAACGAGGCCGTCCAGCGGGTGACTTAGCGCAGTCGTCGGATAACTGTGGCGGCTTTTTCGTCGGCTGACGCTTGAAAACACGAGACAGCAGTCGCTACGCGTCCGTGCGACTCGCACTAGATCCCCGCCGCGAACTGAATGTCCGAATGTACGTCTCGAACGGCTGGCTCGAGCGATTTTCGGGGCGTAGCATAGATCGGACATTTGACCACGCGGTTGCGGCTCTCTTTCTCGCGGCGAAACGCGGCCAGCTCCTCGGAAGCGTGAAGCGGCGAGATCACAAGTTGGCGCACGAGAATCTCCGCGAGCGAACGCTTGCGCTCCATTTGGATCATGAGCAGCCGCTGCAACTGGTCGCGGGTCATCAAGCCCAAGTTCACTGCCACCTCGCCGAACTGTTCGTGCGGCGAATCTGACTGCGAACGGAGCACCTGAAAGACCTGACGTGGCGACAGGACCCCTTCTTCGATGGCCAATTGTCCAATTGGCACCAGCTGCTTTTGCTGCACCTCAAGCGCTGCGACCAATTGGTCGGCCGAGATTACGCCCTTCGATTTGAGGTACAACTCGAATTGCATGACCGGGAATTCCGCAGCAGACTTTCCGTTCGACTCGACCCATCGATTTACTGCGCGCGGCGCAGCAACCCCTGCTCGCCCCAGCCCGACGTCGCATCGCGAGGACAACCAAAAAATGGTACGTCGTGGTAAGTCACGATTTCTGCCCTGCATTCGGAAAGCGCCATCTTTGCGTGAGCAGCGATCGCCGGCGTAACCGGCGCAATCGTTACGGTCGACCGGTGCTCGGCCCGACGCAGATGGCGGGCGATCCATCGTTGTCCAAAATAGAGCGGGAAAAGTCGCGTGATTTCTACTGTTAATCTGGATCGCCTTGCAAAACTGTGCCGATAAGTGAAACTGGTCAGATTGAGTAAATCCGGCCGGCTTGCAATGGACGTGGGCCGCCCTGCCTCGGTTATCCTTGGCAGCGCACTGTGGTAAGCCGAACGCGCGCTGCCACAGCAGATTCAACAGGCAGCACTTCGAGCGCTCATTTGCCATGCCAGCCGTTCGACCCCACTACTTGCTATTTTCTGAAGCGATCAACGAGGCCGCCGGCGATTTCAAGTGGCATTTCGCTTTGCAGCCGATCGGCAGCGGCGAGCCGCTCTTTGCGGAAGATGTCGAAGCAGACGTCAGTGGCGACCGGCTGGAATTGCTGTCTGTCGTGCGGGGCCTCGAGGCACTTGCCCAACCCTCCCGCGTCACACTGCTCACTAAAAGTCGGTACGTGCGGCGCGGTATCGGACACGATCTCGGCGAGTGGCGGGCAAGAGGCTGGCGTTGGGAGCGATTCGGCCGGCTAGTCCCCATCCGCGACCAAGACTTATGGCAACGGCTGGACCGGGGGCTAACAATTCACGAGGTCGCCTGCTGGCCTTGCCCGCAGGAGGGAGAAACGCCAGTGGCGGCGGACGAATCCGCCGCCGTCACCACGTTCAGTATTGCTAGTGCTGGGGCGAATGAGCCCTGCCTCGAACCGGCAGTGGTGATCGTCCGGCAAAAGCAGCCAAGCGTGCGTATGGTCTCGCTGCACACCAGTAAGCGAACTCGACATACGGCACAACACTGGACCAAATCAAACCGGCCCGAGTTGAGCAGGACCGCCTAACGGAACAGAATTTAACCGGACGCGATCAACGCATCCGCGCCAAACGCCCCACAGAGGAGAATCCCAACAGTGTCAACGCAACTTGCTTCGGACACAATCGGACAGGTGATCCACGGTTTTCACGAGAACCCGTTCGATATTTTGGGTCCCCACGAGGTGATCGACGGCCAGCGGCGGGCGCTGGCGGTGCGGGCGTTCTTGCCGGACGCCCAACGGGCCTGGGTCGTCGACTCGACGCACGGCGAAAGCCGACCGATGCGGCAGATTCATCCGGCCGGCTTGTACGAAGCGATTTGTCCCATTGAAGAGCGGGGACCAGGTAGCGGTGAGCAAGGAGGCACGGACTTGAAGGCGGCTTTTGGTTTTGCGCCGCCGCGAATGGAGTTTCCTTCGCTTAATTATCAACTGCGCGTGACCAACCAATCTGGCGAGACCACGACCATGCACGACCCGTACGCCTTTGAGCCAATGCTCACGGACTACGATCTCCATTTGCTGAGCGAAGGCACCCATTGGAAGAGCTACCACAAGCTCGGAGCACATCTGCGGACCGTGGCTGGCGTCAAAGGCGTGAACTTCGCCGTTTGGGCGCCGAACGCCGAGGGCGTCTCGATCGTCGGTGATTTCAACGGCTGGAAAGTCGCCCGACATGCGATGCGGAAACATATTCCGAGCGGCGTCTGGGAATTATTCATCCCGGGCCTTGGACTGGGCACGCTGTACAAGTTCGCCGTCAAGTTTCGCGGCGGTCACGTCATGGAGAAGTGCGATCCGTATGGCTTTGCCGCAGAGGTCCCGCCGAAGACGGCCAACATCGTCACCGATCTCGATAGCTACCAATGGAACGACAGCGATTGGGTGGCGAAGCGGCCTGAGCACAACGCGCTCGACGCGCCGCTGTCGATCTACGAAGTCCATTTGGGCAGTTGGCGACGCGACCCGAGCGATCCGGAGCGCTGGCTGAGCTACCGCGAGATCGCGCCGCAATTGGTCGAGTATTGCCGGAAGATGGGCTACACGCACGTCGAGCTGCTTCCGGTGAGCGAGCATCCGTTCACGGGCAGCTGGGGCTACCAGACGGTCGGCTACTTTGCCGCCACCAGCCGCTACGGCACGCCGCAAGATTTCATGCACTTCGTCGACTTGCTCCACCAGGGCGGCATCGGCGTGATCATCGACTGGGTCCCCGCCCACTTCCCCAAGGACGACTTCGCCCTGGCCCGCTTCGACGGCACGGCCCTCTACGAGCACGCCGATCCCCGCCAGGGCGAGCATCCCGACTGGGGCACGCTGGTGTTCAACTTCGGCCGCAACGAGGTCCGCAACTTCCTGCTGGCCGACGCCCTGTACTGGGTGGCGGAGTACCACATCGACGGGCTGCGGGTCGACGCCGTGGCCTCGATGCTGTACCTCGACTACTCCCGCAAGGAGGGCGAGTGGGTCCCCAACAAGTTCGGGGGCCGGGAGAACCTCGAGGCCGTCGAGTTCCTGAAGGAGTTCAACACCACGGTGCTCGGCAAGTACCCCGGCGTCGTAACCGTGGCCGAGGAGTCGACGGCCTGGCCGATGGTGTCGCGCCCGACCTACGTCGGCGGGCTCGGCTTCA
>DASYDU010000396.1:0-22138 GCA_036499445.1 Lacipirellulaceae bacterium
TGAATCGTGGGATCGGCCAGGGCGGCGGGCGTGATGAGCGCCGCAAGGCGTTCGTCGCCAGCTATGGCCGGATCGAGTGTAGAGAGCAGGGGGTCGGCGCTCCAATCCGATTTCGGCTCGCCCTGGCGCATCCACTGATTAAGTCGTTCAACGATCTGCTTCAAGACGCGATCGTCGGGACTCGGTTCCCAATCGAACAGCGGCTGCCGAATTTCGACATATTGGCGGAGTCGCCTGGCAATATCTTCGAGCCGGTCGTCAACGTAACGCCAGATTTCGATCTTGTGCGGATCGTCGACAGATTGATTAATGCCGCCCGCAATCAATAGCACGTTGTCATTGAGTACCTGCGCAACCGTCAAATCGGTCGACACGGTGCGGCCGATGTCAGTCTCTTGGTTCTGCTGATCGTAGAGCGTGTAGTAGAGCTTGACGATATCGCCCGGCTGCACGCCCAGGCTGCGGAAGCGTCCGTTGTTGGAACGGACTACGACCGCGTCGATCGGGCCATTCTCGGCGCCGGGATGCATGCCGATGGTTGCCATCACATCTTGGCCGTCGGTACTCTTTTTCGCGTCGATCACGACGGTGGGCGGCTGTAGTTGCGTGTCGACATAGGAGGCTAGGTCGCGTAATTGCGTGACAACGGTGCCAAACAAGACGTCGCCCCGGTCGGCGCGATGATCGAACGCGGCGGCTGACTGTGTCGAAGTCTTTTTCGTCGGGGACGAGGACGGGTGGCAACCGCCGTTGACTATCAGGGAAATAGACAGGGAGACAAGGAGACTTGGAGACTTGGGGATTCGCTTCACTTGGCCGTCTCCTTGGCTTCGTCCATTGGCGTGATGACGGCCTGGCTAAGTCGCGGCAATTGGCTGACGGTCGCCCGAATTGTCAGTAGACGGCGGAGCATGCCGGCGAATTGATCGAGTGGCACGATATTAGGCCCGTCGCTTGGCGAGCGATCCGGATCGGGATGGGTTTCGCAGAATAGGCCTTCTGCGCCGAGTGCCATCGCGGCCCGAGCCAGAGGTTCAACCATGGAGCGATTGCCACCCGTGGCGCTGCCGAGACCGCCGGGTTGTTGCACACTGTGCGTGGCGTCGAACACTACCGGCACGCCCAGCGACTGCAGTTGCGGAATGGCTTGCATGTCGTTCACCAGCCGCCCGTAGCCGAAAAATGTGCCACGCTCGCACAACAAAACATTGCGGCAGCCGGCTGCCACCAATTTGTTCACGACGTGCCGCATGTCGAAGGGCGCCATGAACTGGCCCTTCTTGACGTTCACCGCCCGCCCGGTCTCGGCCGCCGCTATGAGCAAGTCGGTTTGTCGGGCCAAGAATGCCGGAATCTGCAGCAGAGCGCAAACTTGGCCGACGGCTGCCGCCTGTGCCGGCAAATGGATATCGGTGGTTACGGGCAGCCCGGTCGCGGCGGCCACGTCTGCAAGGATTCTCAGGCCTTCGTCCAATCCAGGACCGCGATAGGCATCGATACTGGTGCGGTTGGCCTTATCGAACGAGGCCTTGAACACCAATTGAACAGAAAGTCCGCTCGTGTCACGGACCAATTGCTCGGCGATTCGCAGCGTCAGCGATTTGCTTTCGATGACGCACGGACCGGCAACCACTAACAATGGCTCGTCCTGGCCACAGCGATAGGCGCCAATCTCGGCAGGATAATTCGGCATCGAGCTTAAATTTCGTCGACAATGGCAACGGTGGGAGTTATACAATCGCGCCGGAACCGCCGGCACGATGCGGAAACTCAATCTTCGGCTGGTCCAAAACCTAATCTTTCCGCGACGTGCGGGAGAACCAACAATCGCAGGGCGCCGGGCAAAACTTCAATCTCGACGGGCAGCATGCCGGCAAAGTCGCCGTCGAATTGGTAGGGCACATCGCCGCTGCCGGCGGCCTCGATTCGCAGTCGCCGACCACGAGTCAGCTCTGTCTCCTCGAGTCGCAGATGACTCTGCCGGACGACGTGCCAAAGGTAGCGGACTCCGTCGAAAAATGAACCGCGGCGAAAAGTGCATACATCCAGCCGGCCATCGGTGCCGGAGGCTTGCGGAGCAAATTGCCAACCAAGCGCGTACAGTGGCAGATTGAAGCCGAACAACCAGCGGCAGCGCAACGGCTCAACCTTGTGACTGAGGTCATCGTCGCAATATAACTGCAACTCGGGATATTCGTAACTACGAATCGTGTGGAGAATGGGTTGCAAGTACGAAGTCCGAGTGATGTTGCCGCGACGGGTTTTTTGCAGGCGGCGGGCCACGGCGGCGTCAAACCCGGCCGAGACCATCATCAGAAAATGCTGATTATTCGCACGTCCTAAGTCCATGGGGACAATGACGCCCCGATCGAGCGTTTCGCGTACCGCCGTCGGCTCAGCCGACTGTTCTAAATATCCGCTGAGCAGGCATTCGGTGCCGGTGGGAACCGGCAGTAGTGGGATTTCCAGTGGCACACGATTTCGAACGTGTGATGCCGTGCCATCGCCGCCAAAGGCGAGAACCGCCCGCAATGTGCTTGACTGCTGAATACTGGCGACGAGCTCGCTGATTTCAGCCGGGTCGGCCGTCGTATGAATATCGTAGCCGGCTCGCTTTAGCTCCGCTTCGAGCTCGGCGAGCAGCGTATGTCGCGATAGACTGCCGGCCGTAGGATTGACGCAGATCAATACCTGGCGTGCGTCGGCGGACGTTGACAGCCATTGGCGGCGTTCCATGCTGCAGTCTCACTGTGAGATAGAAGATCGCTGGCCCAATCGGCCGCGGTTGCAATGAAACGACCCGCTGTGGCCAATTCGCCTTTCGCACGCACGACAAAAAATGTGAGTCGGGCAAGACTTACGGCGACTGGCGCTGTCAGCGCGTCTCAATATGGAACTCGGCGACCCGCGATGACGGGAAACGGCGTTTCTTACCAGATAATCTGCGTCGACATGCGACAAATCCGGTTTCCGTTGTACCATCCTCCGCCACACTTCGCACGTGCGCGGGGCCTTTACCCGACGGAAATCGAGATCCAATGGTTAGAGTTTGTCTCACACGAAGTCGTTGCGGGATAAGACTTTCTCGAGCAGTGGCCCGGCCGGTCGGCTTGCGAGCAGAGCCCACATGGCACGCTTACTGCACCTGTCATCGGTCACACTGTCGGAGTGGGGCGGCGGCTCGACTGCCGCTCAATCCGGCAAATTACTTTGCTGGCCCGCGGGGCCTCGGATGAATCAGATACAGCGGTGGCCTTGCCCCTGACTGCTGTGTCGAGCCAAAACGTGATTGGCTCATTCGAGGCCCGCTTTTTTTTTGCGCTTCTCGGATTTTGGGTGGAACTGGGCAAGCGAGTGCCAACAGACTGTCACCGAGCGCCAACAAAATTGGCCTAGACAAGTTCTTTGCGGACCGCCCAGACGGCCGCTTGCGTTCGATCCGAGACGCCGATCTTGCGGAGGATATGCTGCACGTGTTCTTTCACAGTTTCGTAGCTGATACCCAAGGCCTGGGCGATTTCCTTGTTCGTCAGACCAAATGCAAGCTGCTTGAGCACTTCGTTTTCACGTTTGGTTAGCGGCACCTCGATATTAGAGCCGACGCGGGGAGTCGCGAGCGCGCCGGTCACGCGGCGCAGTTCTTCGCGCGTCCAAATCGTTTCGCCGCGCGCGGCCGTACGTATTGCCTCGATAATCTCTTTTCGAGTCGCGCACTTCGACACATAGCCAGCTGCCCCCAAAGCAACAGCCCTCGCAACGTAGGTTGGATTGTCGTAGCCGCTGAACATGACAACGGGCGTATTGGGCGAATCGAGCTTGATCCGCGCCAAGCAGCTGAGACCGTCGGAGTCGGGCATCCGCACATCGAGTAAGGTTAGATCCGGTTTGTGCTTTAGGGTGAGCTTGAGCGCCGAATTGCCGTTGTCGGCCTCGGCGACAATCCGAATGTCCGAGTCGTGTAGTAAACTCTTCAAGCCGGCGCGAACAACTTCATGGTCGTCCGCGATTACAATCGAAATCGCCATCAGAATCTCCAAATGAAACAAACGATGTTAGGATTGTGGAGGAAAGCAGCAGGCTGCAGTTTGCCGAGAACTCAATCGACAAAGGCGTGAAACAGCGTACCGCGCCCATAAGAATGACGCTTGGCCTGCCCCAAGTGCCAACCGACAATCTCACCTCATAGCCAAAAGGCACCAACGAAAGAAAACGGACGGCCTGCAGCGTTATATGTCCAATTATCCCGCTGAAGTGTTGAGTCGACGTTCGATTGAGTACCAAAGCCAACTAAACTGAGAGAGTGATTTCTCGGGCCGATGCCACACCTGATAATCGCCGACTGGGATAAATTCTCACAGTGGTGTTCCGTCGCCATAAATTAGGGGTTAATCCACCGCATGTACTGCGGGGCACAACTTCCCCCGACGGTGAGTGGTCTATTGTTAATCTAGCATTTAAGCGCCCGCCACGACAACTGGGTATTTTGGCGGGAGGGGGAAAAATATCGACTACTACGTGGGCCTATATCGCCAATTCCAGTCGCGTCTGTTTGCGACTGTCTGATTGCGGTACCTGGGACTCGGTTAGGCGCGTAGCAATCCCTGGGCGGCATGCTCCGGTTTGGCTAACTGCGAATATGCTATAGCAACTTTGACGGGTCGGAATCCTAACGCGCTATTGAGTGCTTTACCCTACGTACGAGGAACGCCGAGTCAGAGGCATTGTGAAGTGATGCGATCGATATCGCGTCGAAGAGATATCTGCTCGTCGCGCACGACCGAGGCCTCTCCAACACGACATCCATGCTGAGTGCATGGGATGGCGCCGCGCGACAGGATTTGAAAAACATCGCCATCGGTAGCGCCGCCGCAGCCTCAACTTGCGAAAAGCGGATCCGTCGACATCTTGCTAAACGATGCGTCTTGCTAGCAGTCGATTAAGTCAAGACGGACTGCACAGTTTGAATCGATCGGAAAACATGGCGAGCGAGCGACCGCTCTATTGCAGATGGGCTTTGCCCAAAAAATCGTGGGAGAGGTCTCCGACCTCGATTGGACGGAGCGATTTCTCGAAAACAACGTGCCATCGCCGTCAGAGACGCCTCCCACAAACTGATTTTCTGGGCAAAGCCATTGCAGATGGGCTTCCGACGTGGCGAAAGTATTTGTCTGTCCGTCATTCCGCTTTACATGGCGGAACGGATTCCGCATACTCACGTGCCCGATTGAAGTTCGAGTGAGATTTTCTTCGGCAGTCGTCGGGGCCAAACTATCTACGGCGGACTAGACACGCGATTTGTCCGCGGATGGATACGTACGCGTACGCCGATGTTTTTGTCTCGTCCCAGCGAGGAACCCAAAGTTCATGTGTTGGCTCTCAATGAACCAAGTCACGACCTTTCGCTGGTCGTTGGCAGAAGATGTGGACTACTATCGCCAGGCCGGCTACCGCTCGATTGGCGTCTGGCAAGGAAAGCTCATTGATTGGGACCGAGAGAGCGCGATCGACTTGCTGGCAATGAGCGGACTCGGCGTCTCGAGCTTGTCGTGCGCAGGCGGTTTCACCGGTAGCGACGGCCGGACATTGCGTGAAAGCGTCGGCGACGCTGCGGAAGCATTACGGCTGGCGGCGGCCATGCGGGCGGGCTGCTTGGTCGTCTATCCCGGCGGGCGCAATAACCATACGTATCGACACGCGGGGCGACTACTCAGGACGGCGCTCGACGAGCTTTTGCCGCTGGCGGAGGACTGCGAGGTTCCGGTGGCGATTGGGCCGATGCACCCGGCTTGCGCGACAGGCTGGACGTTTTTGACCGACATTCTCTCCGTGATGGATCTCCTGGACGACTATAGCAGCCCCTACTTGAAGCTTGCCTACGATACTTATCATCTCTGCGCAGAGGAAGATGCTTGTGACCTGCTCGCTGCATCGGCCAAGCACTTGGCCGTCGTATTTCTGAGCGATCGTCGCTCTCGCCCAACGATTGATCATGAGTGCTGCGCGCTCGGCTGCGGTCAGCTCCCACTGGGTGACGTGGTCTCGGCGCTGTTGGAAGCAGGATATGCCGGCCCGCTCGACGTGCGACTGATGGGACCGGAGATCGAAACCAGCGACTATCGGACATTGCTCGAACAGTCTCAACTGGCGTATGCCGACTTGGTGCAGACCTCTGCCGCTCGCTCGTTCGTATGACCTCAACGCACTCACTCCGCATCAACGCCCGAATCGAGATCCCGCGGACTGAATTCTCTCTGTCCTTTGTGCGTAGCTCGGGGCCTGGCGGGCAAAACGTCAATAAAGTGAATTCCAAAGTCCAACTCCGGTGGTGTGTCGCCGGGAGCCGGGCGTTGCCGGAGGACGTGCGTCAGCGGCTTGCCACCCGCTATGCTCGGCGAATCAATGACCGCGGCGAATTGATTCTGAGCAGCCAACGGTATCGCGATCAGTCGAAGAACATTGACGATTGCCTGGCTAAGCTGCGGGAATTAATATTGGCCGTCGCGACACCGCCGAAGCGGCGTAAGAAGACGCGGCCACCGCGTTCCGCCGGCGAGGCCCGTCTGCAAGAAAAGCGATCCACGGCCGATAAGAAGCGTCGCAGGACGCTGCCGCGAAACGACGACTAGCCGATCATGCGTAGCCGTCCTATCGATCGATAACATGAAGCGGCGCTACAATAGCTCACCCATCGACGCGATTTCCACAGGCAGTTCAAAGCGCGGCGTCGAAACGCAAAGATTTAACGTTGATGTAAGTTGTGGTCTGTCCGACCCTTGCGGCGCTTTCATTCTGACAATTGCCGACGCGACAAAATTTCGGGATGAATTTCCGCGCGTCCGGCGGTATACTACAGGCGAACTTTTCAGGCGAAATGGATTTATTCGCGCGGCATCATACTCATTCTTAATTCCGCGCGTAACGACCGGCGCTTCAAATCGGTCTCAAATAATGGAGTCAATACGTGGCGCGTCAGCTGGTGAACACGCTTGCGCCGAAACAGTCCATGTTCATGCCCGCCGCCGACCGCTCGACGCGCGGCATGTCACATCGGAGGACAATTTCATGGCCACAATTCACGAAACATCGTCGCTCGCGACAAGTTGGATGGAACACACCATCCTGGATCACATTAAGCAGGCGCTGCGTGTGACATTGGATTGGCAAGCGCCTGTCGTTAGTATGCCCCGCAAGCTGTCGAGCCTGCAGTTTACAATGAAGTCGTTTCGACGGCATTTGGAGCGGGTGATGTCGATCGAGGAAGAGGGGGGCTACCTGTCGGATATTGTCGAGGCGAGACCCAGCATGCAGTCTCGAATCGAATGTCTGGCGCGAGATCATATTCGGTTTCGCGCGCGCATTCGCCAGCTCGTGCCGGAGCTAGACGAGCTCAACGATTGGGAAGAAGCCCGATTCGGCGAGGTGTGTGACGAAATCCGAGCGCTTTTGCATGAAGTCGATTGCCATGACGCGCAGGAGATCGACCTCCTCCAAGAATCGCTCTTGCACGATGACGGCGGCGAAGGTTGACGCCGCCAAACTGACTGCAAGCTGGTTGTGCGGGCTCGCGACCCGGTCGGTCGCTACCACGTCTGTAGGCGCGGCACAGCGTGTCACTCTGCGTCCATCGAGAACGACCCGTGACCAGCTAGCATGCGCTTGATGTGATTGATTTTGCAACAGATTTGTAAGTGTTCACCAGGTCAGTGTACAAGCAGTACAAATTTCACTTCGCCCTAACTTCAGACGCACAAAATACTTCTTATCCCAGAGCCGTGCGGTCGAGATTTCGAGAAAACCTTGGCACACTAAGTGCGTACTAGGTTGTCGATGGCTTCGGTAATCGCGCGATAGCAGTCACGTGACGGCTGCTGGCAGTCAGAGAAGAGGGCACCACTCCCTGCTGCCAACATGGACGGCGAGCCGAATTCACGCAACCAACCAAGGGAGTGTTTTTATGTTGGTTCTGACACGGAAGCTCCAGGAAAAGATTCGGATCGGCGACGACATTACGATTACCATTTTGCGGACGAAGGGTAAAGCGATTCGACTCGGGATCGAGGCACCGATGGAAGTGCCGGTGATCCGCGGCGAATTGATATTCGACGACACCCGGAAAGAATCGATCGCCGAAGAGGTCGAAGAACAAGGGACGGTGGCGGATGCTATTGGCGCTGAGGCGGGCCGCAATGTGGCGCAAACTGCCCGAACCATGCCGCGCTGGGAAACGAAAACACAATTCGTCTCAGCAGACAGACCGCCGGGAAGCCATCGTGTAAGCCTGCAGCGAGTTCCGCGAGCTCAGGCCGGCCAAGCGCCCGTATCGCCGACCGTCGCCGGTCCCTTGCGAGAGATGCTCGATCGTCGCGCTCTAACGGCTTAGAACGCCGCTGGCGGACGTCATCGTTGAAGCTTCGCCGGTTTCCACATTTGGCGTCGCATCGGTCCAACTAACGCCGACGGATGCATGAGCGTGTGATTGGGATGCCAATCGCGGCCGGCGGCCAGTGGGAAAGGCTTGGAGATCGGCTAGCTGTTCAAGCAGAATTCGCCGCACCTCGAGAATACTCTCTGGGTGGCGGTGAAGATTGACGTGATCGGCCGGCACGATGATCTGAGACTCAACTTGCGGCATTTGATCGAGTCGGGCGCTGGCTAGAGCCACCACGCCGTCTCCATCGTCGGTGAACCAATGTCGCCAACCTAAGTCGGGCACGCGACCGGCGATGTTGTGGTAGGTAATCCAAGGTCCGGGTGTCGCCGTAAGCAACGCCGGCAGCAAGGGTGAATCGGGCGCCAAGGAATCGATGCTTGTCGTAATCCCGAGCGGTGAATTGGGCCGGAAGAACCCGGGATTGAGCGTCAAGAGCTCCTCTCGGCCAGTCAACATCTTGCCCGGCAATGTAATTAACTTGTGGCCGAGCCAGCGCGTCGTTTCGTTGGCAAATTGGCTCCCGCGATGGGGTGTGCCAATTGTGACCACTGTCCGTACCGAAGGGCTGGGATCAAAAAAATAGGCGTTGGCCAGAGAGCGGCGAATGGCCGGATCGGCGCGTAGGTCGGCAAAGGGTCGATCGCTGGTGGTGTGCCAAAAGGTGTCGCCGCTCTCCACAGACTGCATCTTTGAGACGAGCCCCCCCATGCTGTGGCCGACCAGCACCATTTGATCCAAGGCCGAATAATGCCGCTCGGGGTCGAGCTCGCGACGCATGGTGGCGAGCGACTCACGCATCTGCGTGCCGCTGAACCAGAAGGGCTGCCCGCTAGGATAGAGGTAGAACCAGAATTGGTAGTGATCCCGCACAGCTGGATCGCTGCGTAGGTCGTTATACATCTCCATCCAGGTTACGGGGCTGGACCACAGCCCGTGGACCATCACGACCGGCATTTTGTCCGGCTGAAATGGCTCGAGCATGTACAGGCCCTCGAGCTTCTTCGCTTCACCGGGCTTCAACAGGCCGAGTGTCGACAGGTCGCCGTCTTTGAACTGCGGCCGGTCCAAGAAGTAGGCGAGCGGTGTGCTCAGATCGGCCTCGAGCGGTACGGTTCGCCCGGCCACGTCGATCGTTTGCTGATCGAGCGGGTCATAGAGGTCGAGCACGAAATGAGGCGCCGCCGGATCGGCCGCGCCGGCCGTTGCAGCGGGAAGCGGCGGGGGCCCAAATGCGCTGGACTGGCTCTCCGCGCGATCCAAACTCGGATCAAGCGTCGACACCCGTAAGAACGCCGTTAGCGGGAAGCAAAGGTCGGGTGGATAATACTGCTCGGTCGGCTTTTCCGCGCCGTGCGGGCGGCGAACCGCGATCAGCGGCACTCCGAGCCCGTAGGAATGGTAGTGGTTCCGCAGTCCTTGCACCTGGTAGTCGCTGACGAATTCAAAACGGTCAAAGTCGTCATCGTGCCAGCCCTGGCTGTGCAGCACCACATCATACGTGCAGAGGTGGTTGGCGGTCTTGATCGTCCGCGAAGTGCCGGGCCGAACTTCGCCGCCCTTGCGGACCAGCCGCAGCATGCCTTCGAGCGATTCATTGTAGAGGTCCGATGCGCCGCGGAATTGCGGATCGTAGTCGTTGACGGCGAGCTCACCCTGGTAGTCGAATAAGTAGCGGTAGGCGTGTGTCAGCGAAGTGGCATAGAACTCAAGCGCGCGGCCGCTCCGCATCATTTCCGGAAGAATCTCGGACTGCTTGGCCGTGACGTACGCCAACTCGGCCATGGCATATTCATTTTCGCGGTGGGGTTCGCGCTGCTGAATCTCTTCCAGATGCGCGAGTAGCACCGTTCGGTCGCCGGTCCATTGGTCGGCCAGATTGTAGCGGCGAAGCAGCTGCAGAGTCCGCTCAGTCGGCTTCGGACCGCTGCGAGAGACAAGATTGAGCGTCCCGGTGAGCGGGTTGTGGGGCGTATCACGGACTTTGACGTACCCGGATGAAGTACTGCAACCAGTTGCAGCTAAGGCTGCGCAGACCAGCGCGATCGCCAGCAACGCTCGCAATCTGTTGCGGTTTGGACGCGAAGGTCTGGCTAACGATGCGGACATGACGCTTCGCTCGACCGGAGGATGGGTCGTTGGCCACGGAGATGAACGCCACAGAGGCGGCGCAGAACGCCGCGCGGCGGAGATTAGAAGAACTCGTTTGTCAGCGTCAATCCGGGTAGGAGGGGCTAGCACCCGAGCGCAAAAAAAATCCGGCGACCATTGTCGCCGGAATTAAGGTCATCGGTGCCAGCGAGCCGCAACGGGCCGAGCCGGCTAGATCGCGTAGTTCGCCCCTAATCCGTGGACCGAGACGCCATCCACCGCGCCCGGCCGGGTATGGGTGATGACATACGGCTCCGCAGGATGCGTGTCCGCTTCCGGCTCTTCAAATTCGCGAGCCGCTCGCTCCAACTCACCCCGAAGTATGCGAACATCGCGCGGCGCATCAAGAGCCAATGTGACACGATTCCCGGCCACCCGGCGTACCTCGATCGTGATGTCGTTGCCAATGTGAATCCGTTCGCCCGTTTTTCGACTGAGCACAAGCATTGCTATCAACTCCCAGTCCTTGCTCGACAGCGAGACCGCCAACAAAGCGAAGGCGGTTGCGGTCGCGTTTTGCGACTGGGCCGCATCAAGAGCAACCACCGTGCCGCCACAACTACTTATTGTGGCTAGCGCCTCGCGGCTCGGGGATATTGGGCGTTTTGCCCGGATATTCACGCCCGATTGGTGTATCCTGGCTGTGCGGATGCGGACGCGGGCGTGCTACGCAGCGCGCCCAAATCGTCCCGATTTGGGACAAATGTCCGCGTTTGAGACGATGGTCGCATCTGAAGCGGCTGCGATTAATTGCTCCACCTACCCAATAGCCGCGCTGGCTCAACTGCGATGACCGCCGTACGATAGCAGACCGTCATGCCAAATCGTCCGGAGTAGGAAGGCGTCGGTACTCCTAATGACGACATCGTCACACCAACTCGCTGATCCATTTGCCGTGAATTTGGCGGCCTGTCGCGGCCGGCAGCAACGGCTCATCGTGCGGATGGTGGAGTTGCGGGTTGATTTAGCGGTTTTGACGAGCCGCGAATCGGTCCAGTGGCTGACGGGAGCTTTCGTAAAGGCGCCGTTTGAGCCAGTGGTAGCCGTTTCGGCCGACGGCCATGTCCTGCTCATCGTGCCAGAGCGGCAGTTGAAGCAACCGGCTGCCGCCGATGAGCGACTTGGTTACGAGGCAAAGTGGCACTCGACGACACGCGACGACCAGCGCGCAGCAAGCTCCGTTGCACTGCAGGCTGCATTACAAAAGGTGCCCAAGCGCGTTGCCATCGAATTCGCGACGTTCGGTCCTCACTTGTCCTTTCTGCTATCGGGCGCAGCGGAGCCAATTGACATCGGACCGACGATCTTTCAGCTTCGGCGGAAGAAAGATCCGGACGAATTGGCTATGCTTCGGCGGGCGAACGAGGCGAATCACGCCATGTATGAGGCTGGGCGGCGGATAATCAGCCCGGGCGTCAATGAGCTGGACGTCTACAACGAATTGCAGACAGTAGCCGTGCGTACGTTGGGCGAGGCGCTCACTTATCTCGGACAAGACTTCCAATCCAATGCGCGTGGTGGACTGCCAAGGAATCGTACGGCCGAATTCGGCGAACTTTACATCCTCGACCTGGGAATCGGCTTTCGCGGTTACTACTCCGACAACGCTCGCACGATTGCCGTCGGCGGCGCGCCGACCGAGGCGCAGCAACGGGCTTGGAAGGCAGTGGTCGACGTGTTTCCGATGGTGGAGCAAATGATGCGACCGGGCGTCAGTTGCCGCGAACTGTTTGAAATGGTGCAGAAAGACCTCGATAAGAATCTCCCCTGGATCTTCAATTCACATCTGGGCCACGGCGTGGGACTGGCGCCGCAGGAAGGACCGCATCTCAATCCATTTTGGGACGATACCCTGGAAGCAGGTGACTATCTGGCTGTAGAACCGGGCCTGTATCACGAAGATCTGCGTAGCGGTTTACGTCTCGAGCAAAACTATCTGGTGACAGAGAGCGGCGTTGAACTGCAGACGCCCTGGCCGCTCGAATTATGCTAGCGGCCGAAGCCTGGCTTGACCGCTTGCCACTGGCCGCTATACTCCGACCTCTCTTCTCTACTTTGATTCGGCTGCGGACCGCCCGAATCCACGGAACACGACTCACGCGACATACTACGACCGCTGATTTCGTGCGCCAGCGCGTATAGCGTCGCGTCGAATCCGTTGTATTTTTATTCCGATTTCGTTGGCTGACATGATCAGATTGCGCCGCCGAATCCTGTTCCAATCCTTTGCCACAATCGCGGTCGTCGTCCCTTTGGCAAGCGGATGGTTTTCAGTTGGCGGGCCATCGGCGGTCGCGGCCGAACCTTGGGTCGATGCTCGACAGGTGGGGCCGTTCATCTGCCAAGCGACCTTTCCGCTCCATGAGTACGATCCGCTCTTGGCGAAGTTGCCCGATTTGGAACGTGAGATCGACCGTACGCTGGGGCTACCGCCCGCGCACGAACCAATTTACATCTATCTCTTCTCGGACGCACAGTCGCACCGCCAGTACCTGCACCAGCACTTTCCCGATGTCCCATATCGACGGGCGCTATTTGTGAAAGAGGGGGGATTGGCGGCGGTTTACGCCTACCGGCACGATCAGCTCGATATTGACTTAAGGCACGAATGCACGCACGCGCTGCTGCACGCCAATCTGCCCACGGTCCCATTGTGGCTGGACGAAGGTTTGGCCGAGTACTTTGAGATGCCAGAGGACCAGCGGGCGACCGACCATCCGCATTTCGGCGCGCTGCGTTGGAACATGCGTCTGGGCATGGTTCGCAGCGTCGCGGACTTGGAGCAGCGGCAAGAGTTGGTCCAGATGGGCACGCTCGACTACCACTACGCTTGGGCCTGGACCCATTTCATGCTCCACGGTCCGAACACGGCCCACGTGGTTCTTGTCGACTACCTTGCCGACGTTCATCGTGGCGAGCCGGCCGACAAATTCTCGGATCGGTTGGCCAAAACGATTCCCGACTCCACGGACCGCATGGTCCAGCACTTCCAGCGCTGGGATCAGTGATTCTATAAATTGCAACGGTGGCCTTCGCCCAATTCCGCAGCCATACTGCTGATAGCATCACGCAAAGGCGCTAAGACATAAAGGTTGGACGCCTCGTTCCTTTGCGAATTCGCGCCATTGCGTGAGACCTTTCCAGGCGATTTCAATCACTTGATCGATGTCGGAATTCTGCGATGTGTGGCATCTGCGGCGCTGTCTGGACTGATCCGCGGCGGGCCGTTACGGACGAAACGCTGCGGCGAATGACGGACGCGCTTGCGCACCGCGGCCCGGACGACCAGGGTGCATACACAAGCGACTTGCGTCTGGAGCCACCATATCCGGCCTTGCCAGGCGTCGCGCTCGGTCATCGGCGACTATCGATTCTCGATTTGCCCGGTAGCCGCCAACCGATGGCGAACGAAGATGGAAGCGTGCAGCTGGTCTTCAACGGCGAAATCTACAACTACCGCGAGCTGCGGCTGCGGCTGGAAGGAAGCGGCCACCAATTCCAATCGGCCGGTGATACCGAGGTGCTCGTTCACCTCTACGAGGATGAAGGTGTGGACTTTGTGCGGCATCTCGTCGGCATGTTTGCGCTGGCGATCTGGGATCGCAATCACCGGCGCGTGGTGTTGGCTCGCGACCGGCTGGGACAGAAACCGCTCGTGTATCAATGGCAAAATGAACGGCTGCTGTTTGCCAGCGAGCTGAAGAGTCTACTCGCTGTGCCCGACGTCGCGAGGGAAATTGATCCCGCCGCGCTTGACGAGTACCTCCTTTACCAATATGTGCCTTACCCAAACACGATATTTCGCGGGATTCGCAAGTTGCCGCCCGGTCATCTGGCAGTCCTCGAAGACGAGCGATTCACCGTCCGTCCGTACTGGGAGCCCGACTTCAATCACGAGCAGGACGCCGACAAGGGTGAAACCATCGAGCGAGTGCGAACGACGCTCGTCGAAGCTGTGCGGTCGCAAATGGTAAGCGACGTGCCGCTGGGTGCGTTTCTCTCGGGCGGCGTCGATTCGTCGGTGATTGTCGCGCTGATGCAGCAGTATGCGACAGCACCGGTAAAGACATTCACTGTCGGTTTCCCAGAGCCGGAGTACGATGAAACGGCGGCGGCCCGCCGAGTGGCCGAACATTTGGGCACGGAACATCACGAACTACGCGTAGTGCCGGATATTGCCGCGGTGCTGCCGAAACTCGCGTGGCACTTTGACGAGCCGTTCGGCGACAGCTCGGCCGTTCCGACGTACTATCTTGCGCAGCAGACGCGCAGGCGTGTCACGGTCGCGCTGTCCGGGGACGGCGGAGACGAATTGTTTGCGGGTTACGACCGATATCGCGCGGTGCGGTTGGCTGCCGCGATCGATCGAATGCCTTGGGCACTTCGGGCAGCTATTGCCAACAAACTTTGGCAGCGGCTACCGACTTCAGGACGACAAAAAAGTCTCAGCTGGCGGATGCGGCGGCTGGCGGCGGCGCTCGCCGCTCCGCCCTCAGGCCGCTATGCAAAGTTGATGTCTGTCTTTGACGAGAACCAACGGGCTGCGCTTTATTCGGACGACTTCCTGAGCCGGCTTCCGAACCAGGACCCGGCGGACTTTATGATGGCGGCGCTCGCCCGCGCAAGCAAACGGGATTCCGCGACTGCCGCGTCCCTGGCCGATCTTGTCACCTATTTGCCCGGCGATCTATGCCAGAAGGTAGACATCGCGACGATGGCCCAAGGCCTCGAATGTCGGCAGCCGATGCTGGATCACCGCGTGGTGGAGCTTGCCATCGCGATGCCGCTGCGATGGAAGCTGCACGGCGGGCGAGGCAAACGGATTCTGGAATGGGCTTTTGGTCATCTGTTGCCGCCGGAGGTCTTCCGCCGTCGCAAGATGGGTTTCGGCGTGCCGCTGGACCACTGGTTTCGTGGCGAGCTCAAAGCGCTGGCCCATGAAACGCTCCTCAGCACGAAATCGCTTGACCGCGGCTACTTCCGCCGCGCAGGGATCGAGCGGTTGCTTTTCGAGCACGCCAGCAGCCGCTTCGATCACTCGGCGCGGCTGTGGTCACTCCTGATGCTCGAGCTGTGGCACCGACAGTGGTTGGATTAATAGAGTGTCAAACTCTGCGGCTTCTGCCGCATGCATTGACTTCGCCGAACGATCCTTGCACACTCGATTCTCTGACTGCGACTATCCGATCAACTTCGTAGTTCCTAGCGCAGGCGCGCTGGGCCGACGGTTGGGTAAGAGCGCCGGGCTGATTCGGCCCGACGCGTGACAGTCGCCACGGAACCACCTGCTTATTCGATCCGCTGTCCGTGCACAAGGAGATCGCCGTGGCCGCTGTGAGTTGGCTCAAGTATGCGTATCTTGCCTACGCCTCAAAGCCACGGACCGATCGCCAGCTTTACCGATTGGTAAAACTGCACCGAATTTGCCGGATCGTTGAGCTCGGGATTGGCAGCATTGAGCGCTCGACGACGTTAATCGGCGTCGGCCAACGCTGCTCTGCCGAAGGCAAAGTGGCTTATACGGGACTCGATTGGTTTGACGCGCGTAGTGGCGAATTGCCGAGCCTCACCTTAAAAGAAGCGCATTGCCAATTACAGGCGACAGGTGCTCAAATCCGCCTAACTCCCGGCGAACCGGCCCGCTCGCTCCGCGGCATTGCTAATGCCCATCCTCATACCGGCCTGCTGCTCATTTCGGCAGCAGTGAACGATAGTACGCTGGATTCGGCCTGGTTCTATGTGCCACGTATGCTCGACGGCCGCTCAATCGTCCTGCGCGAGCGGCTCGACTCGGCTGGCCAGAGTGTCTTCGAAATGATTTCGATGCAGAAACTGGCCGAATTCGTCGAGCGCGTCAGCCATCGTCAGGCGGCCTAAAGCGGGCTTTTCCCCTGCCCAAAATCGGCTTGGCTGCGTAGGATAGTAGGTTGCAGTCCGTGCCGATTTGTAGTCAGACAGGATGCCGGAAGTCGGTTCTTCGCCCCGGCCGAGGTCGTTTGCGGTGACCAGGATCAATCTTCATCGTGCGCTCGACGGCGACGCTTCGTCGCACCCCAACGACGAGACGCTGGCGGCGCTGTCTCTCGACTCCGATGGCGAGAATGACAGTCGACTGCGACTGCGCGAGGCGGCTCGCGGCAAGATCGCGCTCGTCGAAGGCAGCACACCCCACCTGAGCAGCGAAACTCGCGACGTGCTGCGGAATCGGTTGCGAATTGCGGCCGTGTTGTTTTTCGTTACGTTTCTTGCGTTCCTCATGCGTTGGGCGTTCCATTGGGACGTTTGGGGACGCCCCGAGCATCGCTGGCTCTTCTATACCCACGCGGCGGTGACCGTGGTTTTGGGCGTATTTGCGGTGAAGCTGTGTCACCACTGCGCCTATTCGCTGCCCGTACTGCGAATCGCCGAGCTGTTCGTATTTGGCTTTCCCGCCCTGTTCTTCCTGCTCAAACAGCATCATGAGGCGGTGTTTGCCGTGCGCTCGCCGGAGAATGCGAATCTGCCGGCCATTGCGGCGGCCTGGGTGATGCTGATCTTCACGTACGCCATGTTCATTCCCAATACTTGGCGGCGG
Source organism: Lacipirellulaceae bacterium (assembly GCA_036499445.1). GTDB lineage: Bacteria > Planctomycetota > Planctomycetia > Pirellulales > Lacipirellulaceae > DASYDU01. The sequence continues at coordinate 17,154 of DASYDU010000396.1, forward strand.
GCTGCGTTGGTGCTGGGCGTCATTGGATTACTGCCCGCGATGCTGATTGCGTTTCTTTGCTGGCAAGTGCCGCAGGTTTGGGCGCTTACACAAATGGAACAATTCAGCGGTCACTACTCCGGCCAATTACTGATGATCGCAGCGTCGGTGCTAGTAGGTACCGTGGGGGTGCACACCATCGGCACACTGCGCCTTGAGGCTTTCGCCGCCAGGCAATTGGGCCAATATCGGCTCAAGCAAAAACTGGGCTCGGGCGGAATGGGCGATGTCTATTTGGCCGAGCACCAAATGCTGAAACGGCCCTGCGCGGTAAAAGTGATTCGTCCGGACCGAGCAGGCGACCCACGGATGCTGGCCCGCTTCGAGCGCGAGGTCCGCGCCACGGCAAAGCTCTCGCATTGGAACTCGATTGACATTTACGACTACGGCCACACGGCTGACGGCACGTTCTATTACGTGATGGAATTCCTGCCTGGCCACAATGTGCATGAGGTGATCGATCGATACGGGATTTTGCCGGCCGGTCGCGTGATCTTTCTCATGGATCAGATTTGTGGCGCGCTGGCCGAGGCCCACGGCGTCGGGTTGATTCACCGAGACATTAAACCCGCGAACATTTTTTGCGCTTATCGCGGCGGCGTGTTCGACGTGGCGAAGCTGCTCGACTTTGGCTTGGCTAAACCCCTGAGCGACAAGGTCGACGCCCAGCTCACGCAAGAGGGCGCAATTACCGGTTCGCCGCTATTCATGTCGCCCGAGCAGGCGGTTGGCGATTCGCACGTCGATGGCCGGAGCGACATTTACTCGCTGGGAGCGGTAATGTACTACATGCTGACAGGTCAGCCGCCCTTTGCGTACGAGAACCCATTCAAAGCGATGGTTGCCCATGCGAGTGAGGCGGTCGTCCCGCCGCGGCAAGTAAACGTCGACGTGCCGGAGGCGCTCGAAGAAGTGGTGATGCGGTGCTTGGAAAAGGACCCGGAGCACCGATTCCAGGACGTCGTGTCATTGCAGCGGTCGCTGCGCGATATCGAGCTATCCGATCCGTGGTCGAGCGACCTGGCGGCCCAGTGGTGGAGTTGCAACGGCTGCCCCAATCGAAAAAAGCTGGCGGCGGCCCTGGTCGAGGCGGCGGCCGACTAAATAATCGGCCGTTCGCGTCATCTTTTCTGCCACCCGGGACACCAGCTAGAATTGTCTAGGCGGAGCGGTCGACGCAGGCCAGTGAACCTATTGGCACTGCGGCAAGTCCTGCCGGCGAGCAAACTGTATCGATTGAGTTTGGGATTATGGGCGAAACTACGAAACCGCAGACGCTGTTCGAGAAAATCTGGGATGAGCACGTCGTGCTCGAAGAGCCGGGCCGGCAGGCGATTCTGTACGTCGATTTGCATCTGGTTCATGAGGTTACCAGTCCACAGGCGTTCGAGAGCCTGCGGTTGGCGGGCCGGAAGGTGCGTCGGCCGGAGCGGACGCTTTCGACCGTCGATCACAATGTGCCCACCACCGACCGCAGTCTGCCAATCCTCGATCTGGTCTCGAAACAGCAAATTGATACACTCCGCACGAACTGCCATGAGTTCGGCATCATGCTGTACGACATCCACGACGCCCGGCAGGGCATCGTCCACGTGATTGGTCCAGAGCAGGGCTACACGCAACCCGGAATGACGATTGTCTGCGGCGATAGTCATACGTCGACGCACGGCGCTTTTGGTGCGCTGGCCTTCGGCATTGGCACTAGCGAAGTCGAGCACGTGCTGGCCACGCAGACGCTGCTGCAATCGAAGGCGAAGACGCTCGAGCTGCGAGTTGATGGCAAGCTTGGTCCGGGCATCACGGCCAAAGATGTCGTGCTCTATCTCATCGGTCAGATAACGACGAGCGGCGGCACGGGCTACTGTGTCGAGTACACGGGCGAAGTGATCCGCGCGCTCACGATGGAAAACCGCATGACGGTTTGCAATATGTCGATCGAAGGGGGAGCCCGCGCGGGTTTGATTGCTCCGGACGAAACAACTTACGCCTACCTCCACGGCCGGCCCCACGCCCCGCAAGGCGCCGATTTCGACAAGGCAGTCGCCCGCTGGCGCAAGCTCCCAACCGACCCAGCGGCAAAGTATGATAAGTCGCTCGTGTTTGACGGGGCGACGATCGCGCCGCAAGTTAGCTGGGGCACGAACCCCGGCCAAGTAGCGCCTGTTACAGCGCGGGTGCCCAAGCCGGCTGAGTTTTCTGATCCACACGAGCAAAAGGCGGCCGCTAGCGCGCTCGTCTACATGGGCCTCACGGGCGGCGAGCCGATCACCGATCTCAAGCTCGACCGCGTCTTTATTGGTTCTTGCACCAACGCGCGGATCGAAGATTTGCGGGCCGCGGCAGCGGTCGTCAATGGTCATCGCGTGGCCGGCCACGTGAGCGCGATGGTGGTGCCCGGCAGCGGCTTGGTGAAACTGCAGGCTGAGAAGGAAGGACTCGATCGCGTCTTCAAGGAAGCTGGCTTCGAGTGGCGTGAGGCGGGCTGCAGCATGTGTTTGGCGATGAATCCCGACAAGCTCGAGCCGGGTGAGCGCTGCGCATCGACGTCGAACCGCAACTTCGAAGGCCGCCAAGGCCGCGGCGGACGCACGCACTTGGTTTCGCCGGCGATGGCGGCGGCCGCGGCATGCGCCGGGCATTTCGTGGATATCCGCGACTGGAATTGAGCGTCGAATTTTTTCTGGCCAGAAGACCGAAATTGCCTTAACTAACGTGAAACCCTTCACCAAACATACCGGCCGCGTCGTCACCATGGATCGGGCCAACGTCGACACCGATCAGATCATTCCTAAGCAATTCTTGAAGCGGATCGAGCGGACCGGCTTTGGCGAGTTTCTGTTTTGGGATTGGGCTCGCCATCACGACGGCTCCATCAACCATGAGTTCGAGCTCCATCACCCGAATGCCAAGGGGGCGAGCGTGCTAGTTACCCGCCGCAACTTTGGTAGCGGCTCGAGCCGCGAGCATGCTCCTTGGGCGCTTGAAGATTGGGGCTTCCGCGTGATCGTCGCGCCCAGCTTTGCCGACATCTTCTATAACAACTGCTTTAAGAACGGCATGCTGCCGATCGTGCTCACGGAAGAGCAGGTTGAAGATCTTTTCAAGCGATCCGCTGCGCACTCGGGCTACAAGCTGACGGCCGACCTTGACAACTGTACTTTGTCCGACGACTTTGGTCTGGCGGTTAGATTCGACGTCGCGGAATTTCGTCGCCACTGCCTGCTTCACGGCCTCGACGACATCGGACTGACGCTCGAACATGCGGACAAAATCACGGCTTACGAGCGTATCCACGGCATCGCCAGTTGACCTGCAAGGAAACACGGATGTCGCTCTTTTCTTGGGTTCGAATTGGCGTGGCGTCACTTGTGCAGATCGTTGCAATTCTGGTGGCGTCAACGGCGTGCGCTGCCGACAACAAGGTCGAAACTGTCATTACAGGACTTCGCCACCCTTGCGGCATCGCCGTCCGTCCCAACGGCACAGCCGATAAGTACGAGCTGTTTATCGCCGAGAGTGCCGCTGGTTGCGTCATCAGGTGGTCAAATCACGATCGCAACAAGACGGCCGACGCGATCACGGGTTTTGCCGCTACGTCGGGCCGTAATGCTGGGCAGCAAACCGGTCCACAAGCGCTTCTGTTCCTCGATCCGGGCCTGATCGCCGTCGGTAGCGCAACAAAGAGCGGAGACCCGCTGCGCATTTACGAGTTGCCGGAGGACGGTAAGGCAATCTCGGCCGACCAGTCAAACGCAGACGGCCGCGGCGAGTCACGACGCACTCGACAGACGGATGAACAGGCAACATGCACGTCGCTGACCCGAATTCGCGCCAATGATACGGTTCAGGATGCGATCGTGATGTTCGTCCGCGGATTTGACGGCGGCAGTAGCCTGGTCAGATCCCGCGTGCAAGCCGGCGTGATCGGTCCGCCGCAACCATTTGGGACGATGGTTCTTTCTCGAAATGCGGAGTCGTCGGAAGCGGTCGCCACCAGCAATTCGGGACGAATCGTGGTGGCTGGTGAGCATCGGATAATGTTTCTCAATCCCCTCAACGGCACGGTCGAATTGGAGCTAGAGACCGATTTGGCGGCGGTAAGCGGGCTGGTCTATAGCCCGATCACCGGCAATTTATACGCGGCCGACTTCAGCAGCGGCATCTATCGCATCGAGGACTCTAGCGAGCCGGGCAAACCGGCCTGCCGCACGGTGAAGATCGCGGAACTGTCGCGACCCTCTGGGCTCGCCTTTGCTCCCGATGGGGCACTCTATGTCACTGCACTAGGCGCCGGCGACAGCGACGGCACACTTGAAGTTGTCACCGGTGACCTGTAATTCAAATGGCAAGCCGCCGCGAAAAGATCGAAGCCATGCTTGCCGATGACCCCGGCGACACGTTTCTGCGCTATAGCCTGGCGATGGAGCTTGACAAAGAGGGCGACCACGCCGCGAGCCTAGTAAGATTTGCTGAGCTGACGCACGACAGACCGCCCTATGTGCCCGCCTTCTTCATGGCCGGGCAAGAGCTGGCTCGGCTCGACCGCATAGAAGAGGCCCGCACCGTTCTACGCAACGGCATCGAAGCCGCACGCACTCAAGGCGACGCTCATGCCGCCGGCGAAATGAGCGAGTTCTTGGCGTCATTGGGAAATCCGAGTTGAGCCGACGTTGACCCGACGTAATTCCCGGTTGATTTGATGAGTCGGCTCCTGTTGCATCGAGGAGCCCATCAGGCCGACGGCGACAGCCGGATCGACTAACTTAATCGACGCGCGCAATACTAAGCGGCCAAGGAACGGCCGCGGTAATAGGGTCAAGGTAATATAAGTAATATAATATATAAATGAAATAAGCGGTCAGAACGGCTCTGTAGAAAACCTCAATGTGTAACAGGATCATGACGTTGTGGGTGAGGACTTTCAACCGCAAGTCGCGTCGCTGACT
>DASYDU010000397.1:0-15490 GCA_036499445.1 Lacipirellulaceae bacterium
ATGTCGGGGACTCTAGCGAGACCGCCGGCGTTAAGCCGGAGGAAGGTGGGGATGACGTCAAGTCCTCATGGCCTTTATGACTAGGGCTGCACACGTCCTACAATGCTGCGCACAATGGGAAGCAAAATCGCGAGATCGAGCAAATCCCGAAAAACGCAGCTCAGTTCGGATTGCAGGCTGCAACTCGCCTGCATGAAGCTGGAATCGCTAGTAATGGTAGGTCAGCACACTACCGTGAATATGTTCTTGAGCCTTGTACACACCGCCCGTCAAGCCACGAAAGTGGGGGGGGCTTAAAGTCACTACGCGAACCCGCAAGGGACGCAGGTGCCTAGAGTCAACTCCGCGATTGGGACTAAGTCGTAACAAGGTAGCCGTAGGGGAACCTGCGGCTGGATCACCTCCTTTCTAAGGATGCGTTTTCTCTAAGAATTCGTTTCTTGGAATGATTAGCCGACGCTGTTCATACAGCGCTCGGTACATGTGAGGCAGATCTTGGCTGACTTTGAAGGTCCGTGTGATCGACGCAAGTCGCTCGCACAACTTACCATATTGATTTGAGATACCCGGCGTGAGGCCGAGCCGCCTCACGTCGGGTTTTTTGTTGCGCTGCGCTATTCCGCTACGCTGTCAGCTACACCAAACAGCGCCGTTACATCGAAGGCGAAGTCTTTGAGCAATGCCGATGTCGCCTGCTGTCCGGGCCGGAATTCACCGTGTTGGTTGTAGCGTCCATCTTTCAGGCAATAAACGACGACGACCTGCCGCTCAGCATCAATAATCCAGTACTCGCTAATCCCGGCCGCCGCATAATCAGCCAATTTCTCCTCGTAGTCGCGCTGGTGATCCTTCGGATCTGGGCTGACAACTTCCATCACCAAGTCCGCACCATTCCAGATGCGATTGCTCCGAAGCTGAAAGTTTTCGTTGCGAAGGAAAAGAATGTCGGGCTCTCGATAATGCCCGCGCGGAATGCGAACGCGTAGTGGTGGAAACGGAACGATGCCCAAACCGCGCTTGGTGACAAAGTTCAATAGCGCGTGATACAGAAATCCGGCCAGCGCTTGATGCAACTCAGTCGGCATTGGCAAAAACTCCAATCGCCCGTCGATCAATTCGATCCGTCGGTTGGTGCCGTCCGTTAGATCGAGGTAGGCTTCCTCAGACCAAAAACCCTGCTCTGGAAACAGCGTGGCTAATTCCCAGGCATAATCTCCCTCGGCGGAGAGCGAAGAATTAACGGTCGACATAACTCGGCGCGTGACGGGGACAGAGTCGGTAGTGAATTCGGCCGCGATCCATAATAGTCTACCAATGACAAGAAGCTAAGTAAATTCTCCGGTGGAGCGTCGGCCGTGGCCTCGATCGAATTCGTTTCCGCGCCCTCGGTGAAAATCTTCAGCGACTAGGCAACCGGGGGCGCAATAGCGCACCAACGCCGGTTGCCAGCCGTACTGCCGCGGCACGGCCGTGTAAAACCAATCGGTCTCCACGGGTCCAGCCGATATCACGCACGCCGGCGGCCTGAGTTTCGACGGGACGATGCGCCAGCGTGGGATATTTACCAATGGGAAGAGACGGCATACGGCCTGGTGAACAATTCGGTTCGCCTGCTCGCGGGTTTCGCGGCGGCGGCTGGGCCAACCACTTTAGCGGCATTTCGTCTTCAGACCAGAGCAGCGTCAACCCGACGAGCGAGAGAGCGTCGGCCAATTTTCCCACTTGAATAAAATTAAAGTTACGTTTAATATTATTAAATCAGTCGGGAGTGACCGCCATGAATCGCAGAGACCCTCATCCCCTCGATCAACTTGAAGCCGAGGACCGTGAATTCGTCCTCCGCTTCGTGTTGGCGTCCGGCTCGCTCAAGGACGTGGCCGACGACTACGGCGTGAGCTATCCGACGCTCCGCGCTCGCCTCGATCGGCTCATCAAGCGGCTCAATCAAGCGGTCGAGCAGCGCAAGCCCGACCCCATGGCCGAGCTGCTCGCCACGATGATTGAGCGTGGCGAACTGAATTCGAAAGCCGCCCAAAAGCTGCTGAAACTCCATCGCGAGCAGTCAAACGGCCAGACCTGACCAGTTTCAATTTCAAAAACAAAGGAGGATCATGCAATGGCCAATCCTTGGTTCGACCCCAATTCGTTCGGCACGTGGTTCGGAGTAATCGCCGGCGGTGGGCTTGGCACTCTCGGCGGACTCCTTGGCGGGGCCGTGGGTCTTCTCGCTCCGCGCGGCAAAGGCAAACGCATTATCATCACCGCCTGGACTGCGTTAATTGCCATTGGCGTCGCGATGTCGTTGTTCGGCGGATATGCATGGGCCGTCGGCCAGCCTTGGGGCATCTGGTACGGCCCCGTCCTTTGCGGAGTCATCCTCACCGTCGTCCTCGGCGGCCAATTTCCCATGGTGCTTGCCCGCTACCGCCAAGCCGGGCACCGCCGCATCGACGCCGACGGCCTCCGCACCGCCTAATCTCCACGCTTTGCGAACGCAGACATGTCCGGCTTCGCCGCGTGTTCTTGCGGAATCCTCGCGTGTGGTAGAATCGGGGCCGAGGTAGCAACCCATGACGCACGAATTAACGAACGTCCGACCGGAACCGGAAGTCGTCGATCAATCGATGGCCGAAGTGCTACGTGCGAAATCGCCGGCCGAACGCTTGGCAATCGCTCATGGGCTGTGGCGGTCGGCTGCCCGAATGGTCCGTGGCATTCTGCGGAACCAGCACCCTGACTGGTCCGACGAAAAGATTGGCCGTGAAGCCGCGCGGAGGCTGTCGCATGGAGCAGGATGAGCTACTGCGCAATCTTTGTGAGAGTCTCGAGCGCCTTAATCTCCGTTATCTCATTACCGGATCCCAAGCCACCATCGCTTACGGCGAGCCCCGCTTCACAAACGATATTGACGTGCTCGTCGCTCTCGATGATGCGCACACAGATGTCTTTGTGGCAGCTTTCCCCGAGAGTGATTTTTACCTTAGCCGCGAGGCCGTGCGTGAGGCAATCCGCGATCGTGGCATGTTCAACATCATACACCCTGCTAGCGGTCTTAAGATCGACGTGATCATTCCTGAGAACTTGCTCTATGACCGCGGTCGCTTCGAACGCGGGCGTCGCATCCAAATTACACCCGATTTCTCGGCTGTGTTCGCCTCGCCCGAAGACGTCATCTTGAAGAAGCTGCAGTTCTATCAAATGGGGAAATCGGACAAACACTTGCGCGACATTGCCGGCGTATTGCGAATCAGCGGAGACCAATTGGATCACGAATACATTGCTAAGACTGCCAAGCAATTCCGATTAACCGACGAATGGCAACTTGCACTCCGTCGGGCGGCGGTCACATAGAATTTAGAATGGTCATTGCGTGATCTTGGGATATAACACCAACGGCTTTACTGGCCTTGATGTCCTGCAAGCCGTCGAGCTGCTCCACTCAATCGGTTACGGCGGCATCGCGATCACGCTCGATCAACATGTATTAAACCCGTTTTCCACGGATATTGCCGAACAACTTGAAGCGACGGCCAATTTGCTCAAGCAATTCGCTATGCGCTGCGTCATCGAAACCGGCGCCCGCTTCCTGGTCGATCCGCAAGTCAAACACGAGCCCACTTTGGTCACCGCCGAACAGGCCGGACCCGCGCGTCGCGTCGACTTTCTCTGCCGTGCCATCGACATCGCCGCCGCCCTCGACGCCGATTGCGTTTCGCTCTGGTCAGGAACCGTTAAGGATGGGGCAGGGGACCGCGAGGCGATGGACCGCCTTACCACCGGCTTGATCGAGACGCTGGCCTACGCGGCCGATAAGAATGTCTTCCTCGGTTTCGAACCCGAGCCCGGCATGTTCATCGACTCACTTGCCCGCTACTCCGATCTCCTCGCCGAGCTCGACGCCGCGCGCGTGGAAACCGACTTGCTGCGACTCACTATCGACGTCGGCCACCTCCATTGTCAAGGCGAACTCCCCATCGTCGACAAAATCCGCCAGTGGCGCGATCGGCTCGTGAATGTCCACATCGAAGACATGCGCGCTGGTGTCCACGAACACCTCATGTTCGGCGAAGGCGAAATTGACTTCCCGCCCGTCATCGCCGCGCTCCGCGAAATCAATTACACTGGCCCCGTCAGCGTCGAACTCACGCGACACACCCACATCGGCCCTGCCGCTGCCCGCCAGGCGTACGAGTTTCTCAGTCCACTCATTTAGCGGTTTCGCTTTCGAAGCGCTTTGACCATGCCGCCACACGTAATTCTCCTCTCCATCCCCGGCCTTTGCGAGCGCGACCTCGCCGCCATGCCGAATCTCTCCGCGCTCGCGGCCGGTGGCGATCGCGCCTCGCTCCTTCCAAACTTCCCCGCCGTTACCTGCCCGGTCCAAGCCAACATGACGACCGGTCTGCCGCCGCGCGAGCACGGCGTCATTGCCAACGGCTTCTACTGGCGTGAAAAACAAGAAGTTGAAATGTGGACCGCGTGGAACAACGTCGTCGAGCGGCCACAAATTTGGGACATTTTGCACGAGCGCGATCCCTCGCTCACCTCCGCTGTTTGGTTCGCGCTTAACAGCAAAGGCTGCGGAGCCGACTACATTTGCACGCCGGCCCCCGTCCACAATCCCGATGGCAGCGAATCGCTCTGGTGCTACACGAAGCCGGATATGATGTACGGCGAGCTCCGCGACGAGCTCGGCCATTTCCCGCTCAAACATTTCTGGGGACCGCTCGCCGGCATCCAATCCACCGCTTGGATCGTCGCCTCGGCAATTTTGGCCACCGAGCGACATCGCCCCAACTTCTTCTATATCTATCTGCCGCACCTAGACTACGCGGCCCAAAAATTCGGCCCCGACAGCGACGCTGCGAAGAATTCCTTAGCCGAGCTCGACGCCGAATTAGAAAAGCTGCGCGCCGGGCTAGAAAACGCCTATGGCGAGCCGCCGCATTGGCTCGTCGCTAGCGAATACGCGATCGTGCCAGTCGATCACGTCACCTATCCGAATCGAATTTTACGCGAAGCTGCGCTGCTCGCCGTTCGCGACACCGACGAAGGCGAACAACTCGACATAGCGGGCAGCCGTGCCTTTGCGATGGTCGACCATCAATTCTCGCACATCTTCGTCCGCGACGCCGACCGTCAAACGACGGCGCGCATCGCCGAAATCTTCCGTAATCGGCCCGGCGTCGCAGAAGTGCTAAGCGGCGACGAACTTTCGAGATATGGTCTCGACCATCCCCGTAGCGGCGAGATTGTTCTTATCTCCGAGCCCAATAGCTGGCAAGCTTACTATTGGTGGCTCGACGATGCCCGTGCCCCAAGTTTCGCCCGCACGGTCGACATCCATCAAAAGCCGGGCTACGACCCAGTCGAGCTCTTTTTTGACCCGGCCACGCGCAGCATTCCCCTGGATGCCACGCTTGTACGCGGCTCGCACGGCGCGCCGGCTTCAGATGCCGCGCAGCGCGGCGTCCTCCTTGCCTCAAAACCCGGAATACTTAAGCGGCAAACTTATGTCGGCACCGACGTGTCTGACCTCGTCCTCAACCAATTCACGCCCTAAGTTATGCCGGTTCAAATCTCGGCGTGCGCTTCGACATCCGGTCGGCGAAATACAAAATTCCGGCTCTGGCCAAAGAATGTCAGCGGGTTTTCGTAGACCACGCGGCGAATCAGACTCTCCGCATGCCCGCGCCGCCGCATCTCCAGAATAAAATCGGGCACGGCCGTCGGCTTCGATGGCCCCCAATCTCCCGCCGAATTCACGAGCAGCCGCTCGGATCCATACTTCTCGATTATGTCTGCGGCCCGCGACGGCGTGCATTTCGTCACCGGGTACAGCGTCATCCCGGCCCAAAAGCCGGCGTCCAAAACGTGCCGCACTGTGTGCTCCTCCACGTGATCAATCAGCACTCGCCCACGATCGACGCGCTCGTCGCCGCAAAGCATATCGAGTATCATCCGCGTCCCCTGGTACTTATCCTCCAGGTGCGGCGTATGGATCAGCATTTGCTCGTCGGTCGCAACGGCAAGCTCCACGTGGTCGAGAAAAACGATGGCCTCGTTCCGCGTATTCTTGTTCAACCCGATCTCGCCGATTCCGAGCACGCCTGCCCGCTTCAGAAACTCAGGAATCAGCGCGATCACCTCCCGCGCCAGTGATACATTCTCCGCCTCTTTGGCATTGATGCAGAGCCACGAGTAGTGCTGAATGCCGTAGGCGGCCGCCCGCTTCGGCTCGATCGTCGTAAGTTGTTCGAAGTAATCGTGGAAGCCGTCGGCGCTTCTCCGATCGTAGCCGGCCCAAAACGCCGGCTCGCTCATCGCCACGCAGCCCATCTTCGCGAGCGTCTCATAGTCGTCGGTCGTACGCGAGACCATGTGGATGTGCGGGTCGATGTAATACATGGCGGCGACTTAAATTAGCGGCGGGAACGGCGAAACTTCCAGCTTACAGCGTCAAACCAAATCGGGTCGGCCAATTCTCGTCGTACGCCCGGCTGAAGGCCATTTGCATGAGCTCCGCCCGATCCCCATCCTGCTGCAAGAGAATTTTCATCGCTTCGCGAACTCGCGTCATCCGCGGATCGTCGTCGAGCTGCCCCTCGGCACAGTCCAGTCGATCGAGCGCCGCAGCCATCTCCAGCAGCTTCGCCCGCAGAGGAAGAAACTCAGCATCCAGTATGGTTTTGGCCCTCATATCTCATGGTCCTCGCCTAGCCGATGGGAGTACATCTGCCGGAGGCAGACAATTGGCCCTCACCTGCCAGTTTCACCCGAAAAGGACACGATTGCAACGCAGGTTGTGGCTCAGTCGCGCAATTATCAGGCCGAAAACTCCCGATCCGACGTTTGCCGGCTGGGAAGACTGTACTGAGTCTGCCGCCAACCCTTTCCAGAGTGGGGGATGGCCGCCGATAAGGCAAGATAGGGCGACTTTGCGCCGTCCGAGGGGCGATGGATACCCGACGTGAAAGATGCGCTCGACAAAACCTGGAACATCCTCACCAATACGCCCAACCGAGCGGCCGTTGCTGTTTTGTTGTCGGCACTCAAATCGCGGCACATCGAGATCCGGCTGGGTGCGATCCGCAGTCTGGTGCTCCGCCGGAGCGTCGAGGGTCATACCGAGATTATCCGCCGTTTTACATCGTTCGGGGAATTGGAACAGGCGGAGCTCGCCGACGCCGTGCTTCACTCGGCCCACCATTTGAAATCGGCCCTGCACGATGCCGTGTTGGCAGAGCACGTCGAACTCTGTGAAAACGCCTGCCATGTGATTCTCTTGGGCAAGGTCTACGACACGTTACCGACCCTGGTCAAAGCCGCAGAGAATCGCAGCCATCGCCATTCCGATCAGGCGGCGGCCACCCTGGTCCAGCTCGCCCGCGTGCTCCATCAGGAGATTTCCGGCGAATCTCATCAGCGAACCTGCGATCCGTTCTTCATGCGTCGCCACGTGCTGGTCTCCTTGGAGCGCTCTCTGAATCAGTACCACGTGCACCACCGGGTTGAAATCGTCGACGCCTTCCTCCATTTGGTGCCGCAGGACAATGCGATGCTCGCATTAATTCTCAACGACCCGCGCCATTCGTGCCACCAGCCGATTGTCGCGTCTCTCTCGACAAGCGCCGTTACTCCGATCCTGAACTTGCTATCCGAGATGTTGCAAGATGCCCAATCGCCCGGCTGCATACTGCAAATCATCGCCAATCGACAGGACAGAAAATTCCTGAACCACCTGCTCGGACGCGTAGGCCTGCCCATGTCGCTACGGGTGGCCCAAAACATGAAACGCCTGACCAGCATTGCTTGGCTCCAACAGGGCCGAGAGGTATTGCCTCACCTGGAAGGTCCGGCCCAAGCCGCGGCTGTCGAATTCGCCACGGCATCGAATATCAATCACGGCGATGTCTTCCAATTGCTCAGTTTTCTGTTGAAGCGTGGTAGCCCCCAGGGTCGCCGCGCAAGCTGCCAAGCGCTCGCCCGATTCTCTGATCCGCCGGCCGACCAGCTAATCCTTGCCGCCTTGCAAGATCCGGACCCGAGCGTCAAAGCCGCCGCGATTCGACAATTGCGGCCCCGTCGCCTGCCGGGCGCGATGGAAAAGCTAGTCTCGCTCCTCGATTCGCCCGCGGCAGAAGTTCGCGACGCCGCACGCTCGTCATTGAGCGAGTTCAGTTTTTTCCGCTATCAATCCTTATTCGAAAGCCTTGAGCCGGCTGCCCGCCGGACCACCGGTAAATTGGTCCGCAAGGTCGACCCCATGGCCGTCCGACGCTTGGCCGAAATGCTTAACTCGCCCTCCGTAGCAACCAAGCGACGGGCGATAGAAATGGTCGCCGCGATGAACGCCGCGAATGACGTCTGCGACGATTTGATCGGGCTTGTCGAGGACCCGGACTTGGGCCTCCGCACCAGCGCCGTGGCGGCTCTTGGTCACTCGACAAGCGCCAATGCGCTGGCCGCGCTGAGAAAAGCCGAGAGCGATCCGCAGCGTGCCGTGCGAGATGCGGCCCAGAAGAGCGTTGAGCAGGTTTACAAGAACCGGGGTTCCGCGCTACCTAGCGACGCATTCACAGGAAACGCTCGGTAATGTTCACTCTTTCCGAAAACATCTGGCTACTGGCCGTGCGGCGGCAAGGCATGGGAGGCGGCTTTCGCGGCGAGAACAACCAATTTGACGTCTCTCAAATGCTGGTCGTGGTCGCCGTCCTGGCGTCGATCAGTGCGGTGCTGTTTCTCCTCGACCGCTGGATTCGCCGGCGCATCCGCTTAAAAACCTACGAAAGCCCCACCGAGCTCTTTCGCCAGCTTTGTCGCACACACGAACTCGACCGTTCCGCCCGCCGCTTGCTGCAACTCCTCGCTTCACAGTGGAAGTTGGCCAACCCCGCATCGCTTTTCGTCGAGCCCGACTACTTCCGCCCAGAAAAGTTGCCCGCCGACTGGTACGATCGCGCGCCGCAACTCGAGCTGCTCCACCGGCAACTCTTTGAAGCGCTTTAGCGCATTTGGACGCAAGTGTATCCTCGGAAATCGTCCAATCATTTATTAGCTCTTCAAACTCGCGTTGCCGCTCTGCGGGAAGACAGCTCGTAGCGGAGTGCGGCCCGATACTTGCGCCTTGTGCAGGATTTGGGCATACATCTGCCTTTGCCCGACATCGGCTAGCGGCACGTGTTCGTGCAATAGGACGACGTGCGTCTCCGCGCCCAGCCACGACAGATCGCGGAGACACTCTTCAAGCGCGTCCCAATTGTCGCCGAAATATGCGGGCAGCTTGAGTCCCGTTGCCAATGCCCGAAACAAATCCCGCTTGCGGCGGAGCCGACCGGAGAGGCGGACCACGAGCCAATTCGGCGCGCGAAAGCCCGTCAAGTCGCTGACAAATTCAAACTCACCAGCCGGCTTAGCGGACATAATCAGCGGACGCGGCGAAAGGATCGGTAATGGTCGGACGAATAAAACACTTCGTCCTCCGCGCCCAGTACGACTCTCTGCGCTCCCGGTCCGTTATCTCCGGGCGTCGGTTGCACGAATTCGTGATAGTAACCGGATGGTTTGGCCGGCAGACGATGCTCGCGGTTTTCAAAGACAATGCCATCGTGGTAGAATCGCAACCGCCTACCACTTTCGATCCGCTTGAGCGTCGGGGCCAGGTCCACGTCCCCTCGATAGACGACGCGGTGATTCTCGTCGATCACGCCCACGTTGTGGATGAGTAAGCCGTCGTCACGAGCGTCGCTCTGGCGAGGCGCGCTTTCGGATCGCTCCGATGCATGGGCAGGTGCGGCAACTGGCGATTCGCGTTCGTTGTTTTCAGCGGCTGGAGCATCGTTGCGCAAGACGCGACTCTTCGGCGTCCAATCGTCGCGCGCGACGTCCTGTTCTGCGCTGCGTCGCTCGCGATCCGGCGCGGTCGCTGGCACACTCGTTGGAAACTGGCCCTGCGGCACGCCGTCGCTAGACGAAGAGTACTTGAGCCACGCAACCAACAACAGCAGCCCCACGTAGAACGCGATCACCGTCCATCGGGGGCGCCGGCCGGGCGATCGATCCGCAGGCATTGACTCCGGAAAGCCCATAGAAACTCCAGATCGTGAGCGGCCAATGCCATGAGAATTGAGCACGCGCCGCGAACGTGTATTCTAGGCGATCGCGTAAAGAAAAGGACCGCTTCTAGCTCACATCCCGATCGGAATCCGGACTGGGCTGCGCGGCCGGAAGTTGCCCGTGCCGGTCTTCGCCGCCGAAGTCGACTCGCCCGTTTCCGGCCCGGGCACAAAGTCGTCGTGTTGCGCCGCGGCGCCCATCTGCACCGTACGATCCTTTGGCGCATAGCCGATCTGGTTGAGGAATTTGTCGAGCTTGATCACTTCCACGCCGTTGGTCTTTCCGGCGTCGATCATCTCCTGCCAGCCCTTTTGCATCCCCGTCTGCGTTGCCGATTCGGGAAATTTGCCCATTACCAGATAGCGCGTGTTGACCGTAATCTCGCCGTTCACCTTGCCGTCCTCGCCCAGGTAGGCGTCGACCACGCCCCCATTGAGCTCCACGAGGTCGCGAACCATCTGTAAGTCGCTATGGCCGTCGCCGTTTACATCGATGACGCCATTCAGTGCAAAATGGAGCTTCTTGCCGCGATGCCAAACCTGGCTGTAAATCTGGTCGCCCGCCAGAATCGGATTCTTCGCATCATCATCGGTGACGCGGGCCTCGGCGAGGTGGTCGCCCAAGACTTTGGTCACCTCGAGACTGCCCTTCTTAGTGGCCTTGGCCGCATCGTGCTGGTCGGCATCGAAAACGCTGAACGTGATCTGCCGCCGCAGTGAATCGGCTGAGCCAAGATTGATCCAAACCGTGCCGTCCTGATTGGCCAGCGACACGCGTCCGTCCGCGACTTCAAATGTGTCCGACGACTTGGAAACTTCTGCCAGCAGATTCTGCTTGGCGTGCTCACTCTTACCGAGCTTATCGTCGAGCTCCTTGATCTTGGCGTCCTTGTCCGCGGCTTGGCCTTCGTAGGTCGTCCGCTGCGTCTCGAGATTGGCCAGCAGTTGCTTCTTCGTATCCTCCAAACCCTTGCGGTCGTGTTCGAAGCGATTCCGTTCGCCGGCCGCATCTTCTTGGGCCTTCTTCATCTCACTCTGAAACTCGACGACCTGCTTTTCCTTTGCGCCTTCGACAGCGAGCAGGCTTTCCTTAAGCCCCTTTATCTGTTCCTTTGCGGCCGATTCGCGGCCCTCCGTTTCTTCTTTGGCCTTAAAGACCGCGTCCAGCACAGTGCGATAAGAGCCGCTGCTAGGATCGCCGCCATACTTCTTGATGTCGTCGCCAAACGTCTTCTCAACCTCTTCGGCGCTATCGACCTCGCCGAAACCCATCAGTTGTCGAAATTTACCGTTTTCTTCCTTGGCTTTGCTTTCCGATGCCGACTTCTCCTGCATCTGCTTTTGCAGATCGGCCACATTCGCTTTCGCGTCGCTCGAGCTCTTGTAAAACAGATACGACATCGCGGCAAATACCACGAACAGGAATACGAAAACGATCAGGGCGATCTGTAGCCCTTGGTCTTGCCGTGCGGCCATGGCTCGATTTCTTCCAGCTAGTTCGGCCACTCCCTGGCGGAGTGCGCGGATTGTGGTTCGAAGCGACGGTGGGTTCGTTACTCGAAGCAGTCCGGATGGCGGCAGCCAAGCGGCGCGCCATCCGCACCTCGACTAGCGTCCAACGGCGAGGAGTTCCGAATCCTCCCGTTGAACCAATTATTGCTCCGACTGGCTCGCGAGCCAGCGACAGAGCGCTCTCGTTCGTGTCGAATGTCTCGACACGCCGTACCGCCTCATCCGACGAGGCGCAAATTCGTCCTAAGTCCAGCTTAATTAGGGGATTACCGCATGTCAACGAACGCGATACGATAGGAATTGGCAGGCCTCGGTCTGGTCTGTTTTTCGGCTCACCGGCACTCGTTCTGCGGTTAGCCGTCCTGGATATAGGGACCTGGCGCGCCTCGCCTTGCGGGTCTGGCACGCGGGAATCCGGCAATATGGCCAACAACTCTCAGCAATCGTTCGCCGGTTGGAAAGAGCGCGAGGCGGTGGAAACTGATGCCGTCGAGCCCACCCCCGTCGCTCGTGCGAATGAAGAGGAGGGTGGAGGTCGGCTGATTCGTGACGTGGATGTGCCAGCCACGGCCGTCGTCGACGCCCCCGTCGAGCCGCCCAACGTCGATATTTCCGGGTGGACAGTTTATGTCGTTGATTCGCATTCGCTCATTTTCCAGGTCTTTCACGCGATTCCCGAAATGACCAGCCCACGGGGCGAACACGTGGCCGCCGTCTATGGTTTCGTCCGCGACATCCTGCAAATCATCGAGCAGAAACAGCCGGACGCTCTGATTTGCGCGTTCGACCGCTCCGGCCCGACATTTCGCGATGCCGTGTTCGACCGCTACAAGGCGGACCGCGGCGCGATGCCCGACGAGCTGGTCGGCCAGATTCCGAAAATCGAACAAGTATTAAACGCGTTGGCGATTCCCGTCCTCGGCCTGGAGGGCTTCGAGGCGGACGACATTTTGGCCACCGTGGCCAAAGTTTGCGATGCGGCAGGCGCCAACTGCTTCATCGTTTCCGGCGACAAAGATTGCCGCCAGCTCATCACCGATGATGTCGCTGTCTACAACATCCGCAAAGACGAAGTTTTCGATGTGGCCGCACTCATGGAGGACTGGGGCATCCGGCCGGATCAGGTCGTCGACTTTCAGGCGCTCGTCGGCGACAAAGTCGATAACGTGCCGGGCGTTCCCACAATCGGTCCCAAAACGGCGACTGCCTGGCTGCAGAAATACGACACCCTCGACAATCTGCTCCAGCACGCAACGGAGATTCCTGGCTCGAAAGGACAGAAGCTTGTCGAGGGTCGCGAGTCGGCGCTAATGTCGCGGCAGTTGGTGCGGCTCGATGACCGCGTGCCCGTCCGCGTCGACTGGAACGCCAGCCGGGTCGGCTGCTTCGATCATGAGCGACTGGCCGAGCTGTTTGCCGAATTCGGGTTCCGTTCGTTTGGTGAACGTGCCGCCCGCCTCTCGCCGGCCGAATACTCTGCGACAAAGCCCTCCGATTGGGACGCGAATTATCAGCTCGTCGACTCGCCGGAAAAACTCCGTGAGCTGGTTAAGAAGTTAGCAGCCGCTAAACTGATCTCGGTCGATACGGAAACGACGCACGTCATGCCACGCTGGGCCGAAGTCGTCGGTCTGTCGTTTGCCGTCGTGCCGGGCGAGGCGTTTTACGTGCCCATTCGGGGCCCGGCTGGCGAGCAGGTCTTGGACCCGGCCACTACGCTGGCCCTGCTCAAGCCTGTGCTCGAAAACGCGTCCATTGCCAAGCTCGGCCAGAACCTCAAGTACGACATGATCGTGCTACGTAACGCGGGGATCGATTTGGCCGGCGCCGCATTCGACACCATGGTCGCCAGTTACCTACTCGACGCCGGCGAGCGAAATCACAATCTCGATGACCTCGCTCAGCGCTACTTCAATCATACGACGATCAAGATCCACGAGTTGATTGGCAAAGGGAAAACGCAAAAGTGCATGGACGAGGTGCCGCTTGCTCAAATCGCCGAATACGCCGCCGAAGACGCCGACGTGCCGCTCCGACTCCAGCCGCTATTGGTCTCGCGGCTCGACGAGTTGGGCCTCACGAAACTCAACGAAACGGCCGAGGTGCCGCTCATCGAAGTGCTCGCCGAGATGGAGTTCAACGGCGTCCGGGTCGATCCAGCGCGGCTTGCTGAGTTGAGCGCGCGATATGGCGAGCGGCTCAAATCTCTAGAAATCGAAATCGAGGAGCTGGCCGGCCATCCGCTCAACATCGCCTCGCCGAAACAGCTCGCGCAGGTGCTGTTTCAAGAGTTGGGGTTGCCGGTCATCAAAAAGACGAAGACCGGCCCGAGCACGGATGCGGACGTGCTGGAACAACTCGCGGAACAGCATGCCCTTCCGGCAAAAATCGTCGAGTACCGCCAGTTCGCCAAGCTCAAGAACACGTACGTCGACGCCTTGCCGACGATGATCCATCCCACGTCCGGCCGCGTCCATGCTTCCTTTAACCAAGTGGTCGCCGCCACCGGTCGCCTCAGCTCCAGTGATCCGAATCTGCAAAACATCCCGATTCGCACCGAGGAAGGCCGCGAAATCCGCTCCGCCTTTGTGGCCGGCACGCCGGGCTGGAAGTTGCTCGCCGCCGACTACTCGCAAATCGAGCTCCGCATCCTGGCCCACTTCTCGGAAGATGCTGCGCTCGCCGAGGCCTTTGCCCGCGACGAAGACATTCACACCCTGGTCGCCAGCCAGGTGTTCGCCGTGCCGCCCGCGGAGGTTACCGCCGCCCAGCGCCGCAGCGCCAAGGCCGTCAACTTCGGCATCATCTACGGCCAGAGTCCGTTTGGCCTCGCCAAAGGACTGGGAATCTCGCAGGAAGAGGCAGCCGCGTTCATCTTCGGTTACTTCGCTCGCTATCAGGGCGTGGCCCAATTCTTCGATCGGACGCTCGCCGAGTGCAGCCGCCAAGGATTCGTCAGTACGATTCTCGGCCGCCGCCGCGCCATTCAAGGCGTGCGTATGCCGGAGCCGGTCGCGCCGGGCGTCGCCCGCTTACGACCGATGAACCTGCCGGAGCGAACCGCCGTCAACACGGTGATCCAAGGTTCTGCAGCCGATCTCATTAAGCTTGCGATGATCGCGATCCATCGCCGCCTCCACCAAGAAAAACGGTCCGCTAAGCTCCTACTCCAAATTCACGACGAGCTCGTGTTCGAAGTCCCTCAAAGCGAACTCGACGACCTAGCCAAACTCGTCCGCACAGAAATGGCGACCGTGTTGCCGCTCCGCGTGCCGCTAAAAGTCGACGTCAAGTTCGGCGAAAACTGGGCCGAGTGCGAACCGTGGACAAAGTAGCCGTCCTTTGTTTTCTAGGGCGTTGGGCCTAATGCCGAGTGGTCCGATCCGCATTGCTTTTAATGGTGGCCTAGCCCATACTTTTGGATGAGCTGCAAGAATACTCAACAATGTCTGCGCCGGTCCCCGACGATGATAGTTTAGGCTGGCCGTTTCTGGCTGTTTTCACAGCGGGAGTAATTATGAGTCGCTTGGTCGACACTTGGCGGATGGATCGCAACGCCTGGTCGGTGGAGACTTTGGCCCAACAAGGGCAAGATCGCCAGTACTGGCTCGCACGCGATCCCGCCGAACGTTTGGCGGCCATCGAACTTGCTCGGCAGATTCAATATGGATACGACCCACTTACCACCCGACTTCAAAGAGTTTATTCAATCCATAATCTGGGCGCAGGTTGAGTACTTAGTCGTTGGCGGTTATGCAGTCGGCTTTCACGGCGCGCCGCGGTTCACCGCCGACATCGACATTTGGGTTGGAACACAGGCGGAAAATGCCGCGAGATTAGGGCGAGCGCTTGAGAAGTTTGGT
>DASYDU010000398.1:0-3227 GCA_036499445.1 Lacipirellulaceae bacterium
GGATCGACCAATTCGACCGGAATCACACGCACGCCAAGCAGCCGGCCAACCGCCTGGTGACCGGAGGCATCGCTCCGCATCCGATAGCCGGCAAACAGCGTGTCGCCGCAGAATAGCGCGTCGCCGGCGCCCTCGAAGCAGCTGCCGAGCGGCACTTCGACGATTTCAAACCCACGCTCGCCCAGCCAGTGACGATTGTGTGGCTCCTCGCCCTGCCGCTGCGGATGGCGGAAGCGCGACACAAGCGCCCGCTCACCGAAAATGAGCGCGGCGTTGGCCGTAAACACCAAGTCGGGCAATCCCTCGACCGGTGCAATCAGCGAAACCCGCGCGCCGGCCGCCTCAATCTGCCCGCGCAATCCGTTCCATTGGTCGACCGCCACCCCATGATCGGCCTGCCGCGCCGTATTCATCCACGGGTTGATCTCATAGTAGATGCCGTAGTAATCCGGCGGGCACATCAGAATGTGAGGCTGCGGCAAAAACATGAGTCAATCTCGATAGCGGTTCAGGGTTCGGCCTCGAACTTAAACCTGAAACCTGAATCCCTTAGTCCCGCCTTCCGCAGAAACGCCACTCCTGCTCAGCCGCTCTCAAGCACATCAATCTCCTGCACCAGCGCCCTTAAAAACGGCTCCACGTCTGTCACCAGGCCGACCGTCTGAAAGCTGCCTCGGTCGCTGAGTTTAATTACCGTCGACGGATTGATGTCGATGCACACGACCTTGACCCACGCCGGCAGCAGATTGCCCACCGCCACCGAATGCAGCATCGTGGCAATCATCAGACAAAAGGAGACGTCGCGGATTCGCGACCGCATTTGCGATTGGGCTTCGAGCACGTCCGTGATCACGTCCGGCAGCGGGCCATCATCGCGGATGCTGCCCGCGAGCAAAACATCGACGTTTTGTTTCACACACTCGTACATGATGCCGGACGTCAAGACGCCCTGGTCGACCGCGCTCTTGATCGATCCGCATCGACGGATGCGATTGATCGCCCGCAGATGGTGCTCGTGCCCCGCGTCGGCCACACTAGCATCATCCAGGTGTACACCCAGGCTCGTGCCATAAAGCGACTGCTCGATGTCGTGCGTCGCCAGTGCATTGCCGGCAAACAGCTTATGGACGTAGCCGCGCCGAATCAGCTTGCACAGAATCGGCCCGCTGCCCGTGTGAATAATCGCTGGCCCGCCCACCACCAGTGTCTTGCCGCCCGTCCGCTTGTTGCTCACCAGCTCGCGGGCAATCTCGCGCACTAGCGCGCCCTTGGGTTTTTCGGTCGACACGCCGCTCGACATGAAGCCAAAGTCGCTGTGCACCTCGCCCCGGTCCACGGGAAACACGCGCACTCCCGAATGCCCGGCCACGATCGACATCCCGCGCTCGACTTCGATCATCGGCACGCAGCGGGCCGTCGTCCGCGCTGCATCCACGACGATCCCGCAGTCCATTTCCTGATCCGCGACTTCGATCCACTGGCCGCCAATCCGCACTTCCGTCCGCTGATTGGTCGTGCTGTAAAAAGATTCAGGAAATGCGCCGTCCATATCCGCGGCAACCAGTCGGCAGTCTTGCGTTGTTGTTCGCACTGCGCCATGGTCGGCGATTTGCGCGAGAATCTGCTCAAGCAACTCGGCCGACCCTGCCCGCACCTCGACGAGCGCGTAGCTCGGATCCTGCCGCGCCTGGCCGACGTTGATCTTCGTGATTCGAAACGACCCGCCGCTCGCCGTGATCGTATCGAGCACCTTCGGCAGAATCAGACTATCGATGATGTGGCCGACGACCTCGACTTCCTCCACGTGCGACGTGGCGGCGTCTCGATGGGGTGAATCGCGCTGGCTCGACATGGACTCTAAGACTCCCGCGATCAATGGATTTGCGTTTGCGGTTGGTCGTCCGCTGAAACCACGGTAATTCTTGGAGGCTTGGGCTCGCGGGCAAGACGACGGCTTCGAGACCGCTGAACTTTCACCGCTCGGCATCCGCTCCGCAGCCGCCTATCCGCGGACCCCGGAAAGCCCTATACTGAGGAAGCTTATCGTGAATTGGCAAGAGCAACGGCAAAGAGTATTCGCGGCCGGCAATCCAGTTGGCCGCATCTTCAATATGGAAAACCCGGAAAATAAATCGAGTTGGGATGACTTGGCCCGCGCGCTCGGGGCCGCGCCGCCGCCCGAACCGCAGCCACCTTCTACCCCAGCGCCGCCGCCCCGCCGCGAACCGCGAGCGAAACCGGCCGCCAGTGCGCCGCCCGCCCCACCTAAGCCGACTCCCAAAGATTGGGACAGCTTAGCCTCAAACCTCGGCATCGAGGTCCCGCCTCCGATAGCGCCCGCCCCGCCTCCGCGCCGGGTAGAACAAGAGCCAGCCGCGAAACCGCCCAGCGCGCGGATTCCGCCGCCGCCGCCCCGTCGACCAGCACCGCCAGCGCCACCCGAAGCGAAGTCGCCTCCGCGCCCAGAGCCGTCATCACGCCCGCAGCGAGAGCCGCGGCGAGAACGACAGCCGCGCGCGGATCGAGAGCATAACCCAGATCGAGAGCGCAGCCAGGAACGAAACATCGACGAGCCTCGCCCAACCCGCGAGCCGGCGCCCGAACCGAAGGCCGCCGAACCGCCGCCGCGGGGCGCTGGCGTCAGCTTATGGCACAAAATCTTTGGTTCGCCTGAGCAGCAATCTCAAAAGATCGCCGAAGCTGCCGCTGAACCTGAAGCCGGTCCACCTCCTAGCAGCTCGCGCCATCGCGAAGAGAGACACGACCGACATCGGGACGAACCTCGTCGCGATCGTGGCGCTCGGCCGCCCGCTCGATCCGAGCGAGATTTCGTGCCGGACGATGCATCCCACGATTCGCCCGACGCTTCTTTAGCTGGGGAAGCGGATGATCACGGCGAAGGTCCCCCCATCGAAGGCGATGACGAGCAAAAGCGACGTCCGCGCCGCCGCCGTGGTGGCCGCGGACGAAAGCGTACCTCCGATAGCTCAGCCGAAGGCGCTCCGGAAGGAGCGGCCGAAGGCCGAGCGGCAGAACGAGAAGACCGGCCGCGCCACCGCGACGACCGCGACCGGGGCTCACGCGACCGCGGGCCCAGGCGCGTTCAGCGGCGTCCTACGTCCGCAAACCGTCCGGAAAAACCAAGTAAAGATACTGTTTACGAGGATGATTTCGACACGGATTTCATGGACTTAGGTCCGGACGACACGGAAGACGCCGATGTCGCA
>DASYDU010000399.1:0-14791 GCA_036499445.1 Lacipirellulaceae bacterium
GCGTTCATCGAGTGTTTCGCGGCCGAAGCGAAAAAGATCGCGGGCGCGAAATATTTAGCCCAGGGGACGCTCTATCCGGACGTGATCGAAAGCGGGGCCGCCTTCGACGGTCCGACCGACACGATCAAGCTCCATCACAACGTCGGTGGCCTGCCGAAGGAGCTGGGGTTCGAGCTCATCGAGCCGCTCCGCGATCTGTTCAAAGACGAAGTGCGGCAGCTCGGCTCGCAGCTCGGCCTGCCGGACGAAATTGTCTGGCGGCATCCGTTTCCCGGGCCGGGGCTGGCGGTCCGCTGCCTCGGCGAAGTGACCAAGGAGCGGCTCGATACGCTCCGCGAGGCCGACGCGATCGTCGTGGCCGAGATCAAGGCGGCCGGCCTCTATCGTGCGACCTCGCAGGCGTTTGCCGTGCTGCTCCCGGTCCGGTCGGTCGGCGTGATGGGCGACATGCGAACCTATGAAGACGCGCTCGCGGTCCGTTGCGTGACGACCGACGACTTCATGACGGCCGACTGGAGCCACTTGCCGCATGAGCTATTGGCGCGCATCTCAACGCGGATCATTAACGAAGTCAAGGGCGTGAACCGGGTCGTGTACGACATCTCTTCGAAGCCACCCGCGACGATTGAATGGGAATAGTGGCCGGCCGCTCTGGCCAGACTGATCGGCGAGCCCCGGATTTTTCGCAACGAAATCTTGGCCCGGCAGCGAATCTTTTGGCGGCTCGTTGCGTCTAAGCTTTAGCACGCAATCCTTCAGGCCGCCCGTTCGGCCGAACGTGGCGGTACGTCCCTCTTTTCCCAGGAACACATCAATGAAACCCAACGGCATCGTCATCGCGTCGCTGTTTATCTGCCTGCTAGCGTCTCTCGCAGCACGAGCAGCGGAGCGCACAGTGACCGAAGGACACGTCTCGGCCGTCACAGTTTACCAGGGCCAGGCGCTAGTGACTCGCGAGCTGGAAGTTCCCGACGCGCAAGGGCTGCACGAAGTTGTGGTCACGAATCTGCCCGAAAGTGTGCTGCCTGGCAGCTTGTTCGCCGAGCCGGCGGATGGCGTCGAGATTCGCTCAGTCCGCTACCGCGACCGGCCGATCGAGGAGGACGTGCGTCAGGAAGTCCGCGATCTCGACGAACAGATTCAATCGGTGCAGGACAAACTGGCGGCCGTGACCCAAGAGCGAACACTGCTCGAACAGCGAAAAGGCTATCTCACGCAGCTCGAAATCTTTACCGCCGGCACCTCGAAAGTGGAGTTGGCGCACGGAGTGCTCAACGCGCAGACACTCAAAGACCTGTCTCAGTTTCTATTTGCAGAGCGCGAACGAATCGCCAAACGCGAGCTAGAGTTGGCGCAGGACGAACGGACACACAATCAGGAACAAAAGCTCCTCACGCGCAAGCGTGAGACGGTTGCCGCCGGATCGGCCCGTTCGATTCACGAAGCGGTTGTGTTCATCAATTCGCCGCAACCGGGGGCAGCGAAATTGCGGCTCAGCTACCTTGTGGGCAACGCCAGTTGGTCGCCGTCGTACAACCTGCGGGCGACTGAAGCCCGCGACCAGGTCACCTTGGAATACAATGCTTCCGTTCAGCAGATGAGCGGCGAAGATTGGAAAGACGTTGCGATGACGCTTTCGACGGCCACGCCGTCTCTCGTGGCCAAGGCGCCGAGGCTCGAAGCGCTCGCCATCAAGCTGGGCGCGCCCGATCGAACAAGAGCGCTGGCGATGTCGGCGGCGGACAGCTACAAACAGGCGCAGGAGAGCCGCGCGCAAATCGAAAAACTACGTGGCGGCTCGTCGCTTGCGGCACCGGCCGTGCCAGAGGAACTTGCCGTGGCGGGAAGGGTAGCCGATGCTGCGGGAAGCGTTGGCGGCCTACGCGGCGGCGTCGGCAGTTGGGGCCTTGAGTCTGCCAACACCGCTTACGCCGACGCGGGACTCAATCGAGCGGCCAGCGAACTGCAACTTTTGGATTTCAACAACGCGCTCAGCGAGCTCAAGCGTAAAGACGAACGGAGCCTGAAGCCGGATGAGGGCGTCAGCGTGAGTTACGAGCTGGCGAATCGCACGAGTCTGCCGAGCCGCTCGGACCGGCAACTGATTCAAATCGCCGCGGTGCCGCTCAAAGGCGACTTTTATCGCCTTGCCACGCCCGTGCTCACGAGCTTTGTCTACGAAGAGGCCCGCCTCACCAACACCAGCGACCGAGTCTTCCTGGCCGGCCCGGTGGCCACGTTTCTCGGCGGGCAGTTTGTCGGTCGCGGCGAGATTCCGACCGTTACGATCGGCGAAAGCTTTTGCGTCGGGCTGGGGATCGATTCGTCGCTGCGTGCCGAGCGCGAGCTCGTGAACAAGGAAGAGCGAATTCAAGGTGGCAACCGCGTTGTCGATTTTACCTACGAGCTATCGCTAGAAAACTTCAGCGACAAACCGGCCAAAGTCCGCCTCCTCGACCGCTTACCGACTGTCGGCGAGAACGACATCAAAGTGACGCTCGTCAAGAGCGACGACAAAGTCAGCGATGATGAGCTGTACCAAAAGACGGAGCACAAGGACGGCATCCTCCGCTGGGACGTCGAGGCGCCCGCCCAAGCGATTGGCCCCAAGGCCAAAGTGCTGCGCTATACAATGCAGATCGAATACGACAAGCAGCTGTCGATCATCGGGATGACGGAAAAGAAATAGCATTTGTTTGGATGCCCATGTCCCCACGTCGCCAGTGGTTGACTAGAATACCTGAGTGGCTGCGGTGCCGGTTTGTCTTCCTTTCCGATCCACGATCGATCCAGCCACGCGCTCATCCCCAGCACGATGGCCAAAAACGTCGTGACAACGAACAGACCGCGCAGATTGAATCGCAATGGCGAGCGAAGTCGCAAGAGTATTGCTAGCGATCCGCTCGCCAGCACAAGCACCCAGAACGGCGCTGTCGAGATCGAGCCGGGATGCCATGCATATAGGGTGAAGCCGAGTCGCGCGAGCAGTCCTGTTCGCGGAGCGGTTGTGGTTGGAAAATGGAAGTCGATGGGAACACTTTGCATTGACCACGGTTGAACGAGCGCCAAGTCCTTAGATACGACGTTGACGGCCAGGAAAATTTCCAGCCGGCCTGACATCGAAACGACCTGATAAAGCCGCCCGTTCGCGGTGGACCCAATGAAGGTATCTCTCGCGCTGTAACTCCTAACCCACATCCCCATCAGCGCCACGCACGCGACGAGGCAAATGGTGGGCGCCATGTTGAAAAGACGACGCGACATCGGCGGACCTAAATCTATAGCAGCTCGGAACCTCGCCTAATAGGATACCAAAATGATTTGGCCACCAAAGGCAGGTCGCCAGGCACGGCGAATGATCTGCATCACGCCGCGCGGGGCGGCATCGGCAGCTTCTTACCTTTGAGCTGATAGACGTACGCCAACACTTCGGCCACTGCGGCGTAAGACTCCGTCGGCACCGGCTTGCCGATGTCGACGTCTTTGTAGAGCAGCTGAGCCAGCGGCTTGCGCTCGACGATCGGAACGTTGTTTTCGAGGGCCAGCCGGCGAATCCTTTGGGCCAGCACTCCGGCACCTTTGGCGACGACGACCGGCGCCGCCATTTCATCCGGATCGTATTGGATGGCCACCGAGAGCTCGGTCGGATTGGTGACCACCACGTCTGCCTTCGGCACGACGCTCGAGATGCGCTGCAGGACCATTTGTCGCTGAATGGCCCGGCGGCGGGCGATGACCTGCGGATCGCCCTGCATCTCCTTCATTTCCTCGCGGACTTCTTGGTGGGACATTTTGAGATCTTGTTCGTGCTTCCAGCGCTGCAGTGTGTAGTCGAGAAGTGCGAGCAGCACCAAGGCCACGCCGATCCAAAGCGTGGTCTTCAGCGTGATGTCCACCAGGAAGTGGCCAAGTTGCAACGTGTCGAGACCGCCGGCTCGAAGAATCTCACCGCGCCGCGTCCAAAGAACGACGCCAGCGACGGCGCTGATGATCAGCAGCTTGAACAGGCCGAAGCCGAGGCGCATCGTGCCGGTGAGCGAAAAGATGCGGCCGAGACCGGCGAGCGGGCTGAGTCGGCTGATGTCCGGGCTGATCCGCTCGGGGACAAACAGAAAGCCGATCTGGAAGAGGTTGGAGAGAATGGCGGCGAGCATCACCAGTCCAAACAGCGGCACAAGGACACCGGACAGGCCGCGGATAATCGCATACCAATGGGCCAGCATAGCATCCTGACCCGGAGCGAGCGTGGCGACTTCTTCCAGCTCGCGGCGCATCAGGCCGGCCGTGAAGTCAATCAGCCGGCTGCCAAACATCATGATCAAAAGCACGCCCACGACCAGCAGCACGGCCGAGCCGAGGTCCTGACTGAACGCGACCTGGCCTTGTTCGCGGGCCTGTTGCCGGCGATGTGCTGTCGGTTCAAAGGATTTTTCGCCCGAGGTTTCGGCCATGAGACGAGAAGCAGGGAGTGGGGAGCATGGAGCGCGGAGTTAGGAATTGCGATCAATGCGGCAGGGTTTCCATCAGGCGATGGAGGGCGTCGATCGAGGGCTCTTGAAACGTCCAGGCGACCGCGCCGAGCGACACCATCATCATCGCGAGCGTGAGGAACGAATTGAGCCCGAAGCCGACAGCGATCACGTTGATCTGCGGCACGGTGCGGCTTACCAGGCCGAGCACAAGCGTCGAGAGAAGCAGCGAGACCAAGAGCGGCGCCGCGGCCCGCACGCCGAGGACGAAACTTTGCGACATGATGTCGGTCAGTGCCTGGACGAAAGTGTCCCCGAGCATCGCGTGCCCGGGCGGAATCCACGCAAAGGTGTCGAGGAGGGCCTGCGTCAACATGCGATGTCCGCCGACGCAAACAAAAACCGCGAGCGTGAGAAAATAGAAGAGTTGGGTGAAGACGGGGACGCTTTCGTCGAAGCCGGGATTGAAGACGTCGGCCAGCGACATGCCGCTCATTTGGCTGACGATTTGGCCGGCCACCTGGATGCCCGAAAAAAGGATCATCATGCCCAGGCCAAGCAAAAGACCGATGAGAGCTTCATTCGCGAGCAAGTGGGCGTAGCTGCCAAGATCTGTGATCGGTGCGAGAGGCGTATCAAGATAGACGGGAGTCATCAAGAGCGCCATGGCGACGGCCAGAAAAGCACGCACTTGCCGCGGCAGGCTGAGCGCGGTGAAGAGCGGGGCGGTAATCACCAGCCCGCTAGTGCGCGTGAGCACGAGCGTGAAGATCGCGAAACGGCTGACGAGATAGCCTTCCAGCGGAGACATGCTTGGTTGATCGCCAGTACTTGGGTTGTGGCCGGAGCGGTGGTCGTCACATCGAGTTGGGGATGTTGGCGATCAAGTCGTGCGAGTATTCAACCAGCCGCGTGAGAATCCATGGCAGCGCGAAGCCGACCGCCAGCACCATCGCCAGTAGCTTCGGCACGAAAGCAACGGTTTGCTCCTGAATTTGGGTGAGTGCCTGCAATAGACCGACCGCCAGGCCCACGAGCATGCCGACGACCAGCGCGGGCGCGGCAATCAGCGTGGCGACAATCAGCGCTTCCCGGGCGAGATCAACGGCGACTTGGGGATTCATGATGAGGCCTGCAATGAGCGGTAAGCCGTCCTGTTACGTTACCATGTGGAAGCTTTCGAGCAGCATCTCGACGACCAGCCGCCAGCCGTCGACCAGCACAAACAAGAGCAATTTGAATGGCAGCGATATGAGCACGGGCGGCAGCATCAACATGCCCATCGAAATCGTGACGCTAGCCACCACGATGTCGAGCACGACGAACGGCAAATAGATCTGAAAGCCGATGAGGAAGGCGGTCTTGAGCTCGCTGAGCATGTAGGCGGGCACGAGCGCTTGCAGCGGAACTTGAGTTTCGCCTTCTTTGGGGTCGTAGTAGACGTAATTAGGTGGTTTACCGGTCGAGGAATCGATTTGGGACGGCATGTAACGGAGGAAGAGATAGACATCGTCGTCATTTTTGGTGGCTTCGAGCTGGTGGGCCATGAAGCGGCGAATGGGGTCGACCGTGCGTGTGAAGGCCTCGTCGAGGCTGATCTCGCTGCGGGTGTAAGGCTGGATGCCGTCTTCGTAACCTTTCTGCCAGACCGGTGCCATCAGGAGCACCGTCATGAATAGCGAAATGGCAGTGATGACCTGGCTGGGCGGAAGCTGCTGGGTACCGAGGGCTTGCCGCAAGAGCCCAAGCACGACGATGATTCGCACGAAGCAGGTCGTCATCAGCAGGATCGCGGGCGCGAGGCTGACAACCGTCAGCAGCAGCATCACCTGCATCGTCGAGGCAAGGCCCTGGGGGCTGGTCCAGTCCTTGGGTCCGCCGATGCCCGCGGGAAAGATCGACGAGGAACCGCCGGACGAAACATTGTCAGGCTGTGCGACAGCCGGCGTGACCGCGATCAGCACCGCGCAAGCCGCGACCGCAAATAGAGCAGTGAAGCGCCAACAGATGAGTCCTTGACGACGGACGTGGCGGTCATGCACTTCGGCGACCTCCCCGCTGGGCGGCATACGCACCGGCGGCACTCCCGGCATCGAGGCGAATCGTCTCTTCGCCGAGAAAGCCGTCGGGGGCTATTTCGTCTGTGAGCTGGCGGAACATCTCGTCGAATTCGGCGGTCGAGCTGCGGCCATCCTTTTGCTTGCAGATGCCGAGCAGGCGATCGACTTCGACGGGGTCGCTGATTTCAGTGAGCAACTCGGCGCCAGACGCGGTGACGGAAATCAGCACAATCTTATTGCCGACGTGGAGCAACTCGGCAAATTGCCGCGCGGCCAGCGGCACGCGCCCCAAAACGCGAGCCACGTCGGCAGAAAGCATCACAGTCGACTTGCGCGCGCCGCGGCGGAGCGCCCACACGCAAAGCAGGAACAGACCGACGACGATCGCCAGCGCGGTCCCGGTGGTGTACATCGCTTCAAGCGGCAGGCCGAAGTCCGGAAGAAAGCTGTGCGCGGCGGCAGGGTGGAGGATCGATGTGTCCGGAGCAGCGCTGCTGGTTTTCGGAGGCCCGAGTTGTCGCGGATCACGAGCGGGAGAGAGGCCGTCGAGGGCGGGCGTCGAATCTGCGGTGGCTGTCTGCGTCACGGGTATTTCGGCGGAAGCGGGCGTGACAAATGCAGGCGCTAGCTCGGTGCCGCGATTGGCCGGGAGCGCGTCTGTCGGCGGCGCCAAAAGCGCAGGAGCCGCACGCACTGCTTCGCCACCGGTAACATTTGCTTGGCCCGTTGTCTCGGAGTGAGCGAGCCGACGGACCGATTGCTCGTCCGGCCAATCGGGAAGGGCAGGGGGCGCAAGCGGCGTAAATTCGTCGCGGGAACTCGTTGGGCGGCTAGCCGCGAATTTAATCGTCGTCGGCGCGATAGTCTGAGCCAAGAGGGGCGCGGCCATGAAAGCAGCGAGCGCGCAAAGCAGCACACGGCGCAGCGGCGGCATACGGGTGCTCAACATTGTGCGAGTCCGGTCGGAAGAGCGAGCGAGAAAAGAGGGGGCGAAAAGCGGGTAACTTATAGTTGCCGGCGCGAGACACGACCAGAGCAGTCGCCGAGAGCCAATCGTCGATAGGTGGCGAATGCACCGCTGGCAATGACGGCTGAACTTAGGCCAGCACTTTTTCGCCGGCGATCAGCTCCGCCACACGGACGCAAAAGCTGTCGTTCAGCACAAGGACTTCGCCGCGGGCAATGAGACGGCCGTTGACGAAGATGTCGACCGGGTCGCCCGCAAGTTTGTCGAGCGTGACGACGGCGCCTTTCTTGAGCTGCAGGACTTCTTCCAGCTGCATGTGTGTGCGGCCGAGCTCGATCTTGAGGTCGAGCTGGACGTCGCGCAGCAAGTCGAGCGAGGCGGCTTGGGCCGAGCTCGCTGTGCCGGATAGACTGCGAAACTCGAAGGGCTTCATGCCGGGCGGCAGCGCGGCCGGTGGCTGATCCATGTTCGCCAGGGCCTGACTTGCTTGATCCAACAAGCCTTCCATGCTTTGTTCAGCGGCGGGAGCGGATTTTGGCTGGGGTAGGGGACTTGCGGGTCGGCCGCCGCCGGATGATTTTGCCAGCAATTGTTCAATTGCCGCTTGATCGAGCGATCCGCCGGGGCTGTCATCAGCGGGCGGCGCTTCCACAGAACCGCCGCCAGCTTGCCGCGCTTGCGACAAAAGCTCTTCGACCTCGTCCTGACGAGTGGCTTTTGGTTCGTCCGACACGCGAGACGGTGCCTCCTGCACGGTTGCTTGACGTGAGTGATAAGTTTCGCGATTTCGCGCTCATTTCGAGTATGTCGCGCTGAGCCGAAAGCTTCTCGTCGCGTCGTCGTTATCGCTCAACAAAATTGAATTTGCTGAACAGGACTTCTTTGATCAGCGGTTGTCCCAAGGCGCGGTTGGTTTTCTCTAAAATCTGGCGTTTTAGCAACCCCAACCCGGCATCGGAGAGGTCCTTTGCCTCGGCGGCGTGCAGCGTCATGATGACTTGCTCGCGGACTCGCACCTTGTTCTTATCCAGCAGCGTGTGGAATTCTTTCTCGTCGGTTGCTAGCACGGCCCCGAATAGCTCGAAGTCGATGCTCAATGTCGCGTTGGCGGTTGGGTTGAAGTGGGTGACATTGAAGGTGCCCAGTTCGACCTCGTTGACTTCGCCCTGAGCTGCTGCCTCGGTCGCGACTGCCGTTTCGCCGCCACTGGGCGCGGTCTGACCCTGGGTGGCGGCGACATATTGTTTGGCCAGTCGTTCGGTGTCCTGCGCCGAGGGAATGAACATCGACGCGGCCACCACTTCCACAGCCACCAGGACTGAAATAAACGCC
The DNA here is from genome assembly GCA_036499445.1 of Lacipirellulaceae bacterium. GTDB lineage: Bacteria > Planctomycetota > Planctomycetia > Pirellulales > Lacipirellulaceae > DASYDU01. The sequence continues at coordinate 8,829 of DASYDU010000399.1, forward strand.
ACGGCCTTGATCAGCGGGAACAAGCCGGCAAGTCGACTGCGTTTCGGCGTGGCGGCATCTGGGTTCTCAACGGCATCCGCTGCAACCTCTGGCGGCGCATCTATTGACTTGTCTACTTTAACGGCAGTTTTATCGGCCACGATCCGACCCTCACAATTGCTACGTTCGTTGACCTCGGGAATTGACGCCCGCGAATCATACGCGCGGAATCACCCTCAGTAACCGTAGCTTACGGAATCGGACCACGGGGCATGTTTCCCGACCGTACTTATCGGCGGAGGTTCAGTAGCTCGTCGAAGAGCTGCTGGGTAGTGGTGATGACTCGGGCGCCGCCACGATACTGCGTCGAGGCCAGGATCAAATCGATCAAGTTCTGACCAATATCGGAATTGGAGAGCTCGACGGCGCCAGAGGTAAGCGTGCCGTTGCCGCTATCGCCGGGGTTGCCGATGATCGCGGCACCGGAATTGATGCCCTCGGAGTACAAATTGTTGCCTTCCTGCTCCAAACCCGTGGCGTTGTTGAAGCGGGCCATTCGCAGCTGCCCGAGCGAGCGCTCGGCACCGTTGCTAAACACGCCGCGGATCAGACCGCTTTCGGTGATCGTGGCGCTGGTGAGCGAGCCGGGCGCAAAGCCGTCCTGCTGATTGAGATTGATCTCGCTGACGCTGTTTCCCAGCGCATCCTTTTGGTCGAGGCCGCTGATCTGACTGAAATCGAGCGTGACGGAGAGTGGATCCGAGGCCGGATGCTTGATGTTGATGGTAGCCTTGCCGTCGGCGGGAAAAATAATCTTTCCTTCGGAGTTGAACTGGAGCGTGCCGCTGTTGAGGAATGTGGTAACATCAGGAATCCCGGACGCCGGCAGCGCCGGCTGATTGTCCTCCGAACTTGCAAACCAGCGATAGGTAACCGTTCCACTATCGGTTTTGTCCTCGACGACCGTCGTAACATGAACGTTGACGGGCGAACCCTTCTTATCGTAGACGACAAAGTCGGTCGTCGATCCTTGACCGGTGCCGGGCGCTGTCGGAGCGAAGCCGAGCGAGATCGGCGTCGGCGTTGAGCCAGTAGTGGCGGGCGTCAATGTAAGCGAGCTGACGTCGATTCCCAGCGAATTTTCCTCACCGTCGTAGGAGGTAAATTGGAGTCGACCGCCATTCGCGCTGCCGGCCGTCAATTCACCCTTGGCAACGCTGCCGTCGGCGTTGGTTACGCTGGAATTCGGGTCGATGCCCAGTGCTTCGGACATAAACGTCCGCAATTCATCGATAGTTGAATTGGCGTCGATCGTAAACGTCTTGGCATCGAGCGTTCGACCGCCGCGCGTGCCCGCGAACGAGAGCGTTCCAGCTTGAAATGGCTGCGTGTAAGCGTCACCGTCTCGGATCACGACGTCGGTGAGCTTCGTGGTGCCGCCGGCTTTCGCGCCGACCAAGTCGAGTGACGCGCCGGCCGCAACTTGCGTATCGGTCTTATTGTCGATGTACGTTAGCGTGCCAGTCGGGACTTCATCAACAAGCTGGAAGCTATTTGGACTGGCAGTGGTGTTGCGAAAGATCTGAATTCTGGTGAAAGCAGGATCGGTAGGTTGGGGTAAATTATCGATGCGAATTCTGCTGGTAGTATCGGCAGCGGAGACCGGGCCAATGAGCGCGCTCGGACGGCTTTGAAGCGTGTTAGTGCTGTTGTTGAACGCGACGTAGTAGCTGTACGGCGTTTCGCTGAGCGTCTGGGAATTAAGAACGGTGGTAGTTGCCGAGGATCCATCATCCACGACCGGCGTCGTCGAGTCGACATTGTTGATCGTGGAGAGCAATTTGAAGTCCGTGCTCGCAGGATCCTTGCGGTAGATTTTCCGTCCTGTCCAGATCGACGTGAGAGGATCGTCGGTCGGGAGGTTGTCTAATGTGACGTTTCCGGCAGCGCCGAGCGTCACGGAGACTGAGGCACTGGGCGCGCTTTCGTTCGCCGTGCCGGTAGCAGTGCCGGACGCGAACCAAGTGACTTCGTACTCGTAGGTGCCGGCCGCCAGCGTACCTGATGCCGTATCCGGCGTGGCCGTGGTGGTGGTAGGCGGCGCACCGACGACCTGAAAGTCGCCGATGTTAAACGGACTGGTGCCGGACGAATCATTGACGGGGTGTTCCACCGTGGCATCACCCAACGGAGCGGAAGTGATCACGGCGTCGGTGCCGATGTCGGCATTGGGCGTGAGCACGCCAGAAAAGGTTGCCGTCTTCGTGGCTTGCGCAACACTTTGGCTACCGAGCGGAATCGTCAATGGCACAAGGGCACTATTGGGATCAATGTTAAAATTCGCATCGGCCGCTTGACCGAGCACAATGTTGCCGGTCGAGTTGACGAGCTGGTTTTTGGAATTTGTTTGCAATTGGCCGTTGCGGGTATATTGTTGCCCGCCCGGTCCCTGGACGATGAGGAAGCCGTCGCCCTGGATTGCCACGTCGAGCGGATTGGAGCTGACCTGGATCGTGCCCTGCGAAAAGTCCGGATTGATGGCCGCGACCTTCACGCCCAAGCCGACCTGGCGCGGGTTGGTACCGCCCGTCTGATCGGTCGGCTGAGAACCGATGCTTTGCGTTTGAAAAAACTGGTTAGCGAACAATACGTGCGATTGTTTGAAGCCATCGGTGCTCGAATTGGCGACGTTGTTGCCTGCGACGTCGATCGTGGTTTCGGCGGCCTGCAAGCCGGTCAAAGCGGTCGTGAGTGCTGATTGAAGACCCATGGAAATCTCCTCCCCTCGTGGATGCCAAAGGCTGTTAGCTATTAGCCATTGGCCGGTGGTTGGTGGCGGACAGTTGGTAGTTGATGTTGATCGCTATTGGTTGTTGACGATTCGAGTCGATCTCGTTTTGGCTGACAGCTAAAAGCCAATAGCTGAATGCTTTGTCTTACGGCAAATCGGGCGGACTGATACTGCCGACGTTATTGAGGCTGACGATGAAGTCTCGAATCGAGTTAGCTGTCAGATCGGTAAAGCCGTCCCCTTGTGTCAGCGAACTGTTGCGAGCGTTATCGGCGGTCGTGTCCGAGAACGTCGACTGGTCGCCGTCGGTGATCGTGCCAACATATTCGTAGGAACCGCCACCAGTTGCATCGGTACGGTACACAGCCTTCGGCCCCGTGTTGCCGGGGAGATTGCTGATCTGGATGGACTCGCCGCTGGCGTCGGTCGTAACCGCTTGGGTGTTCGAAAGCTCGATGCCTTGGAGCTTTCCATCATCACCTTGCCAGACGACACGATAGCTGTACTTGCCCTGGGACATATCTCCTTTAGTGTCTCCAACTTCGGCTGAGGTCCTGAGGCTGAGATGCAACTTCGGCGCGCCATTGTCGATCGAAACGCTCGAAACCACTCCGGAGACTTTCTGGCTGTCGTCCGAGATGCCGTTGATGCTTGCGCCGATCAGATTGGTCGAACTGGCGATGTTTTGACCGAGCAACACGGACTTGAGCGTCGACGTGAGCTGATCGCTGGCCGTGATTTGACGCATCTGACCGATTTGATCGAGCATCTGGCTGCTGTCCATCGGACTGAGCGGATCTTGATTTTGCAGCTCCGCAATCATGATTTTCAGAAACGAATCGACGTCCAAATCATTGAGCGACGCATTGGCGGCGGTCGACGCGTCGGTGCCGCTCGTGGATGACGTTGAGTTGTTCTGGACGGTGGGAAGTTGTGCCATGGCTGCATGCCTAATGGTTTAGTTAGTGGGTGCGTAAGCGCTCGCCGGGTTAGGCAACTAAATTGATCGTGGTATCCGTGATCGTGCGAGTCATGGGCAGGGGCTCGGCAACGTCTGGGGCGCTTCCGGCCGGAGCGGTTGCCGGCCGGGCCGAGGGTGTTTGATAATAATGTTGCTGCTGTTGAAACTGGCGTTGTTGCGTCCCGGGACTTGCTTGGTCGCCTTGACCGTCGCGACGTACATCGACGTCGAATCGTTCGACGCGAATGTTTTGTTCGGCGAGCCGTTCGCGGAGCGAGGGGAGGTTGTCGAGCAGCGTTTGGCGGGCAGCGGCTGTGTCGGTTTCGACCCTGGCGTTCATCACGCCTTGCTTCACCGAAAGCTCGAGCCGTAGCGAACCGAGTTCCGGCGGGCTGAGCCGCAGATTGACCGGTCCGCCACGATCTTGGGCGGTCTCGATCGCGCGAGCGACGCGGCTGACAAATCGTGTCGGATCGACGCGCGGCGCATCTGAAGATTCGCCGACTTGCTGCGTCCCGCCGACAGTCGAAGCGCCGTCGCGATCTAGCCGTCCGAAGGCAGCTAGCGTCGCGCTTTTCGGCGCGGCCGATGACTTGGCAGTTTTTGTACCCGCTTCGGCCGTGATATTGGTCACGGTTGCCTTCTCCGTCGTGCCGGCGGTGGTGATTGCGGCCACGGTGGGGGTCGATTGACTGGCGTTGCTTCGCGCTTGGGCCACCTGGCCGGAGTGCTCTGCCGCGGTTGCGCCTTCCTCCGGAGTTGCGTTCTTTTGTTCGACCTCTGATTTCGTGGCGAGTTTGGCCTTGGATGCGGCGGCGGGCTCGCTCGATGCATCGCCGGACTCTGTTTCCATTGAGGTTGATTGGACACCGGCGGACTGTTTTGCCGGAGACTTGCTACTCTGCGGAGCAGATCGCGCGAGCTGTTTTTGGGCTGAAGCGCCTCGGTCCTCGGCCACTTTGCGGGGCCGCGAATCTGTGGATTGTTTGGAGTTTCCGACGCTTGCATTCGCCAGACCGCTGGTGGCCACGTCGGACACTGCCGCGACGGCGGCAACAGGCGTGATTGCCGTCGCCTGCGCTGTCTGTTGCGTCGCCGCTTTGACTTGGGCAGATTTGGCAGTCGCATCGGCGGGCGTCAACTTTTTGGGTCGATCTTCGGAAGGTGCCTGCGGGTCAGCGGGCTGAACCGATCGTTGTCGCGCGCTCGCCGGTAGTCCTTGCGGCGCGGCGACGGTATCCTTCGCCGCAACCACGGGGCTGGCTGGTTTATTTGCAGGGGCTGCGGCTGATTTGGCCGTTGCCCGATGATCTGCGGAACTATTCGCATCGCGGGGCGATTCATTCGTGGTCTTGTTATCCGTCGCCTGTTTGTCGGGCGCGCTCTTTGCCGGCAATTGTTCTGCGGCACCCGTCACGCCAGCTTCTGTCGCGTTCCGATCCGCGTCGTACTCACGTCGCGCGTCTTCGACCCTCGCGACTGGCGCAGATTCCTCGACGAAAGCAGAGTCAGTATGCGGCGACGGATCGGTCGCCAGCTCGGGAGCACGCTCGGGTGGCCGAGACGGCGGCGGCCCGCTGACGTCCGGCGGCCCTTGGTTGTAATCGCCACGGTCGGACGGGGAGCGCCACCACGGTTGCGCTGACTGCGCGGACCCCGGTAATCCGGCTTGTCGCAAGTGGTTGTCGAATTCGCCGGCGCCGTCGGACCGGCGGCTATCGACGGCCACGCTGACGTCTGGACGAAGAGCCGCTGCGGTGAACAGATTATCGATCACTGGATCGTTCATATTGGTTGATTTCCCCAAACGCAATTCATTTGGCGTTTGGCCCCATCTGCTTGAGTTCCCCGAGTGCTTTCGAGAGTTGGTCCTTGTTGGCCACGTTTTCGATCATCAGCCGATGAATCTGATGCAACTTGTCAAGTTCTTCCGATGTGGTGAAGCTATTGAGGATTTTTCCTTTTTTGTTCTCCGACATCTTTCCCAGCAGTGTAATCACGTCGCTCATGCGATCTTCCGCTATCCACCGCATGAGCAGGTCCTTGGCCGTGGCCGGTTTGACCTGTTCTAGGTCGCTGACAACTTTGGCCAGGTTCTCCTGTGAGGTTTGCTGCTCCTGTTGCGTCAGCTTGTCCTGCCAAGTGCGCGCGAGTTGGTCATAGCGATCGATTTTCACCTTGAGATTTTCATAGCTGTTGTCGTACTCCTGTCGTCCGCGCTTGAGCTCCAAC
>DASYDU010000400.1:0-10760 GCA_036499445.1 Lacipirellulaceae bacterium
GATCATTTCCTTGGCCCGCGCCTTGGCCCGTAATCGCGCCTCCGGTCGCATCTTTGCTTCCAGCTCTTTGAAGTTTCGTGCCACCAGATTAGCCGATCTTTCCACAGTGCCGCCAAATATTCGTCGATTAATCGGTGGGCAGATATTGCTTCATTGTTATATGCGCCAAGTGCTATATTCGCCACGTTATCGCCAAAAGGCATCAGGCAAGATGGTTGCGTGTTGCCAAAACTCAACGTCGGCACGCCTATGCCGGCGCAGTGAGAACGTAACCACATCGCGATAAACACCTTGAATATCACAACTTACCGCGCCATACGCGAGTAATTGCCGCGACACAAATCGCTGCCCGGCACAGCCCTTGCTCCTCTCGGCCCGCACTCCTCCTTTTCCCCGCCTGGCCGATCGCTGGAGCCTCCGTCCCCCCGGGCTCCAGCGGTCGGCCCCTCTTTCAAGCCCCGCCCTACCTGTTCTGCTGCTCCACCGCTCTTCTGCTCTCGCTCGTCATTATTCTCAACTCCCCGCTCTCTGCCCCCTGCTCCCCGCTCTGCCATGCACTCGCACGATCTTGCTCATCTGGCCGCTGTGGTCGCCGTTCATGGTGAGCAGCTCACGACCGCCAGTCCCGAGACTATGGACCAGATGCTCTCGGTCTATTGGCGAGCCTCGCGCTGCCGGCTTGATCGCTGGTGTCATAGCCTCCATGCCATCACCGAGCTCAGTAGAAACACTCATCTCCCATATCCTGAACCGTTGGATGAAGGAGTAGGAGAGAACAAGAAACCCCGCACCGAGGCTTGGTCTCTCGGTGCGACCGCCATCGTCGAGGAAATTCTCGTGAGCGAGATTCTCACACGTACGCTGGCCGCCCTGACCGCCGCCCACGACAAACACCAAGCCCAGGCAGAGAGCGCGCCGATCGGCCGTAACATTTTCGACGGTCACCTTGACGCCCGCCGCCGCGCGCTTGCTCTCGTGGCGTCGCCCGCTCACCGCGGCACCCGCCACGCCAAGGCGATCGTCGCGCTTCACCGCCAATGCGATCGATGGACTGATCTCTTGCTGGCGTACTTGGCGCCGCTGGCCAACGTCGGGCAATTTGCCGCGAGCCCGGCACGTGTCCAAGATTTCGCCTATGATGCGCGACACCATCTGCAATCCGCAACATCGGACGCTGTCACCGTGACGATGATTCACGCGGGCATGAATTCATCGCTTAAACGCCTCTCTCTCGACCGGTCGCCGAACACCGATCTCAATCTGGAGCTCGCCGCCGCCGTGATGAGCTGCTTTTCGCCCGAGATCTTCGATTCGTTCGGCTTGCTGAAATCAACGTGGCTGGAACGGGTGCAAAAATCGCCGAACGAGACAGCAGCAGCGCTCGACGATTGGTGGCGCTGGCAGCCAGATGCCGTGATACCGCTTCAGGGATCGAGATGGCGGACCCAATCCGAATAATTGCATCGATGCGGGACTAGGGCCCAGGAATCATCCCAGGCAAGAGATACGCCTGAACAAGCGCGAGCAGGCCGACCACGCTCGCCAGCGCGATGCTGTGCCAGAAAACGAATCTGAGAATCCGCCCTTCTTCGCCGTCTTGGCCAGTGGCGGACGTGGCGACGACGATGCTTTGAGCGTCGATCATCTTGCCCATCACGCCGCCAGTGCTGTTCGAGGCACAGATCAAGATTGGGTTGAGGCCAAGCCGCTCTGCCGTGACTCGCTGCAGATTACCGAATAGCGCGTTGCTCGACGTGTCGCTACCCGTGAGCGCGACGCCGAGCCAGCCCAAGAGCGGGGCAAAAAACGGGTAGAGCCGGCCGGTTCGCGTGAAGGCCAAGCCGAGCGTGACATCGGTGCCGCTGAATTGGGTCGTGTACGCAATGGCAAGCATGGCGGCGATCGTAAACAGCGGCCAGCGGAGGCGATGGAGCGTGTGGATGAAAAGGTGCACGAATCGGACGGGCGAGATGCCGATCCAGAATGCCGAGAAAACTGCCGCGACCATAATCCCGGTGCCGGTGCCGCTCGCCCAGTTGAAGCGGAACTCGGCCGCCTTTGGTTTGCCGTCGCCGCCGACGACCGCTGCATCGGGCCGCACTTGCTGATCGAGATAGGGCACCGTCCACGAGCGCTCGCTCGCGCGATCGAGGACGCCGCGAAACTGCGGCAGTCCCCAGAGAAACACGCACAGCGACAAGATGATCCACGGCACCCAGGCTCGCGCGATCTCGCCGCGCGAATAGATGTGGGCGGGCGCTGTCTGCGGGGTTAGCGACACCGTGTCGTCGGGATCGGGGGCGAAATCCCAGGTCTCGCGCAGTTGCCAAAATCGAACCAAAGCCGCCAGCGCGACGAGCGAAGTGACTCCGCCGGCAACGTCGGTGAGCGACGGGCCAACAAAATTAGAAACCAGAAACTGCACGGTGGCAAAGCTGCCGCCGCAGACAAGCACCGCGGGCCACACGCCTCGCAGCCCGCGCCAACCGGACATCATCACGACCATCCAGGCGGGCACGATGAGCGCGAAAAGCGGAAGCTGCCGCCCCGCCATGGCGGAGAGCTGCATCTCGGGGAGACCGGTCACTTTGGCGAGGGTGATGATCGGCGTGCCGAGCGCACCGAAGGCGACCGGTGCGGTGTTGGCGATCAGCGTTAGTCCGGCGGCGTAGAGCGGCGGGAAGCCGGCACCGATCAACAGTGCGCTAGAAATGGCGACCGGTGTTCCGAATCCGGCCGCGCCTTCGATGAACGCCCCGAAGCAAAATGCGATCAGCAGTGCTTGGATGCGGCGGTCCGGTGACAGGGCAACAACCGACGCTTTGACTTTGTCGAATTCGCCCGCTTCGACGGTGAGCACATACAAAAAGACGGCGGCGAGCACGATCCAACCAATGGGAAACAGGCCAAAGCAAGCGCCATATGTTGCCGCCGCGGCCGCGGCCCGCCAAGGCATGCCAAAAACTCCGATCGCGACGGCGAGCGCGGTAACCAGACCGGCGGCAGCGGCCCGCGCCGCGGGCCAACCGAGGAAGCCTAACGTGCCCAACAAAACAATAACCGGCGCAGCGGCAACAAGTATGGAGACAAGCTCGGAGCCGGTTGGGTTATAAACTTGGGTCCAGGGCATGATGTGCGAGCAGATGGACGGGGCTGCCGCGACGCGACTGGAATTCAGTCGTGCGGCCGCCCTTATGATAGGTGCCGAAATACGTCGCCGCGACCGCCAATTCGGACAACCAACACCAACAGCGCGTTGTCGTGAATTTGGTAGATGACGCGGTAGTCGCCGACGCGGATGCGATAAAGCTCATCGCCGCCCGCCAATTTCTCCACACCGCGCGGCCGGGGATTCTCGGCCAACCGGTCGATTTTCTTACGGATGCGTTGACGGCCTGGCTGCGGAATTTTGGCGAGCGAGTCGCGGGCCGACGGCTTGAGGTCGATGCGGTATACCATACCGCACTATTTTAGTCCAAGCTCTTTCTTGACGCGCGACCACGGGATACTGCCCTTCTCCTTAAGCGCCTTCTTGGCCAGCGCCAAGTCGATGCGGTCTTCAACTGCTTCGAGCAGGGCGAGGTCATCCACCGGAACCAGGACGGCGACCCGCTTGCCGTGCCGACTTATGGCGATGCGCTCGCCGGAATAGGCCACGGTGTTGAGTGCGTCGGAGATTTCCTGACGGAGCTGACTGGCTTCGAGGGTTTTCATGACCAACTCTCAGCTTTGTACAAAATATACCTTTTGTACAATTATCGGTCATTGTGAGCATTAAGTCAAGCGGATACTCGCCAATGACGCGTCCAGCATGAGAGCAGCTAAAACGAGACCGCCACAACCTCATGATCGGTAATCGACGGAATGGTCAGGCTCAAAGTTTGGTCATCTACCTTCGGTTTGGCATCCGCCTTGCTCACCAGCAGCCGCACGTCTCGCGGCGCGCGCCCGCTGGGGATGCGCAGCGTGACTTGCTGCGGACTGACCGGATACAACTCGCGGAGCGGACCCTTCATCATCATGGGATTGGTGAGATTGACAAGATGGGCGCTGAGTGAATCATCTTGCTGCCAAACACCGACATCGAGCACACCGGGGCCGCTGACGCTTATTACGTCGAGCTCGTCGAGGGTCCAACGGACAACATTCGCGATCAGCCGACCGTGGTCCGGATCGAGAACTTCCCAAAACGTGCGGTCGATATCGCCGGGAAAATAGGCGACGCGGCCGTTGCCGACCTCGCGCAAGTAAACTTCGGCGATGTCGGTCTTCGCCTGCCGCGGGTAGACGTCTTCCATAGGCAGATCGGGATACGAAGGTACGCGGGTAAGCGGCGGCGGTCTGAATGGGGCCGTCGGCTTCACGTCGACGTAGCCGACGGTGTTGATCATCCGGCCGGCGTCGTCAAAGCCGTGCAGGATGGGATGCCGCGTGTCGTGCTCGATGTTGATGTATGCGTTTTTGACAAAGGCATCGGTCTTGCCCGAATAGCTCACCCCGAAGAGGTCGGCGAGCGCGAAGTCGCTGCGTTTCTTTCCCGCCTCGTCGTAGAGCGACGTTTCAAAAGTGGCGACCAAGCTGCCGCCTCGCCCGACGAACTGCCGAAGTTGCGCACACTGGGCATCGGACAGCGCGGCGACGTTCGGCAGGATCAAGAGCCTGAAGCGGTCGAGGTGCTCCGCGTCCAGCAATTGCTCGTAAACCATTTCGCATGGGGTGCGGGCTTCGATCAAGGCATGGTAGATGCCCATCTGGCTCGCTTCGGTGTTGGCATTGCCGACGGCGGCCGAGGTCTGCGGCGACCAGACGATGGCGACTCGTGCCAGGTTGCGGCGATAGTCGAGATGCTGCGCGTTCGCGGCGTGCCATTTGAAGATCTCCTCGACGACCGGAATCCAGCGACGGTCGTAGAGTGTGCCGCAGAATTTTACGACCCAAGGCCGCATGCCGTGGGCGATGGTTTCAAGCATCCATACCCGCAGCTCGGCCGCGCTCTGAACCGAGTCTTTCCAGCGATGGGCATCGTCGCTGCCGACGCTTGTGATGCCGGCGACAGGCTTCTCGTCCATCACACTGCGAAAGACCTTAGCGTTCCAGCCGGCCATCCACGGTGGCACGACCGACGAGCTGCGTCCCTGGCGATCGGCCGCGACCATGCCGGCGCGCTGGCCAATTTGCGTCATCTCGCGTTCGTGAGCGCCGCCTTTATTCATCAGGCAGGCGATGTCGGGATTCACTTCGTGGACGGCCGCATCCCAAACGTCCCAGACTTGAAACAACCGGGCAGTCCGCCAACGCTCGAATTCGACCCAGTTGGCGCCGTGCCGAACTGGAGGAATTACGAGGCCGGTTGCTTTCTTGAACTCCGCCCGGCACGATTCGCAATAACAATCGATGTGGCCAGCCCAGCGATTGGCGAAGAACGCGTCGACGTTGTACTTCGCGGCAATCTCGCGGAGAACCTGCGGCATGAACTCGAAGTTGTAAGGACCCAGCGCGCAGGTGAGCCAGCGATCGGACATCACCATGTGCCGCGCCTTCTGGCCGTTGGCATCGACGGCAACCCACTCCGGATGTGCCTGTGCCGCGTCGTCGCGGATGCAATGCGGATCGACGCGCGCGATCACCGCCATGTTTTGCTTACGGCAACCTTCGACAAGGTAGCCCAGCACATCCTTGTCGCCGAGCGCGTCGCTACGGTGGTGAAACGGAACCTCGGTCGGGTAATACGCACAGACGCCGCCCGCCGAGATACAGGCCCCCTCGGCGTGGACGCGTTTGAAGAAATCGAGCCACCAGTCCGGGTCGAACGTCGCCGGATCTTGCTCGACCAAGGCCAATTGCACCCAGCGCCTGGCCCGGTTCAGCGCTTTCGGAACAGACGCGGACGTGGCGCCGAGCGAAATTGCCGAGAACGACGGAACAAACGTCGTAGCGGCCGCTGCGGCGGCGCCGGCCAAAACCTGCCTGCGCGAAAATAGCAGCGGCGAATGATCCATCGGTAAATCCCCTCGTGCGATGGGCCGATGAGGCGGCCCGTTTTCGTCAGCATAGTTGACGCGGCAGGAAAAGGCGACCTTTGCCCCCCTTTCTCACTCGAATCGAGTTGTGTCACAATTTACGGCAGCCGGGAGAATTCGGTTGGGAGAGACCGCCTTGAACACAGCATCACGATTTTGGCTCACCGCGACGATTTGTTCCTTGGCGGTTTTCATCGGCCCAAGTGCGCGCGGCGAGCCGCTCTCCACCGGCAAGGAGCTTCAGGAAGGCCGCGTCCTGCATTCGCAAGACGTCGGAAGCTTTCCGGTGAACATGATTGTGTCGCCGGACGGGCAGTTTGCGATCACGACCGACATCGGCTATCGCCAGGCGATCTGGGCGATCAGCTTGAGCGACGGTGTCGGCCAAGGACATGTCGCGTTCCCCAACAAGGATGCCGCCAAGGAAGCGATCCGACTGTTCGACAAGATCGAAGGCGCGGCCAAGCAGACCTTCTCCGACAGCGGCGAAGAAGGAGAGTCGCCGGAGCTGCCAAAGAAGCGGTCGCTCAAGTCGTATGGCCTCTATTATGGCCTCGCGATCACGGCCGATCGAACGATCTACGCCGCCCAGGGCGGGAACGACACGATCGCCTTGCTAACGCTCGCGGCCGACGGCTCACTCACGCCCAAGTCGAGGATCAAGACGAAGCCGGATGATTTTCCCGCCGGCGTGTGCCTCGACGATCATGGCCACTTGTATGTGACGAATCAGCGCGCCGGCGGCAAGAATCCCTACACCGCGTCGGGCAGCGTCGCGGTATACGACACCAGCAAAGGCGAGGAGATCGGTCGCTACACATTTACCGAATCGTTCTTTGGAACGAGTAATTTTCCGCTGGCCATCTGCGCGCTGCGGGACGGATCGAAGGTCTACGTCGCCAGCGAGCGGGATAACGCAGTCTATGCCTTAGACACTCAATCGCCGACCAAGCCGACTCTGGCCGCCAAGATTCCCACCGGCACGCATCCGACCGCGCTCGCGATGGATCAGGCGCAGCGGCGGCTGTTCGTGGCCAACGCTGATAGCGACACGGTCTCGGTCGTCGATACCACTAGCGACAAAGTTTCGTCCACGCTGCTCGTGCGGCCGTCGGTGGCTCGTGAGCTGCCGGGCTGCACTCCGACCGCGCTCGCGCTATCGGCCGACGAAAAGCGGCTCTTCGTTACGCTGGCCGATCTCAATGCCGTGGCCGTGATTGATCTGGCGGCGGGGCAACTCAGTGGCTTCATCCCGACGGGCTGGTATCCGACGGCCATCGCGGTCGCGCCCGACCACGCGCACCTTTTGGTCGCGAACGCGAAGGGCCTGAAAGCTCGCGTGCCCAACGTCGGCCGCGATCCCAAAACGGGTCAGCCGGCGCGCGAGGCCTCGCCGCTCAATTTGTTGGAGGGCGACGTGCAGCTTTTGCCGATTCCGGACGAAGCGGAATTGAGCCGGCTCACCCAAACAGTGCTAGCCAACAACCGTCTGGACACTCTCGAGCATGAGCCGCCGAATCCGCTGGCCAGTCTCGGCCTCAAAGCCGGCAAGATCACGCACATCCTGTACATCGTCAAGGAGAATCGCACGTACGATCAAGTGCTTGGCGATGTGACGCAAGGCAACGGCGATCCGACGCTTTGCATTTTTGGCCGCGACGTGACGCCGAATTTGCACGCGCTTGCCGAGCGCTTTGTGCTGCTCGACAATCTCTATGCGAGTGGCGAGGTCTCTGGCGACGGCTGGGTGTGGTCCACGCAATCGATGGCCAACGCCTACGTTTCGCGAAACGTTCCCTACAACTACTCCGATCGCGGCCGGAAATTCGATTTCGAGGGACAGAACAACGGCTATCCGACCGGTGGTTATCGGGCCAAGGGAGACGACGGCAAGCCGACCGGGACGAATCCGACCTTCAAGGAAGATGGCAAACCAATCCCGGACGTCGCCGAATCGGCGGGCGGGCATCTGTGGGACATGTGCCAAAAACATGGCATCAGCTTCCGCAACTACGGCTTCTATCTATTTGTGGCGGATGATGCGGTGGGCGTCGCCGGCGGCCCGGACAACTATGCCACGGTTTCCGGGCTGCTGCCTTCGGGCCATAATCTGGCGGGCGCTTCGGATCTCGATTATCGGCGGTTCGATCTGAAGTATGCGGATTCCGACGCCCCCAGCATGTGGTTCAAGAAGTCGGCCGATGCCAACTGCTTATTTCCCGAGAAGACCTACGGGAAATTCGACGCGCCGAGCCGCTTTTCAGAGTGGCGTCGCGAATTCCAGATGATGCTCGACAAAGCGCCCGACGGCGCGGCCGTGCCGGCGCTGATGTTTCTGCGGATGGGGCTCGACCATACGACGGCCGCCTCGTCGGGAGCGCACACGCCACGTTCCGACGTCGCCGACAACGACTATGCGATTGGTCAGGTCGTCGACGCGGTGAGCCACTCGCCGATTTGGGAGCACACGGCGATCTTCGTCATCGAGGACGACGCTCAATCGGGGGCCGACCATGTGGATTGTCATCGCACGACCGGCTACTTGATCAGTCCGTACATTCAGCGGAACTCGGTCGATCACCGCTTCTACAACACGGTGAGCTACCTAAAGACGATTGAACTATTGCTCGGCCTGCCGCCCATGACGCAATACGATGCCACGTCCGATTTTCTCCGCTCGTGGACGGACGGCGAACTGGCGAACCGCGAGCCCTTTGACGCGATCTTGCCGACGAAGGAGTTGATCGCTGAACGGAATCCAGATACGCGAGCATTGGGGCAGGACGATCGTTGGCGGGACCTAGTGGCGAAATCGGACGCGATGGACTTTGTGCATCCGGATGCGGCGCCGTCGGAAGAGCTCAACGCGATCGTCTGGCGGACAGTGAAGGGAATCGACTCACAGCCGCCGGTTGCCAAGGCATCACCGCTGGCCAACGTTGTCGGCGATGGCGATGGCGATGACGATTGACCCCGATCTGATTTCATAGCCAACGTCGCACGCGAGCTCGATATTGCTCGTAGTCCGCGCCAAAGGCGGTCGCCATCATCTCCTCTTCGACCGGAATGACATTGCGGTTGATGAGCCAGGCGAAGACGGGCACCATGAGCCAAGGCGTCAGGCTGCCGAGCATCAACGCAACGCCGGTGAGCAACAGCACCATGCCCAGATAAATGGGATTGCGCGTGTAGCGGTACGGGCCCTCGGCGAGCAGGTAGCTGGATGTTTCGCCTGGTTTGATTGTCGTACCGTGTTTCCGGAAAAGACGCACGGCCGCAGTTGCCAGCGCCACGGCGGCAACAAACGGCAGCAGCCCGAGCCAGCGCCAGGGCGAAGCAATCAGCGCGGCGCCTGGCAGCAGCTTATGAAGCGCGACCATGCTGATGATGGCCGCAAGCAAGTAGACTGGTGGAAAGATCCGCGGCGGACGCATTGATCTTTCATTGTTGCCTTCTGTTGTCATGCTTCGCTATCTCGCACGCCGCGGCAGCGACTATTGATTGCGATGAACTTTTCGACAGTGGCCAGCGTCCTGATCATTGTACGTGAAAAGGAGCCGCCTTGGCCTCAGACAAACAAATGCTGGAATCGGCCGTCCTGGCGGTCCGCTGGCAGGGCGGCGACCGATCGGCATTTGAGGAAATCGTGCGGCTATGGGAGCAACCTTTGTTTTATTATTTGCGTCGGCTCGCTCCGTCGGAAGCCGATGCCTGGGAATTGTTGCAAGATACTTGGCTAAAACTGTTTCGTTCGCTGAAATCGTTGCGAGACCCACATACACTGCCGGCATTTCTTTACACAACGGCGCGGAACACGGCCATAAGCCACCTGCGCAGCCGTAGCTTTGACGATCACGAACCCTGCCCGGAAGCACCGCTCGATGAACAATCCGCCAATGACATATCGGCTTTCGACGATGCCGAGCAGATTCACCATGCACTCGACCAACTCCCATTGCTGCAGCGCGAGGCATTGACGCTCTACTTCCTGCAAGACCTGTCATTGCAGGAAATGGCAGACGTGCTCGATGTGCCGCTCGGCACGGTCAAGTCGCGGTTGCATTATGCGAAACTAGCCATTCGAAATCTGCTCTCAACGGGAAATCACGATGAACGATAAAACCTCCGACCTCCGTCAACGACTGTTTGCGGCCCAAGAAATGACCCCCTCGCTCCAGGACGCCTATCAGAAGGAACTTGACTCCATACTTCACGAAACTCTTACGCTGCGCAAACGACTGCCTTCGATTGTGTTGTTACTGATTTTGGTGGCGTGCATAATCGGCATCGTGGGCGCCATGTTTGTCCACAGTGGGGCGGTATTTTACACTTCGGCCGTGACCATGTTGGCACTTTGCACAATTGCCTCCGCGTGGATTGTCCGCGACCAGTGGCGTGGATCGTTTGTGCGAAAGACATCGTTAAAGATGGCGGATCTTTTCTACTCCACGGCGGGAGTGTTCACGGTGCTGGCACTTTTTTTCGGCCTTCGTGCAGCTTCTGATCCGGCAACGACCTTCCATTTTTTCTTTCCGTTTGTGTGGCTCGTGACTTGTCTGGGCTGGAGCTTGCTCAATCGCATCGCCGCCGCGGAGCTGGACGTTCGGGAGCAGATGCTACGTATCGAGTGCCGCCTGGCCGACCTGGCGGAGAAAGTGGGTAAATAGGATTTTAGAGGTGTTTTCACTGTAGCTGGCGGCATCTCCAACGCGCCGCTAGCCAAGCCGTCGCCGGGCCGCA
>DASYDU010000401.1:0-6657 GCA_036499445.1 Lacipirellulaceae bacterium
CCGAACATTCTCGTCATTTGGGGCGACGACATCGGGATGTGGAACGTCGGGGCTTACGTGCACGGCATGATGGGCAGGACGCCGAACATTGATTCGATCGCGACCGACGGTATTCTGTTTACCGATCACTACGGTCAGCCAAGCTGCACGGCGGGGCGGGCCGCATTCATCATGGGGCAAATGCCGATTCGCACCGGAATGACGACGATCGGCATTCCTGGCTCGGCGCGCGGCATTCAGAAGAGCGACCCGACGCTGGCGGAAGTGCTCAAGTCGGCCGGATATGTCACGGCACAATTCGGTAAGAACCACTTAGGCGACCGCAACGAGTTTCTGCCGACCGTGCATGGTTTTGACGAATGGTTTGGCAACCTCTATCACCTGAATGCGGAAGAGGAACCGGAAGAGCTGGACTACCCCGGGCAAAAGAATCCCGACTACAAGAAGAAGTTCGGCCCGCGCGGCGTGCTCCACACGCGGGCGACGGATGCGGATGATTCGACGGAAGATCCAAAATTCGGGCGGGTCGGGAAGCAGAAGATCGAGGATACGGGACCGCTCACGCGCAAACGGATGGAAACCTTCGATCAGGAAGTGACGGACGAGACGCTGAAATATTTGGATCGAGTGGGCAAGGGGGACAAGCCTTTCTTCGTTTGGTTTAACTCGACAGCGATCCACATCTGGTCGCATCCAACTCCGAAGTATGTGCAGAAGGCTGTGGACGAGGGACGGGCCGAAGACGACGTTGTGCGGGCCAGGATGATTGAGCACGATGAACAGGTCGGCTCGATACTCAAGAAGCTCAAAGAGCTGGGCGTTGATAAGAATACGATTGTCGTTTACTCGACCGACAACGGCAACGAATTCATGTTCTTTCCCGACGGCGGTTATGCCCCTTTCCGCGGCGAGAAAGGGACGACCTGGGAAGGCGGCCTGCGCGTGCCTTGCCTGATTAAGTGGCCCGGGCATATTCCGGCCGGCAAGGATGCGAATGGAATCCAAAGCCACGAAGATTTGTACGTGACGCTGGCGGCCGCGGCGGGACTTCCCAACCTGAAGCAGGATTTGCTGAAGGGTACAAAGCTAAACGGCACGGACTACAAAGTTCACCTCGACGGTTACAACAACCTCGATTACTGGACGGGCAAGACCGACAAATCGGCGCGCCGCGAAATCTTCTACTACGACGAAACCGATCTGATGGCCATTCGCGTGGATGCATGGAAGATGGACATCGGAGTGAAGCACCACGGTAACTGGTGGGACGAGAAATCTTACCCGAGCGTCCCGTATGTGGTGAATCTATTGATGGATCCGCTGGAGATGGTAACTCCTGATTCGGAAGAGTATCAGTATGAGGGCCGCAAATTCGTCGCCGAAAAACTTTGGGCGCCGACGGCGGCTGGGCCTTTTCTGGCAGAGCATCTGAAGAGTCTTCAGGACTTTCCGCCGAGTCAGGGCGCCGACACGCTCAGCATGAAGAAAGCCGTGGATGCGGCAATGAAGAAGCTGGAAAACCCGAATGGGAGCAGCAACTGAAAGGCTAAATTAGGCAGCGGAAAACTGGCCGCGCGTGGTGGTGCCGCGCGCGGCCAATGCCCTGCTTCTCTTCTAGCGGCGGATGCAAACTGATGCGGACATTCATCATTCTGAGCGTCCTTTTTTGCTTGTTGACATTCGCGTGCTGATGAAGGCGTGGCGGCTCTCAGGCTATATCGAGCGGCCTTGGCTGCGATCGATGGACCATGGAAACGAAATATCGATCCGGCGATGGCGCGGCCAGTTGAAGAACCCTTCCCCGGCCCCTCCCTAGGAAGGAGGGGAGATTCGGAAGCATAATACACGCCGGCATTCTTAGCGCAGCCGGCGGGTGAGGCGGGCGAGCGCGATGCCGCCAAAGGCGAGGACGAGCGAGGCGGGCTCTGGAACCGACGTGACCTGGCCGCTGGTGAGGAAATTCACACCTTGCACAGCATAGAGGGCTTCGTAGGAGACTGTCGTCTTTGCGGTGCCGCTGGTCATGAAGCGCAAGACCTCGCGGGCGCCGGGCGTCGTGAAGTAGTCGCCACCTAAGGCGGCGAACAGCTGGTTGCCGGATGTGCTCAGTCCCGTCGCCGGCGGGCCGCCGAAGGCGAATGGGGTGTCGCCTGGATTTTCTTGCGGAAAATCTACCGCGTTTTTGGTGGCTGAGACGAGACTTGTGCCAGCGACGTCTAAGCCGATTTCGACGGCCGCTGAGGCGCCGCTGGGGTTTGGCGGATGAATGGTAAACAGGCCCGTATCGGGCGTGTATTGAACTGACCAGACCAAGTTGCCAGCGCCATTGGCGCCGAGATTGATGACGGATATTCGCGGAGACGCAGGAAAGGCCGGCGAAAGGATGTTTTGAGGAGTAAAGTTGGCCTTCCAAACTTCGTAGTCACCCTGGTCAACGACGCCGTCCAGATCGCCGTCGGCGATGGAGACGCCGGGGCCGCTTGATGCACCAAGCCAGTCTCGCCATAGCGTGTAATCAGCGGGGTCGACGACGCCGTTTCGGTTGTAGTCGCCCGGCTGCAAAGGGGAAGCCAAGGCGGGCGCCGGTGCGAGCGCGAAGGAGAATATCAATACGCTCAGCGTGACAAGACACGCGTGTCGCAGTTTTGGTGAGTTCATGAGGCGCCCTGTATAATGGCCGGATTCGCAGGAGCCGACGAGGCCAGTTTATTTTACTCGACGCATCATGTGCCGCAATCAATCGGTCGGCGGTTATTCCCGGTTTTTGGTGGAAGCACGCTGTTTACGGAAGTGGCTTTGGGAGTTCTTCCGGACGACAGTCGGTGCCAGCCAAGACAGTTACCGTGAGTGACGTGCTCCGCCGACCACGACTTCGTCGCGCTCCGCTGCGCGTCGCGGCTAACCGGGGGTTTGTTTACGGTGGAGGAACTTGTCGAGTATACGGAAGAGTCGAGAGTCGAGGGTTTAGGGTCGAGAGCCAGAGAACAGAATCGGCGGGTGTCGCGGACTCGATCTGCGCTATGTGCTATCCTTCCGGTGCAAAAACTTATCCAGAATTCCATTCACAAACGGGGCGGAATTGGCGCTGCCGAAACGTTTGGCGAGCTCGACCGCTTCGTTGATGGCGGCGCGGCCGGGTGTTTCGGTGTAGAGGATTTCGAAGGCGCCGAGACGGAGGACGTTGCGATCGGTGGCGGCCATGCGGTCGAGGCTCCAGTTGTCGGCCGTCTGCGTGAGGAGCGCGTCGAGTTCGCCTTGGTTGCGGCGAACGCCTTGGATCAACGAGAGGGAAAACTCTTCGAGGTCGGTCGAGTTGAGCCGGGCCGTGAGAAACTGCTTTGTCGCGTCGAGCGAGGCGCGCGGATTGACATCGTCTTCAAAGAGCATTTGAAGGGCGACTTCACGGGCTCGGCTGCGTCTTGACATGCTAGGGACGGGACATGGAAGGGAGGGGAAAGGGTGCGGGGGTCAGGGGTCAGGGATCGATGGCCTGCGGCCGCATTTTATTTGGGGAGGTTTTTTAGGAGGCCGATCATTTCGAGGGCGGCGGTGGCACACTCAGCGCCTTTGTTGCCTACGTTTCCGCCGGCGCGATGGATCGCCTGCTCCATTGTTTCACACGTGAGGATGCCGAACAACACGGGAATGCCCGTGGCGAGCGCTAGCTCGCTGATCGCGCGGCTGACGGCGCGGTTAATATGTTGATCGTGGGTGGTTTCGCCGCGGATCACGGCGCCGAGGCAAATCACGGCAGCGTAGCAGCGCGACATGGCGAAGCGTTGGGCCACGAGCGGGATCTCCCAGGCACCGGGCACCCAGGCGACGTCAATGGCTTCGTCGGCGATGCCGCGGTCGTGGAGCGCGGCGACGGCGCCATCGAGCAAGCGGCGGGTGATTGTTTCGTTCCAGCGGGCGACGACGATGGCGAGGCGGTCGTCGGGCGAGGACTCGGCGGTGGGAATGACGTGGGGCATGGAAAGATCCAAGATTTCCGATCGAAGATTTTTCGATCTGCAATCTTCAACCTTAAATCTAAAATTCCTACGTTTCCTTCATGCTCATGAGGAATTCCGCGTTGGTCTTGGTTTTTTGCAGGCGGTTGATGATGAGCTCCATGGCGTCGGGCGAGTTCATCTCGCCAAGCACGCGACGCAAGAGGCAGACGCGGCGGTGCTCCTCGGGGTCCATGAGCATCTCTTCGCGGCGCGTGCCGCTGGAGCCAATGTCGATGGCGGGCCAGATGCGACGGTCGACCAGGCGGCGATCGAGAACGATTTCCTGGTTGCCGGTGCCTTTGAACTCCTCAAAGATGACCTCGTCCATGCGGCTGCCGGTGTCGACCAGCGCGGTGGCCACGATGGTGAGCGAGCCGCCTTCGACAACCTTGCGGGCCGAGCCGAAGAAGCGCTTGGGGCGCTGCATGGCATTGGCGTCGATGCCGCCGGAAAGAATTTTGCCCGAATGTGGACACTCCGCGTTCCAGGCGCGGGCGAGCCGGGTGATCGAGTCGAGGAAAATCAGCACGTCGCGGCCATATTCAACCATCCGCTTGGCCTTTTCGATGACCATTTCGGAGACCTGGACGTGGCGGGCGGACGATTCGTCGAAGGTGGAACTGATGACCTCGCAGTTGGGAGCCTTGATCTGCCGTTCCATGTCGGTGACTTCTTCGGGCCGCTCGTCGATGAGCAGCATGATGACATAGGCGTCCGGGTAGTTGGTGAGGACGGCCTTGGCCATCTTTTGCAGCAGGATCGTTTTGCCGGCGCGGGGCGGGCTGACGATCAAGCCGCGCTGACCGAAGCCGATCGGTACGATCATGTCGACGACGCGCATGGCGGTTTCGTCGCTGGTCGTTTCCATGACGATCCGCTTGTCGGGATGTTCCGGCGTGAGATCATCGAAGAAGATTTTTTTGGCAAGGTAATTGGGGTCGTCGCCGTTAATGGCCTCAATGCGCAATAGCGCGAAGTAGCGCTCGTTCTCTTTGGGCGGGCGGATTGTGCCAGCCACCGTGTTGCCGTTGCGGAGATTGAAGCGGCGGATTTGGCTCGGCGAGACGTAGATGTCGTCCGGGCAGGAAAGGTAATGGTAGTCGGGGCTGCGAAGGAAGCCGAAGCCATCGGGGAGGATTTCCAGCGTTCCCTCGCCGTACATCATACCTTTGAGCTTCACGCGCTCTTTGAGGATGCGGAAAATGAGCTCCTGCTTCTTGAGGCCGCTGACTTCGGGAACTTGTTCGGCTTCAGCGGTGGCAATGAGCTCTTGCATCGTCATCCGCTGGAGCTCGGCGATGTGGATGTTTCGGTCGACGGCATCGTCGCGGGCGATGGCAGCGCCGACGCGGCGGACGCGCTCGGCAGCTTTATCCAGCTCCTCGGCTAGCGAGAGCGGTTCTTCGCGCTCGAGCTCGGCAAGCAGCTCGCGGTCGATATTGGTGTTGCCGTTGCGATCGGCGCCGTCGCGGCGATAGGTTTGGCGCGGGCGATTGGGGCGCCGCGTGTCACGGTTTTGGAAATCGGGCATCGATTTTTCGCTCCTGGAAGAGAAGGAGAGCGGCTGGCGCGCGGATGGCGCCTGCGGAGGGGGGATCTCAAGTCATTGGGCAAAGCGTTCAATGGGCAATGAGGGGCCCAACTGCGGAGTGCCTCTCTATCGCCATTATGCTCATGGAGGTGGCAGTTTGAAAAGCGCAAACTTGGACGCAGGCGCTAGCAAAATCAAAAATTCATACTTGGCGCAAAATTGTTTGGCGGGGGTTACGGCTGTTGGACGTGCTCGCTCCAGATTTGGCGGGCGGCATCGCGAAGATCTGCTGGTGAGCCGACATTTTCGAGAACGACCGTGGCGTGTCGCCTTTTTTCCTCCACGGGCCATTGGGCCGACTCGCGCCGGTCGAACTCCGCCTCGGTCCAACCGCGCTCGCTGGCATGGGCCAGCCGCATTTCGCGCGGTGCATCGACCATAACGATGACGTCGCACATGGGTCCCCAGAGCGCTTCGAGCAGGAGCGGGGCATCGAGCACGACGGCGGGGCGACCTTCGCGAGCGAAGGCTTGCCTTTGCTCATCGAGCCGCTCACGGATGCGCGGATGGAGAAGCTTCTCCAGGAACTTGCGATCTTCGCCAGCGGGATCGTTGGCGTCGGCAAAGAGACGCGTGGCGACGGCTTTGCGATCGATCTGGCCGGCGTCATTGAGAATCGACCGGCCCCAGCGATTGACGAGCGCGTCGTGGACGTGAGGATCGTTTGCCAGCACTTCGTGGCTGGCCTTGTCGGCATCGAGGACGCCCGCGCCCAATTCGCTCAAATATTGCGATACCAGCGACTTGCCGCTGGCGACGCCGCCGACGATGCCCAAAGTTTTCATACGGTCCAATCAACCCAGACTCGGCGGCCGAGGGCCGCCTAACACGCGAGTCGTGGCCGGGATTACGAATCAGCCCAAGCACTCAAGATCGCCAATATCTTTGCCACGCCCGGCAGCGAGTTTGTTTACCTTAAGGTCAGCGAGCGAGATCAGAGAAATTGCAATCCCGTCGCGTTCCAGCAGCGCTCGACGAGCATAACACTCGCCAAAATCGCATCCGGCGATGTCGGTCAAAATGTCGATTTGAAGCGGAGGATGACCGATGCGGAATACGGAGTTGGGTTTG
>DASYDU010000402.1:0-4614 GCA_036499445.1 Lacipirellulaceae bacterium
CGCGCGCTGGTCGTTGTTGTCGAGGCCCAGCGATGTGGGATCGAACACAGTCTGCGGATTTGTTTTGATGCGGGTAAAACCGTAGTCCTTTGGTTCCTGACCGGTCAAATGGAGTAGGATCGCCAGCGCTACGTCACGGACCTGCACCGGGTTAATCAGACCCTGAACTTGATTGAGATTGGGGACCGGGTAGGCGGTCTCGTCGTCTAGTAGTGGTTCGAGCGCATCGACGTCTGCCTTGGATCCAAAACGGCCCACCGCAAGCGCCGCGGTGGCCCGCAGTGCAGGGCTGGCGGTCAGGTATTCGGGACCGCCATGAGCGATCCGGGTCGCCAGTGGCAAGGCCTCATTAAGATCGTAGATGAAGAGCAAAATCAATCGCTCGTTCAGCGCGGTTTCGCTTCGGTTCGGGCAATTGAGCACCCAGGCCGAAACCAGACGTCGAATCGTATTCGGCTCATGATTGGCGAGGATTGCTTCGCGCAAGGGGGGCCGCCGGGTCAAGTTGGCCAGAAAGTTCATTCGCATGTCGTTGACGTCCGCCTGCGGCAGCGCACCGAGAAAGATCATCGTGGCGCAGCTGCCAAGCGACGGCATGGCGGTTTGCGGTCGAGCGCCCGGCGGCAAATTGAAGATCCGCGAAAAGCGTTCGTCCCAGAGTTGTCCGCCGTCGCGAGACCGATTGCCAAACATCGCGTCGAGCAGCACGCTTTCGTGCCGCTGCATCTCGACGAAAAGTGCTCGTGCTGCTTCATCTTGTCCCACGAGGTCGCCGAACTCTTTCCAGCCGGGCAAAGCGAGCCCGCGACGGCCGTCCGTATCGGCGGCGAACTCGGCCAGCCGGCGATTCGCCTCCGACTCGTCGATCAACGCGACGAGTCGCCGCGCGGCGGCGCGGATTTCCGGATCGGGGGAATCGACCACTTTGGTAAGGTCGTCACGCGCGGCCGAACCGGCAGCCGCCAGTCGCTCGGCGGCCATCTGCCGTACAGCGTAAGCATTGTGGCCGAGCTGCTGGATCCACTGGGCAATTTGTTCGGCCGACGGGGGCGGCAGATTGTCGGCCAGCGCGGCCGCGTCCGCCGCGGAGGCATCATCCGGCTGATGATCGGTCGGTGCGGGCGTTTGGGCGGCAAGCGTGGCGGCCCAGGCTGAACCGACGAACAAAGCACAGGCACAGCGCGCAAGCACCGCCCATGGTTTGCCCGCTGGATGAAGATTGAGTCGAACCACGCCCATAGCGCGAACCACGCAATTGCCGCGCGCCTGACTAGAAACTTCCGCCATCCCATCCTACGTTGTTTCGATCGACGCGGCCAATGGGTGGTTTTGGGGACGATGCAATCGCTACGATTGCCCGACGGCCGAACACCGCGGCGTCGCGACCGAAAAAAACGTCGGCATCGGGCCAAACTGGCTTGTGTCGTGTCCGGCCGTCACGTAGAATTGTGGTAACTCGGGATTTGTGGCCGCTTGCAGCCGAAACTGCTAAATAGCCAACGTCGCGGAGTGTGGTTTTCCTTCGGGAAGGCAGCTCGCACGTTTGTTTGCACAACTGGTTAGCCAAGAGCCGCAGTTGCCGAGAGAATCGGACCTGCGGTTTTTTCGTTGGTGCTACCAACTTACCGCCGTGCCGACCGTCGTTTGCCTCCGCGAATCGGAGATCCTTCACGATGAGTGCCACGGAAATGACTGAACCATCGTCCGGCAATTTGTCCGGCAAGAAGTCGGTGGAATCGAAATCGGCCACGAGCAAGGCGCCGCAGTTTTCGACGTTGAGCGTGCACGCCGGCGAGGCGCGACAGAAGCCGGGCGATTCGATCACCGATCCGATCTTTTGCGCGTCGACATTTACATTTCCCAACACGCAATCGGTCATTGATTATATCGAGCAGGAGCAGCCGCGCGAGGAATATGGCCGCTACGGCAATCCCGGCGAGCGAGTTGCCGAGCGTAAATTAGCGGCGCTGGAGGGGGCTGAGGCGGCCGTACTTTTTGCGAGCGGCATGGCCGCGATCGTCGGCCTGTTGATGTCGAAGCTCAGCGCCGGCGACGAAGTCATTTTCTTTGACGAGTGTTATCACCGCAGCCGCGAGTTCTGCAAGAAACATCTCTCGCGGTTCGGCGTGAAAACGATCCAGGTCCGCACCGGCGACTACGACGCGATGGAGGCGGCCATCACGCCGCGGACGAAGCTGCTGGTGAGCGAATCGCCGACGAACCCCCATTTGAGCGTGGTCGACCTCGATCGTTTTGCCGACATCGGCCGCCGGCGCGGCGTCGAAACGCTGATCGATGCCACGCTGGCTACGCCCTACAACCTGCGACCGATATCGGCCGGCATCGACTACGTGCTCCATTCGGTGACGAAGTACCTGGCTGGGCACAACGATTTGCTGGCCGGTGTGGTCGCCGGCTCGACGGCGCAGCTTGAGTCGATCCGCAATCTTCGCGGTATCATGGGCGCGGTGAACAGTCCGCAGAATTGCTACTTGCTGTTGCGCGGTCTGAAAACGTTTGAACTGCGGATGCAGCGCCATAATGAAAATGGCCAGCGTGTCGCCGAGTTTTTGGAATCGCATCCGCGGATTGAGCAGGTTTTTTATCCGGGACTCAAGTCCCATCCGCAGCACGAGCTGGCACTGCGGCACATGCGCGGCTACGGCGGCCTGGTGACGTTTATGATCAAAGACGCCGACTGGCGGGCGACGGCGGCGGTTGTTGACGCCGTGAAGATTCCGCGGATCGCGCCGAGTTTGGGCGGCGTCGAGTCGCTGATCGAGCAGCCGCTGGTGATGAGCTATTACCAGATGACGCCGGAAGAACGGCGGGGCTATGGCATTCCTGACAACATGATTCGGATGTCGTGCGGCGTTGAGAATTCGGACGATCTGATTGCCGATTTGGCTCAGGCGCTGGAGAGAGGGAGGTAGGCAACGAGACGGGGAGACTTGGAGATGACAGAGGTAACGGCTCGCACTCCTAGTCTGCTAGTCTCCTGGTTTCCTTGTCTTGCTGGAATTGTGCCAGCGATTTTCCTGGGTTGGCTTGCCGCGAAACTCAACAGCGCTGGGGTCGCGCCCGTTGGTTTGCTGCCACTGGCGATCGGAATCATGCTCGGTGCCATGGTCGCCTGGTTAACGGCGGCCGCCGGCAATAACCGTCCGACGCGGTTGATCCTGGCCACGATTGTCTTGGCGATTTTGGCAGTGCTCGCCGAGCACGCTTGGCTTTACCATGATTTCTGCCGACAATGGCGTGAGGCCCGAGCGAACCAGGCTCAGATCGCGATGTTCCGATCCGAGTCGCCGTGGTCGCCCGCCGAGTACATTGCCCACGAAGCGACGCCGAGTCGCGTGACTTATGGTGTGTCGACGCCGCGCTCCTAATCATTGGAGCCGTCGCGACAGCCCGGTTTTTGCGACGCCGTCCGACCCCCGACCTCTGACCGCTATGCAGATTCTTGGCATTGGCACTGATATCGTCGAATGTCTGCGGATCGCGCGGATGATCGAACGGCACGGCGAGCTATTTATTGCTCGCGTCTACACAGACGGCGAGATTGAATACTGCAGCACGCGCAAGGCAGCGACGCAGCATTACGCGGGCCGCTGGGCGGCGAAAGAAGCCATCCTCAAGGCGCTGGGCACGGGCTGGCGACGCGGAATCAGTTGGCGGGACATTGAAGTCTTGAACGACCGGCACGGCGCGCCCATCGTTTCGCTTCACGGCGGCGCGCTCGATGTCTGCGAGAATGCCGGCATCCGGCAAATGCACGTCAGTATTTCGCATTGCCGCTCGCACGCGGTAGCCTATGCGATTGCGGAGGGGGGCGAAACACCATCACCACTTGATTGATTTTTGACGCGGCGTGACGCCAGGTAGTAGGATAGTGTAGAGGTAGAACGCGAGCATGCCGACAATTGACGATATAGGTCCTTACAAGTTCTTCTTCTACTCAGCGGAAGGCAGAGAGCCTCCCCATGTTCATGTTCGGAGAGACCGCGCAACGGCAAAGTTTTGGCTACATCCGGTTCGGGTCGCACGGTCGCGGCGGTTTAGTGATCACGAGCTGCGTTCGGTGCAAAGAATGGTAGAAGAGAATCACGAAAGAATACAGGAGGCATGGCATGAGCACTTTAGTCACTGAACGAGACGTGTTCGCGGAGTCGGTCCGATTTTCAGAAGACTCCATGACTGTTCAACTTGATGATGGACGTGCGCTCTCCGTGCCGCTGGCATGGTACCCGAGGCTGTTAGATGGATCCAAAATGGAGAAAGCAAACTTCGAGCTGATCGGAGACGGCCAGGGCATCCACTGGCCGGACCTCGATGAAGACATTAGCGTCGAAGGGCTGCTGGCCGGACGACGTTCTGCTGAGAGCGATGCGTCTTTATCACGCTGGCTCGAAAAGCGACGGTAAATCTGTTTGTCCTAGGACTTCGCGCTCTTCTTTTTAGTGGATTTGGTAGCAGCCGTAGTTGCTGGGCGGCGCTTGGCGGCCGACTTCTTTTTCGGCGCGCCATTGTTGGATTTGGCGGTGGCCGACTTTGCCCGTTTCTTCTTCGACGGACCGAGCGCTGCCCGGGCGGCCAACAGATCGAGCGCTTCGG
>DASYDU010000403.1:0-10783 GCA_036499445.1 Lacipirellulaceae bacterium
CACCAGACCCAGACGTCGTCGGGCACGTCGTTTTTGTACTCACCGGTGACGGCGACTTGGCCGTTTTCGTAGCGATAAGTAAAGTTTCCGGATTTCTTGTCGTATTGGTAGTTGCCGTCCTGCTGGACGGTGCCGTTTTGGAACCAGGTTTTGGCGGAGCCGTGGCGGAGGTCTTCGCCGTCGGAGCCATAGGAGGCGAAATGGAGATTCCAGAAGTCGTCGGGGCTGCGCTCGACGGTGGTCGCGGCCAAATAGGAAGCCTCGGTCATTTTTTGATGGGTGCGACGGAAGTAGGTCGTCTTGGTGACGGCTTTGCGACCGTCGACATAGGTGGCGGCGGTCTTCACGTCACCGTTTTTGTCCGCCTCGAGCACGTCGCCGACCGGGACGCCGTTGTCGTAGGTCGATTGGCGATAGGTTTTGCCGTTGGGGAGATAGTAGGTGAATGTGCCGTTACGCTTGCCGCCGACAAGTGTTCCTTCGAAGCACTTGCGCTGGGCTGTGTCGGTGATGACCCATTCGCCTTCCATGACGTCGCCGACGAAGTTGGCTTGCGACTGGAAGGGCGCTTTGAAGTGGGTGAAGGGAAATTCGCCGAGTTCGGCCACGTCTTGCCGGCCATGCCAACGGGTCCAGGTGCCGACGCGCTTGCCCATGTCGTAATGGCCTTCGGCGACGACGTTGCCGTCGTGCGAGAGCATTTTCCACTCGCCGTGGTTGACGTAGTTGCCGTCGGCGTCGAGCGTGACCTGGCGCTCGATTTTGACTTTGCCATCGTCGTAGCGTTCACGAATGGTTTCGACAGCGCCTTCGGGGGAAGCGGATTGCGCGGTCGTAGCATCGGAGTCTTGGGCGTTGTAGTCGTAGGCAAGCGAGGGTGAGAAAGTGGAAGGCGTGCTTAGCTTCATTTGATCGGCGGCTTGAGTCGCCGAGTGACAGACGAGCAGAAAGCACGTCGCGAGGGCAATGCAGAATGGGACACGCAAGTGAATGGTCTTTGACAAACGCATGTGACATCTCCTAAACCGTAATGTTGGCGGTCGTCCACAAAGTCGACGGCCAATCGGGCCATCGACCTGAATTCACCCCCGTTTGAGAAGGGATTCTTAGTGGAACTTCGCCGAAGGGGTCAAGGGCGACGCGGTAGTAGGCCAACGAAGATGCGGCAAATCTGGCCGCCGATAGACCAGCGGTTCACTGGGATTTGGAAGATGGCGTAGCTTTGGCAATCTGCCGTGACGCGGAAGGCGTCAGCGTGTCGCGGAATTGTGTACGCCAACGTACGGACGGAGACGTTAGCCGGCGGCGGCGACAGGAATAGTTTCGACGGTTTGGGCGCGGCCGACGAGAGAGTCGACGAAGGCCAGCTTCTTGATGACCTCGGGCGTGATGACTTCGGGAACGAGGTCTTTGAGGCCCATCGTGCGATTGACTTCGTTAAAGAAGATGCCGAGCTGCTGGTAGGTACTGGCGAGGGCTTCGATCGAGAACGCGCGGGGATCTGGTGCGCGCCCGGGCAGGTGGTGGCTCATCGTGGTGAGCACGGCCCACATGTCGCAGTAGAATCCCCAGGTCTCGGCGAAGTCTTCCCAGGGATGGGCGGTGGCGTAGGCGCTCACGAAGTGTGCCTGCCAATCGGTCGCGGGCCCGGTTTCGTAGTATTTCTGGAGGGCCTCGGTGTAAGGCGGATTGCGGTAGTCACCGAAGACGGCATTGCACTGGTCTTCGCATTTGCCTGCGACGAGCGTCATCCAGTAGTAATGCCCGACTTCGTGACGCATGTGGCCGATGAGTGTGCGATGGGGCTCGTGCATTTGTTTGCGAACTCGCTCGCGCTCGACGGAGTCGGCTTCGTCGATGTTGATCGTGATGCGGCCGTCCGCGTGGCCGGTGAGGACAGTGGCTTCGGGCGTGCCCGCTTTGAAGTCGAAAACGAGGGGCTGTTCGTCACCGACATCTTCGGGAGCGTATTTGAGGTCGAGCTCGTCGAGCTGATAGAGAAGGCGGCGTTTGGCGAGCTCGAGCTTGGCCCAGCGCTCGCGGTTGCCTGCGACGGCGAGGTCTGGGATGACGTCGTTGAGGCGACAGGCTTTGCAGAGTCCCTCTTCCGCGGAAAGCGGCGAGGGAACAAGAACGCGGTTACAGACCTGCTCGTCGGAGTAGTTGCGGCACTTAACGACCGTGGCGCCGCAATTGGGATTGAGGCAGTGGTAGCCGCCGTTTTGTGGTTCGATGGCGGCCACAGTGCGGCAGGCTTCGCACCAGGCAACTTCGCGTGCGCAACTGACGCAGACCGTGTTATTGAAGAACAGCCGGTTATTGCAAATGCATTGGTAAGTATTCATGTGGTCGCAGCCCGCAACTGGGATTGTCGCCTGCGAGCCACGAAGGTGCAAACAGTGTGCCGGGGCGCAAGGATGCCCAATGCTGCGCATCGATGCCCGGTCGCGAATAAACTAGAGCTGCACGGGCGGCTGATTGCTGGCGACCGAGATGGCCTTTTCGAGCACGGGGTCGGCGGCGGCGGCGTCATTGGTCGCGGCTGGGGCGTCGGGCGCCGAGCTGTTGCCGCGGAAGAGGACTTGGTGGATGCCCGGATTCTGCAGCGCGGGCTGAGTGGCGGCCGCAGTTTGCTCACCGGTGGCCACCAACGTGCCACGACGCGCGTCGATATCGGGTGTAACTCCGACGTTGGCGATTGGGTGACCATCGGGTGAGAAAAACTTGGCGGTGGTGATGCGGGCGCCGGCGCCGGCATAACCGAGCGGGAAGATGCCTTGCACGGAGCCCTTGCCGTAGGAGCGGGCGCCGATGATCGTGCCGCGGTGATTGTCCTTGATCGCAGCGGCGAAAATCTCGCTGGCGCTCGCGCTATCGCCGTCGATCAGGACCACGAGCGGCACGCGCCAGGTGCCAGGGCGATGGGCGCGGTAGTTGAAATTCTCTTGCTCGCTACGGCCGCGGGTGCTGACGATGCCGCCGTCGGCGACGAACTTGTCGGCGACTTCGACACTGGCCGTGAGGAGTCCGCCCGGGTTGCCGCGGAGGTCGAGAACCAGGCTTCGCATCCCTTGGCGATGGAGGTCCCACAGGGCCGCTTCAAGGTCTTGCGAAGTCGTCTTTTGGAAGGCGGGAATGCGGATGTAGCCGACGCCGGTATTCGGATCGACGATCTTCACGCCTTCGAGGCTGGGCACGTCGACATGCGAACGGGTGACATTGAGATCGCGGGACGCTAGGTTTGGCGTCACGACGGTGACGCGGCAAGTGCTGCCTTCGGCGCCGGTGAGCAGCGTGGCGGCTTCGTCGGTCGAGAGGGCCTTGGTTTGCTGGCCGTCGACGGCCGTGATGTGGTCGCCCGCCAGGATGCCGGCTTGCT
Source organism: Lacipirellulaceae bacterium (assembly GCA_036499445.1). GTDB lineage: Bacteria > Planctomycetota > Planctomycetia > Pirellulales > Lacipirellulaceae > DASYDU01. Next base: position 3,380 of record DASYDU010000403.1, read on the forward strand.
CGGCGGGGCTTTTGGGAATCACGTGGACGATCAAGAGGTCGCCATTGTCGGCTTTGAGCTCGACGCCAAGGCCGACAAAGTTGCCTTCGATCTGGGAATATATGTCGCGGAGCTGATCGGCGGTGAGGAAGGCGGAGTAATGGTCGAGGCCGCCGGCGGCCGCGGAAGTGAACTCAAGGAGCGTGGCGGTTTCGCTGAGGCCGATCGAGCGGTTAGCGAGTTGGGCGGCTTGCGAGGCGACGCTCACCGCGTCCGTTTCCGAGGCGATTGGCGCGCTATTGATCAGCTGCTGCAATTTGCCGCGAAGTTGATCAATCTGGGCAGCGCCGGCGTGGACACCGTTCGTGGTCAGATAGTTTTTATCGACCAGGGCGATGTCCATCGACTGACCGCCGCGACGGACGAGCGATTGCCATGGAGGCGTGGTGTAGTAGTGGGCGTTGATCTTGGCCAAAAGGTCGTCGTAGAGCTCAGCCGCTTCGCGGCCTTTGAGCGAGGCGAGCGAATCGCGGAAGCTGCGATCGTCGTAGCGTTGCTCAAGACTGTAGTGAAGCCGGGCAACATCGAAGCGGCCGGTCAGCGCGGCGTCTTCGGGATGCTCGTGGAGCGCTTCGTCGTAGAACGAGAGAGCTTCGGCCCAGCGGCCTTTGGATTCGAGCGAGCCGCCTTTCTGGAGGAGGCTGCTGACTTCAGTCGGAAGCGCTTCGGCAGCGATCGAGACTTGCTCGGTCGCCGGCGGCGGCACTGGTTGCGCCGTTTGCTGCGCGGCGGCGGCCGACGACGCGGCAATAGCGGCAAAGCCGACAACGAGAGACCACAATGGAAGCAGGCGAGACACCCAAGTGCGCATAGATCGTTCCGTCAAGGAGAGTAAACAGGGTCGTACCGCCTGACTCACGGGGCGATTCGCTGCGGGGTGGGCCGCGAGCGAAGCTGCCCGTGAAGCGTGCAAACCGTCGAGCGGGCACAACTTGGGCTGCCACCGTGAATATAAGTCACAAAATGGAGGCGGTCAAAAAAGCAGAGGCAGTTTTCGCCACAATCTTGCGACCTCGGTGCCGAACGTAACGCAACGACGCAAAAGGTCGGTTGTGGCACGCCGAACACCGGCAACACTTACGGCGGTCTTAGCGAGTGACCGTGCTCTTTCCGTTATAACTCGCCGCCACGAATTCCGTCAAACCTCCGACAAATCGTCACAACCCGGATTATCGTTTCGGGTGTGATCTGTGGGAGCAGGACGCTACGAGGCACGAGCGGAGCGAGGCACGTAGTTCGCCAAGGGAATCGCTCATCGACGAGCGGTTCCAGGACCCGGGGATTTGGCGTCGTGCCGCGGAGATGCCGGCAAATCATTTCGCCGGGCCACGATGATTCCGTTCAACTTTATTGGACAAGACGCGCGTGAGAGGTTCCGGCGTGATGCCAGGTGGGTTGCGTCTGCAGATGATTACGCGGGGCGAGTCGGCGCGGTTCGGTCGTGACCGGCCAAGGGGTCAGGTCCACGCTTCGGTCGAAGCTTGCGAACGAAATGCGCCGGCGAGCTGAAAATGGACCAACCCCGGCGGCGAAAAAAAATTCGCCGCCCCTTTGCGATGCCGGCCGCGGAAGGAGGGGGACGGTGGCCCGGGCCGATCATTGAAAGGGACGGCGATAGGTGCTATCGTGGCGCGCCTGGTTACCGGTTTACTGCGGGGTGGTGGGAAAAACCGGCGGCGGGCCATTTATTCACAACACCCGGCACTTCCAGCGGCTCGGGTGTCCAAATAGCATCGCTGCACGTCAATACGCGGTGGGTCGGTAGGTAGTTCACCGTCTTGACAGAAATTTTATGTTCGTGCGGCCGGCCGATTTTCTGCCTAGTTTTGGGCCCGTTTTTTGATGAGTAGCTCCCCCAAGATCGAACGGGCTCTGGTGAGCGTCAGCGACAAGACGCAGCTGGTCGAGCTGGGCCGCTCTTTGGCCGCGGCCGGGGTGGAAATCTATGCTAGCGGCGGCTCGCGGCGGCATCTGGAAGAGGCGGGGCTCGCAGTCCGCGAGGTGGCCGCCTACACCGATTTTCCGGAGATGATGGATGGGCGGATTAAAACGCTCCATCCGAAGGTTCACGGTGGGATTCTCTGCCGCCGCGACCGGCCGGACGACATGGCGGCGGCGGCCGCGCAGGGCATCGTGCCGTTTGAGCTGGTGGTGGTGAACCTGTATCCGTTTGCGGCGACGATCGCCCGCGGCGACGTGCCAATCGACGAGGCGATTGAGCAGATCGATATCGGCGGCCCCACATTGATCCGGGCGGCAGCCAAGAATCATGCGTTTGTGACGGTGGCAGTTGAGCCGGGGCAGTATGCGCGGATTCTCGATCAGATTCAAAAGACCGGTGCGACGACGCCAGGGCTGCGGCGCGAATTGGCAGGGACTGCGTTTGGTCACACGGCAGAGTACGACCGGACGATTGATGGTTATTTTGCGGGGCTGGCCGCGAAGACTGGCGCGGATGGGGCAGCTCCAAAGTGTGAGGCTGAGTTCCCAGATCAATTGATGGTAAGGCTGGAGCGGGTGGCAGCGCTGCGCTACGGCGAGAATCCGCATCAAGCGGCGTCCGTGTATGCTGCAGATGATGCGACGCCAAATTCGCTAGTTCGCGCCAAGCAGCTCCATGGCAAAGAGCTGTCGTACAATAATTTGTTGGATTTGGAGAGCGCGCTGGCCGTGGCGAGATCGCTGCCCGTTCCGAGCGTGGCCGTGATCAAGCACAACAATCCGTGCGGGGCGGCGACGGCGGCGAGCTTGGCGGAGGCGACGCAGCGCGCGTGGGACGGCGATTCGCTGAGCGCGTTTGGCTCGGTGCTGGCGTTTAATGTGCCGGTCGATGCTGCGGCGGCGGAGTTTTTGGCCGAGCCGGGTCGGTTTGTCGAAGCGATCATCGCGCCGAGTTTTTCGCCAGAAGCGGTCGAAGTGCTCACGACCAAGCCGAAGTGGAAAGCGAATGTGCGGCTGTTGGCGGTGGGCGCAATCGAACCAGGCCGCGGCGGGATGGAACTGCGCCAGATCAGCGGCGGCATGCTGTGCCAATCGGCCGATGATTTGCCGGACGATGAAGCGAGTTGGCAGGTCGTAACGGCTGCAAGGCCGACCGAGGCACAAATGATCGACCTGCGCTTCGCGTGGGCCGTGTGTGGGCATGTTAAATCGAACGCGATCGTGCTGGCCAAGGAGCAGATGGTGGTCGGCGTGGGCGCCGGCCAGATGAGTCGCGTGGACTCGGTCGAGATTGCGATTCACAAGTCGGGCGAACGAGCCCGCGGCGCGGCACTGGCCTCGGATGCGTTTTTCCCCTTTCCGGATTCGATCGAGCGGGCGGCGGCCGCGGGCGTCTCGGCCGTGATTCAGCCGGGCGGGTCGCGTGGCGACGCGGACGTGATCGCGGCCGCGAATGAGCAGGGGATGGCCATGGTCTTTACTGGCCGCCGACATTTTCGGCACTGAGAGGGTTCAGGGTTCAGTGCTTGCTGTTCGCTAATTTCCTTTGGCGGCGTGTGTGGGTTAGTACACCGTCGAATCCCGAACCCTGTACCCTCGCCGCCACCGTTTGGCACGTACCATTTCGCGCGTTATTTACGCATGGTACAATAGGGGAGAATGAATACGGGTTGCAGGGACAGAACGCAACGTCGACGCGCGATTGGCGCGTGTGTCTCCAGACGGAGCTTGGGGCCCGCTTTCGTGCTGGCTCGATCCCAGGGTGTGATGCAACATGATGGCTGACGTGACGTTGCGGGTATTGGACGGTGCGGACCGCGGCCGCGTGTTCGAGCGGATCTCAACGCCGGTAACGATCGGCCGTGAAGAAGGCAACTCCGTCCAGCTGAATGACGAGCGGATCAGCCGGTTCCACATCAAGATTCAGGAAGATCAGGGCAAGCTGGTGCTCACCGATTTGGAGAGCACCAACGGCACGCGCGTCAACGGCGAGGACGCGCGGCTGCGAATTTTGCGGTTTGGCGACGTGATCGCTCTGGGCCGCAGCGTGCTGCTGTATGGCACGCGCGAGCAAATTGCCGGGCGGCTCGATGAGCTCAAGGGGAACGGTCTGGAGATGACGGGCGAGCTCGACCCGTCGAAGCTCCATCCGCATGGCGATTCATCGCTCGACTTCGAGGTCCGCTGGGGCGCGTCGGAAAATCTGCACAGCACGCTCCACATCCCGGCGCCGCCGGAATTGCCGGTTGGCTTGAGCCCCGGGCAAGCAGCACAGCTTTCGGAGATGCTGGAGTATCTGCATCTGCAGAGCCGAACGCTGGTGCAATCGATCACGCTGCCGGAGGGGAAGAGCGAAGTAATGATCGACATTCACCAATGGCAGGAGCTGCTCGACCTGCAGGCGCAGCTGGCCGAGTATCTGCGGAAGATCGGCGAGCCGGAGTCGGGGTGACTTCTTTAGGCTGGATCGCCTGATCGCCAACTATTTTTCTGACCGCGCTCTCGTTGTTTCTTATCTTGGGCAACCCAAGCGCGGGAATTATCTCATCAAGGCGAGGTAAGAACTATTCATTCGGTCCATTTCTCGGGGGGATATTTGGTTTTGTGGCGTGCTGGATTTGCCCGTGGCATATCGCGAGATACTTTTGTTGGCTTCCTTTGATCGCCGACGTCACGATCCCGACGTTCATTTATATGCTGGTGTTTACGGATACGTTTCGGAGGAAGTGATCGACTCATCAATTATCACGGCGATCGGCCACTGTCGGAAAACTCTCCGCTTGGATCACAAAAAGCGCTAGACTATGGCAGCACGATCACGGTGCCAAATTGGCGGAAGTGATCATCGAATGCGAATGCTCGCTGAATGCCGAGCCGTTTCATCACGACGAGACTGGCACAGTCGGTGAAGCTCCAGTCTTTGTCCTCAAATTCTTTGAAGACAGCCCAGGCGGCGACAAAATCATTTTCGTTGATTCGCTCGATTTGCGCCCATTGGCCCTCAATGACACGACTTCCGAACGCGATTGCCCGGCGACTTTCACCACGTGCGCGGAGTAGAGTGGCAGTCTCATCCACCACATAATCAGACGTGACCAATTGCTCACGAAAAGACCTAATCGCGAGCATCGCAGCAGAGTGATTCAAATCGCGGCGAGAGAAAACGGCGAACCACGCGCTGCTGTCGACAAAGATCATCGCCCACCGTACAAGACTTTATCGTGGTCTCGACCGGAGAAGCCGTCGTTAGGTTCTTCAATTGGCAGATTCTCAATCTCGATTAGCATTTCATCTATGGCGGCCTGCTGGCGCGCGAGTTTTTCCGGTGGCAACTCGGCGCTCGGCTCTTCCACACCTCGCGCCACCTGCACGACGACAAGCGTACCTTCGGCCATGTCCACCGGTACCGTCGGGCGGAAGACTCCTGCGTCGAAGATTGCGGGGATGATGCGGCTCATATGGCAAGTATATCCTCCGCAACGGTCGAGAGTCCAGGTTTCTCTCGGTTACGTCACGCGTTCGGGATTGCGAGCGCTCGGTGTGCCTTTCGAACCACATTCACTAATTTCAGGCTGGTAGCCTGAACGTCTGCGCGAGATAGCGCATGATCCAGCGGGCGAGAGTGATTCGCTCGGCGTAGATCTTGGCCTGGCCGCGACCGCCGATGGCGAGGCCGGGCGGCGGCGATTCAAGTCGGACGCGGACTTGGTAGTGGACGCTGTCTTCGCCCTGAGGCAAGAGGTCGGCGAAAAGAGACGCCAGGTCGGCGCGAGCGACCTTGGCGGAGTCGGCCGGTTGCGGATCGCGGCGGGCGACGTCGATCACTTCGCCCGAAAGAATCTGCCCAGGCAGTTGATCGAGCCGAAGCCGCACTAGTTGGCCGGGCCGGATTCGCTGGATGTCGGTGTCTTCGACGACGAGAACAGCCGACGCACGGTTGGAATCGCCGACAAAACAAACGAGCGTTCCCGGCTCGACGAGCGCGCCGCGATTTTGCGCGTCGAGCAGCGCGCCGGACCACGCGGGGAGCCGGCCGTTGGCAGGCTCAGGGGTTTCCAAACGCGGCACGGGGATAACGGTACCGGCGACCGGCGCGGCGAGCGTGAGTCGCTCAGCATCGTGGCGGCGGTCGGTGAGCTGCAGGGCGAGATCGTCGACAGCTGCTTTGGTGGCCGGCAGCTTGGCATTGGCCTCGGTGTCGTCGACGCGGAGCAAGTTCAAATTCGCCAGCCGCAATTTCTGCAATTCGTAATCGCCGCTGAGGCGGGCCAGCTCGATGCCGACGTCGGGATTTTCGAGTTTGGCGATTGTTTGTCCGGCGTCGACATGGCTGAGAGCCGGGAGCGCGGTCGTGAGCGCACCGCCCTCGGTGGCGTAGACGCGGGCCGCATCGTCGGGCAAGAGGACGAGCGGCGCTCGGACGTAGTAGTTCACGGGCCACGCCAGGATAAAAATGACGGCAACCAGCGCGAATGCGGCGACTTTGGCGAGCCGCCCCCGGCGAACTTCGCCACGTCGCGAGGGATTCTTGATGAAGCGAACTGCGCCAATTACTGGTCCGGCGGCCAGACTGCCGCAGGCGGTCGCGCCGATGGCGAAGGCCAGGTTTTCCAAGTGCCAGGGATAGAGGATGCGGGCGAGTCCCCAAACGATGGCCACAACGACAAGTGTGAGGTAGATCTTCGATGCGATCGCGTAGGCGGCGAGCCACTCGCGATGGCGCTGCGGCACGAGGGCGTCGTCGTCGACGCGAAGGCCGAGGATCCAGCGGGAGGCGAAATTGCTGAGGGAGTCGCGCGAGCGTTGCCAAAGATTGGGCGACTCGAGGAGGTCGGAAAGGATGTAATAGCCATCGTACCGCAAGAGCGGGTTGCCGTTCACGGCGAGCGTGTGAACGGTGGCGATGACCATCACGTCGAGGGCGACGAGCGCGAGAAGGCTACCCGCGGCATGCCACCAAATGATCGTGGCCACGGAAGCGATTACCAGCTCGACGAGCATTCCGGCGGCCGACACGATGATCCGCTGCCACTTGCTCGCGAGCCGCCAGGAGTCAGTCACGTCGCAATAGAGGCACGGCATAAACGCCAGCAGCATGACTCCGAGCTCGTGGACCTCGCCGCCGAAATGTTTGCATGCCAGGGCGTGGCCCAGCTCGTGCAAGATTTTCACGCCGGCAATGGCGGCGATCAACCAGAGCCAATTTCGCATGTCGACGAAGGCGGAGAGCTCGGGCAAGCGGGCGCGGAATTCGTCGAAATGGCCGACGACGAGGGAGGCCGCATAGAGGACGATGACGACGGCGACCGCGAGCGCGGCCTTTGAGAAGAGCCAGCGGCAGCGCTCGTGAACTGCGGTGAGAAAGCGGTCGGGATTCACGCCGCGGAATTGAATCGCGGTTAGTTGGGCGAGTGAGGTGACCCG
>DASYDU010000404.1:0-15978 GCA_036499445.1 Lacipirellulaceae bacterium
CGACGAGTAGACTCACTAATACTCCCACGCAAGCTGAGGTGACGAAATCGACGTCGACGCAAGTCAACGATTCGTCCGGCTGGGTCTCGGACTCGGCGCCGCCGACCGCCGCACCCCGTGAGGATCGAGTCGCAGCTTCTCAGCCATGGCCGGCGAACAATTCCTCGCGAGCGTTGCCTCCTGCTACCGCCAGCAACTCAAACCGAGTTTCTGGAACAGAGGTCGCATTCGGCAAACCGTCTGGTCCGATTGAAGCGGCGCGCAGGGCTTCGATCGCCAGTGATCCTTCGCTACCGCGCCCGACATTCACGCCGCTCGAACCGTTCCGCGAGGCGGCAGGCAGTGCTCGATCGCCGTCAATTGCCAGCGGCCAAATTCAGATCGAAGCGCCAAGCACCACCTCGACAACTGGAGCCGCGCCAAAATGGGTCAACTCGCGTACCTTCGCCCTCGAATATCAGCTGGAGAACATTGGCGAGCGCGGCGTGTCGAAGGTTGAGCTCTGGGGCACGCGTGACAACGGCCAGACCTGGCGGAGCTATGCAATCGACGACGACAATCGCAGCCCGCTGCAAGTTACGGTCGACGACGAAGGAATGTACGGATTTCGCATCGTGGTCGAAGCTGCGGGAGGAGCGGGGGGAATGACGCCTCACCCGGGCGACCGGCCGGAGCTGTGGGTTGGCGTCGACATGCACCGGCCGAAAGTTGCGCTGACGGCGGCCAGTGCGGGCAGCGGCGATTTGGCCGGTCAGCTGATCTTGCGCTGGCAAGCCGACGATGAACACCTTGAGCCGCGACCGATTGGCTTGTTCTACAGTAGCCGGCCGACCGGCCCCTGGTCGACCATCGCCACGAGCTTGGAAAACACGGGAGAGTACGGCTGGCAAGTGGCGCGTTGTGTACCGTCACGAATCTATCTGCGGATTGAGGCCCGCGACCTGGCCGGCAACCTCGCAGCGTTTCAGACGAGCGAGCCCGTCACGATCGACCTGCCACAACCGATTGGACGCCCTGGCGCGGTCGAGCCGCTGGGGCCCACAGCGAGCGCGCCTCCGGCGGATTACCACTAGGAGCAGGGGCTCGGAAGTCCAATCGCCACGAGGCCGACTTTGAGGTAATCACCCGAACTCTACCGCAATTGATCGCTGCTGTCTCGCGGCAATTCTTTTCGGATCACGACGCTCGTTGTGACGCAATTGCCCAAAAATCCGGGGATTCAGTGCCAATTCGTTGCCGATCCCGCTTGGTCTAGTTATGCTAAAACAAGTCGATTGACCGGCCGGTTGTCGTGCCTTTTGGCCGGAATTACTGTCTGTCCGACGTTTCGGACCTGAGGAACGCTACTGAGATTCTGTGAGTCGCTTGCCGTACTGAAGGGGTGTTAGGAAGTCTTGCCGCGCGCTTGCCACGTTCGATGTGGCTGGACTTCCTGACACCCTTTTTTCGTATCGCTACGGTTCGTCGGCGGCTATTTTTGCACGGGGAGATTGCTAATGACGGTGTCGTTGCGGGCGGTGCGAACAATTGGTGTTTCATTGGCGATCTTGGGCGGACTTGGCGCTTACATCCCAAATGCACGGGCGATACCGGCCCTGCCGGCACACATCTTGGTTTCCCGAGACCAATTGAGGTCGGTCGTGCCGATGATCGTGGCGGGCGATCCTGTCGGCGTCCCGACGGACAACCCGGGGCTCCACGTGGATCCCAACTCAACATCGTCGCCTTATGCCGGCGTTGGAAGCTTGTTCATCGATGCAGCGCCTGTCGGTGATAACAACGGGTTCCTCTGTTCCGGCTGTGCGATTCATGGTTTTACACTGGGCAAGACGGTCGTCCGCAATTACGTCCTGGCGGCAGCGCATTGTTTGGATTTCGCCGGTGGTCTGGATGAGGCCCACAATCCGACCGGTGATGGCGTTCCCGAAGTGGCGCCAAAAGATGTAACGTTTGTTCTGAATTTTGGCGGCAATATTACCACTCAGATCCAAGCTACTGAGATTCATCTCTTCCCGGACTGGCACGGTTTTGACAACATCAATGGGCCGGAAGGACCCAGCATCAACGACGACGTGGCCCTGATCCGGCTTTCGTCGCCGGTGCCCGTCGGCGTACCCATCTACAATCTCGCGACTTCCGTTTCCCTCAACGCGGAAGCGATCACCAGCGTCGGCTACGGGGAGACCGGCAGTCCAAGTGGACTGCAGTCCGGCTCCGCGTCGTTTACGACGAAGCGCATCGGACACAATCAGGTAGATGCCCTGGGCAACGACGATGAAGGTCCCGTCAACAACACGAACTTCGAAGTGTTTGCAGCAGACTTTGACGGACCCACCGCGGCAACGAACCAGTTCGATTTGGGAAATCCGGCTGCGGAAGCTACGCGCGGCAATAATATCGAAACGACAATCGGTCCCGGCGACTCCGGCAGCCCGAGCTTTATCAGTGACTTCAACACGCTCGCTCCAATTCTCGGCGCCGACGGGCGGCCCATCGTCTACGGAATCAATACGTTCTCATCGAACGACTCTCCGGCCTATGGCGCCATATTCGGCGGCACCCTCGTGCCGCGCTACGCGAGCTGGATCGATTCGATTATCGTGCCCGAGCCGTCCTCGGCATTATTGATGCTCTTCGGCGTGATCGGCGCCGCCTCGATCGTGCGACAAACGCCAAAGAAATGCCGCAGTTGACGCCCGCTCGCCAACGCTTGCCGGATGTCTTAAAATCCGGGAACCATGGCAAAGGCATCGGCTGCGAAACCGGGTGCGATTGGCGCTATTGATTATCTGGCCCAGCCGGACAAGTTTCCGCTCGGACCTGTCTGCGCAGTCGCGGGCGACGAGGCATTCCTCAAGCGTGAGGTGCTCAAGACCGTTCGTTGTCTCGTGCTGGGTGGCGACCGCGACTTTTCCTTGTCGACCTTCGAAGGCGACGCCGCAGAGCTCCGCGATGTGCTCGACGCCTTGGCGACCGCCACGCTCTTCGGTGGCGAGCGACGGCTCGTGATCGTCGAAGAGGCCGATTCCTTCGTATCCGAGCACCGCTCCGAACTCGAGACCTACGTGCAGCAGCCGGCCAAGGGGAGCGTGCTGCTGTTGGAAGTGAAGACTTGGCCTAGCAACACCCGTCTCGCAAAGGCCGTGATCGCGAGCGGACTCGCGATCGAGTGTAAGTCGCCGTCGGAAGCGCAAATCAAACGTTGGCTCATTCAGCGAGCGACAGCCGAATACGGCATCCGGCTCGAAGCGGCGGCTGCCGACACGCTTGTAGAAATGCTGCCGCCGGAATTGGGCATTCTCGAGCAGGAGCTCGCCAAGCTCAGTCTGCTGGTCGGCAAGCATGGTGCAATTGACACCAACGTAGTCCGCGAAAACGTCGGCGGCTGGCGGACGCGGACGACCTGGGACTTGGTGGACGCGGCCGCCGATGGCCGCGCGGCCGAGGCCCTCAGTCAGCTCCATCGGCTGATCGCGGCCGGTGAGAAGCCGCACGCTCTATTACCGCAGATCGGCCACGCGCTGCGACAATTGGCCACTGCGACGCGATTGATCGAGATGGCCGAGTCGGCGGGCGGCCGGCTTTCGTTGCGTTCGGCGCTCGAGCAAGCGGGTGTGCCGCCGTTTAAGCTTGCAACGGCCGAGCGTCAGCTTCGGCAACTGGGGCGGCCCAGGGCGAAGCAGCTTACTAGCTGGTTGCTAGCAGCCGACCTGGCGATGAAAGGCCACAATTCGGCCGACACGCGAGCCCGACTGGAGCTGGAACGGTTGATTGTCCGGCTTTCCGCGGCCGGCAGCGACCGCTCTCGCCCGACCTCGCCAATGTCATCACGGTGACGTGCCCGCCAGATTCGCGACTCCCGGCGGCCCACCGCAGTGAGCTTGCCAGCATCGGTGGGCTTTTCTAACATCCCCCGCCCTGCCTGCGGATAAATTGAAGCAAACTTTGGCTTGTCGCGGCAGGCGCTCAACTCTTCCCCTCTGAATCCTATGGTCGCCACCGCGGCAGTCGCGCCAGCGGTCCGTTCGTCCATGTCGCTCTGCTCAAAGAAATTGATGCGGCTATCTGCCGGCCTGCTCGTTGCGCTCTGGACCACCGGATGCCAGGCGCCTTGGACAACCGCTCCAAGCTTTACGCGAGTCGGCGTCGCCGATCACCCGGCAGCAAAACATGACGGCGCCATCTCGGCAACCGGCAATTCGCCGGGCGATAACCTTGTTGCCAATTCGCACGCACCAAATCCCGTCGCCACTAATGCGGGCGAGAGCGACAAGGCGCTCGCCGACGTGATGCAGGAAGTCGAGCGGGCCGGAGCGACCGATCCGGCCGCGCAAAAGATGCTGCTCGACGAGCTGCAGCAGTCCAGGCCCGAACTCTGGCCGCTCATTGTGCAGCAGTTCCGCTCGTCGGCAAGCTACCACCAACAACTAGCCGCGAAACAAAGCGTGGCGGTTGGGGCAAAAAATGACGATTCAGATCGAACGGCCCAAGTTTTCGCCAACAATCCTCAAGCCGCACTCGCACCCGCAGCTCGACCGTCCTCGGCCAGAGTTGGTGAACTCGTCGATCCGCGGGGCGTGCGTTCGGACACGGGACTTGACCAAACCGGCGCCGTTGCAACACCGGCGAACATGCCGGCTCCGCTTGATGCTGGCGCTCTCGCCCTGGCCGCGAGCGCGCCAAAAATGCCGCAACCACTAGCCACGAATCAAGCGGCACTCCCCATTGCGTCGGCGAATTTGGCGGCGCCAAACGCAGCTCCAGCCCCGCATTTGGCAAGCTCCACTATGCAAGTAGGGGACGGACAGCATCAAGCAAAGCAAGCGATCTATGAGGCCCCGGCCGATGGATCCAGTAGCGTGAAACAGGCGCTCGCCACGGCTTCTATAAGTAAGCCACAGGATGGCAGTGGCACCACAAATGATTCAACCACCGATCCAGGGTCGCACGATTGGCGCCGAGATGTCGACCAGGCGATTATGGATCTCAAGCTGCGTTTGCCAGATGCGCCGCAAACCACTGCCGAGGTCCACCAGCAAGTTAGCCTGCGCCTTTTGGAGCTCCTTGCCGGTCGCACGGAGGACGCCCTCAAGCCAATTCCGCAAATTTCGCACGAGGAACAGGACTACTGGTCGAGCCAGATCTACGCTTTGGCGACCTATCTCGATCACCATTCGCAGCCGGACGATAAGCGCCGTGCAGCGGCCAGCGTGGCCCACTTGGAGGAAGCGGTCGGTCATTTGCGGGAGCTCGGATCGCTATCGCTCCGCAACCTGACATTCTGCAAGCACGTTTACGACTTCGGCGCGTATGAACCCTACGACGACGTACAGTTTGCGCCGGGACAGCAATTGACACTTTACGTCGAGGTCGAAAACTATCACAGCGACTCGACGGACAAAGGCTATTGCACCTCGCTCGGTACCAGCTACGAGATCTTCGACGACCAGGGCAAGCGAATCGATGGGGGCGATTTTCCCGACGTCGAAGATTGCTGCCGCAGCCGCCGCCGCGATTTCCACATTCAATACGGAATGTCGATGCCGAAGAAGCTCTCGCCAGGCAAGTATCGCCTCGACTTGGTCATGAAGGATCGTCGCGGCGACAAGCTGGGCCACGCGTCGATCGACTTCGAGATTCGCGGTGGGAAGTCGTGACGCGCGGTCGGCACAGCACACCTCCGAACTCCACCCACGTCCTGCCTGTCTTGATCCGGCATGAAAACCTATGACGCAATTGTGCTCGGAGCCGGTGGCGTGGGAAGCGCCGCCATGGTCGAGCTGGCCCGCCGCGGCGCAAGCGTGCTGGGCATCGACCGCTTCCATCCGCCGCACGATCGCGGCAGCACCCACGGCCAGACCCGCGCGATTCGCCTGGCCTATTTCGAACATCCAGACTACGTGCCGCTTCTTTTGGATAGCTATCGGCTCTGGCGGGAGCTCGAGCAACATGTCGGCCAGGACCTGCTTTATGAAGTCGGCGTGCTCGAGGTAGGGCCAGCCAATCGCAACGTCGTACCAGGTGTTTTGCGGTCAGTCATCGAGCACCAATTATCGATCGACGAGCTCGCGCCCGCTGAAATCGAACGACGCTGGCCCGGATTCCATGTCCCCGAAAACTTGGCGGGGGTTTTCGACCCGCGTGGCGGTTACTTGCTCGTCGAAGATTGCGTGCGAGCGCATCTACAGGCGGCCAAAGAGGCTGGCGCCGCGCTGCTGCCAAATACCGAAGTCCACAATTGGAAAGCAACGGACGACGAAGTCCGCGTTCGCACAAGTGCCGGCGAGTTTGCGGCCGCGCGGCTTGTCATCACGGCCGGAGCGTGGGCGACGCAGCTGCTCAAAGACGTCAAAGTCGCGTTGACCGTCCGCCGCAAATCGCTCTTCTGGTTCGAGACCAATTCGCCGCAGTACGATGTGGCCAGTGGCCTTCCGGTCTATCTATTTGAACTCCCAACCGGGACGTTTTACGGTTTTCCCAAACTCGATCCGCGTGGCGTCAAGGTCGCCGAACATTCGGGCGGCCAGACGATTACCGATCCGGCGAACGTGAGCCGCGCCGTCGATCCCGACGACCAGCGGCAACTCCGCGAATTCCTGGCCCTCTGCATGCCGCAGGTTTCCCACCGCGTCGCCGACCACGCCGTCTGCCTCTACACGATGTCCCCCGACGAAAATTTCATCGTCGACCTGCATCCGGCACATGCCAACGTGGCCTTCGCCGCCGGCCTCTCCGGTCACGGCTTCAAATTCGCCCCGGTGCTCGGCCGCGCGCTCGCCGACGTAGCGCTCGACGGCGCGACGAAACTACCCATCGAATTCTTGTCGCTAGGGCGATTTGGCTGAGTTCCGCAACCAATACTCGCGGAATGCCCTCAAGCGCGGCAGCGACTCGCGGACTTCCGCGCGGCCGGTGGCCTCCCTGGCGATAATGTCATCCAGATGGCAGACTCGGAATCCTTCCACATCGATGTGCCGCCGCCAAGCATCCTCGAATCGCTCAATTCCATCTGGAGAGAAAATCAAGTCGACATCGAACGGGCCGCTTTTGATTTGCACAAAATCTTTGCCCCGCTCAATGTCCGCGGCCTCATCGACCAATAGCGCAAACGCAAGCTGGCGAAGTGCTGCAACGGCTGCGCGACCGTTCGCAGGCGTTTTGTCGAGAAATAAATCGGCGTCTTGCGTCGTATCAGGAAAGCCGAGCAAGATAGCGCCTGACTTGCCGATGAACAAATAACGGACGCCGTGGCGATCAAACGCGTCGCGGATTTCCTCGGCCTGCCGATACTCAAACGCGCCCATAGCCCAACCAGCTCGGTAGATTCTCTTCGCACCAGCGGCGATAGTCAGCCGTCGTGTCGAACGCACGAAAAGGCGCGTCGTCCATCACCGGTTTGTACGTCTTGATAAAGGCGTAGCGAAATCGCTTGGCGAGCGGTCGGCGCGCCGCGGCCTCGAACTCCTCGATCCATTCGCGCGGAATGTCATTACGCGAGCCGGTCGAAGTCGCTCCTCTAGTAGAATCGGCGCCCATAACTCATGCCAAGCCCAGCAAGTTCCAAGAATCATCGTCCTTCCAATATACCACACAGCGTGACGCGAAAACGCAATGTCTCAAAACACCAGCAGCCTGCGGCGCGGGTGCGGCAGGCTGCTGTGGTCGCTGAAGCGACCTAGCGGAGAGGTAGGGGTGGGAGAGAACGGAAAGGCTTGTCTGGTTGTCGGTGATATTCGGAAAATCGGCCGGCAAGAATTGGACGAACTACAGGGTTGCGATTGCTAACAAGGCCCCGCTCACAAGCGAAGTCGCAATCCAAAGCGCAGCCCTGAAATTAGCGTAGCCATGTTTCATGTCATTGACTCCATTTCATTCGAACTCAATTCGCGACAAAACTCATTCAGAAATACACGATAATTGCACTGCTTCTCGGCTGTTCGGCCCCGCTTCTGACACAAACCGAGTAGTGCAACGCATGTGCCATCTGCGACGCAGACCGCATTCTTTTGCTGGACGGTCGCCATAAACCGATACTCAATCGCGCTTTAGGTCGTCAGCCTGCGGATCAGATGAAAAAACTCAGCCGCCGCAGCAGGCACCCGCCCATCTCAATTCGAGAGCAGTAGCCCAATCTGAGACGCCGCCACGGCAAAATGAGTTTATAGGACCTCTGGCGTCGCGAGTCGCTTCTCGACTTCGGCCACAAAGTATCGCTTCCCCCTGGCCACCACGCGATGTCCTTCGGCCTCGAGCCGCGCGCGCAGATTTTTGATGCCGCCCGGATACTTCGGATTCAGCTCGCCGCCCGCCTTCAGCGTCCGCCAATAGGGCGTGATCCGTTTACGGCCGGCTTGCTCTGCTTCGTCCGCCGCATGCGCGGCGATCCAGGCGAAGATACCCGTCGTCACCGGACAGGCCATCGTCACGAGATGTTTCTTGGCGAGCGCCGCACGAATCTCATTGATCGTCGTCAGCTTGCCGCGGCGAATTCGCTTCATCGCCGCGTCGACTTCCAGCGGCGCAGGAATTACACACGTACCTTTGCCCCAACGCTTGGACAAGCGGCCCGCGATCTTGAACGTCTTGGGCAAATCCTTGCTGTCGGCAAGCTTGTCACTCCATAAACGCTTGCGCGGTGCTTGAATACTCTTCATGATTTTGTTACCGGCAATTGAATTTCAGTCACGTACTTCTTCGGGTTCCCCCGAAAAATCATTCCCGGGCCTTTGTGATAGACTTCGCGGGTCGGTAGCTGCACCTCGTACCCCTCCTGTTTTGCATATTCGAGCGCACGCGCATACGATCGGCCCATTTCGTCGTACGGCCCGCGGTACATCAGCGACACGCAGCGGCCGCCGGGCAGCTCGTGCACCGAAACGCCGTCGGCCGCCACACGCTTGCGGATCGGCATGCAAGGCTCAAAGTTGGCATCCTCTTCACGGTACTCGCCGTCATAGATCAGGCAGAACGGCTTGCCGGCGATGTGTCGCCCCAGACGTCGGCCCAGCGTCGCAAACCCCTTGCCGCATTCGCTATACCGACCACACATCCGAATACCGGCAACAAGCATGGGTTCGAGATCGCGTTCGACGATTTCATAGGCTGCCGCGTTCATTTGCTCCTCCTCGCGCGCATGGCGCTGCTGGTGAATGAGATCATCGATCTGTCGGACAATGTTGCTGTAGTGCTCCAATCGCTTGGTGAGCGATTCTCTTTGTTGCTCTAGGTGGACCAAAACGTCGCGGTCATCGTCGCAGTCGGCGAGAATCTCCCGGATGTCGTCGAGCGAGAACTCCAAACGACGCAATGCGACGATCACGCGGGCAACGTCGAAATTGTGCTGGTCGTACGAACGATAATTCGTCTGGGCATCCACGGCCGCCGGCACTAACACCCTTTGCTCGTGGTAAAAGCGAAGCGTTCGCACCGGGATGCCGCTGACCCTGGAAAACTCGCCGATGCTGAACATCGCCCGACCTCCTCCTATCAGCATACGGCCTCCAGCGACTGGAGGGTCAAGAGGCAGCGCCAAGAAAGTTGCGGCGAGGCCGGCAAGATCAGTCGGCGGGTCCGTCACTTTCGCCGAACAGCATCGACTTGATTTTTCGCCAAACCGCGAGGATCACGCCCAGCAGAATCAGGCAAACGCCAAGGGCGGCGGGCACCAGCCAGCCCATGGCGAAAATCGGCGACGCCCGATTCCAGATTTCCGCCCAATACACGGCAACGGCCGCGGCGGCGAGGCACAAGAACGGCCCAAAGGGAATCACGTCGTCGCGCCGCAGGATAAATTGCAAGAGACCAACGACCAAGGCCGCAAACGGCGACAGAAAGAACACGACGATGCACGCTTGCCAGCCCAAAAAGGTGCCGATCATCATCATTAATGTCACGTCGCCAAAACCCATTGCCTCGCGCCGTAGGGCGGCCGTGCCGATCAGCCGCACCGCCCAGACAATGCAGCCACTTCCCACCAGGCCCACAAGCGCCGTTAATAAGCCGGCCCAAGCTAATTGGGCACCATGCCACCAACCCTGAGCGGCGACTGCCCAAACCAAAACGATCACAAACGTCCCGGCCAGCAGGAATCGTCGGAGCGGCGGCCGAGAAAGCTCGCGATTGAGCCGGGCAGCAATCAGCCGAAGCGCAACTGTCGGGCCGCGTCGTCCGCGCCAAATCCGCGGCGCGAGTGCAAAGCACCACAGCCAATAGCACCCCAGCGCCATCACGAGCGAGCGCCAATAGCCGGGCACGCCCCAGTCAGGCGGCCAGGCGTTGGGAGCAACGGCTGTCACAGGCTCCAACCACAGCGGCGAGCCGTTTGGTCCTAGCGCCTGCCCGCTGCCGACCGCCTGCAGCGCCGCGCCGACAACGGGTGATTCCGCCCGCTCTGCGACCTGCGGCAACAGCGACATCGGCACTAATGTAGCCAGCGCGAGTCCCAGCAGCGTGCCGGTCACCGTGATCTCATCGGGAATTAACTGTTCATCAATGTCGATCAGCGACGCGGCCAGCATCCAGCACAACAAAAGCACATGGCCGGCAAACTGCCAGTAGAGCGGGCCCAGTGGCGGAGAAATTGCGGCCGCAGATTGACCGCGGACCAATCCCAACTGATCGACTTCCCACCAGTAAAGGGCAGCCACGGCGGCGCCGGTGCAAACTTCCAGCAAGAGCGGCCGAATCCAAAAGCCTCGGCCATGAATCACCGCTTCGCGCCGCAACCGAAGCCAACCGACCATTGGCAGTCGATCCAACCAATCGCGCAGGCGTGCTCCATCTGGCGACGGCGACCACGGCGAGATCGATCGCCAATTCCAGGCCAAGGAGTAGATCGCCCAATTCACGAGCGAGCCGAGGCAAGTGCCCACAGCAAACATCGCGGCCAAAACTAGGGCGATCGGAGTCATTGTCGATCCATGACAGTTGGCGACGATATCTTAAAGTTGAGCCAGGATTTCATCGGCTACTTTTTCGGCGGTCTTTTCATCCGTGGCCACGATCAGCGTAGCACATTCACGATACATCGGCTCGCGCTCGGCGAGCAGGCGTTCGATCTCGGCCCGACCGCCCGCCGCTGTCAAGTCTGGCCGGCGCAGAGCGGTCGTCGCATCGGCCGCGATCCGTGCTTCAATCGTGTCGACGCGGGCCGTCAGCCACACCACCTGCCCTCCCCCACGGATTGCGGCCCGGTTCGCCGCCCGCAGCACCGCGCCGCCGCCCAGCGAAATCACAACACGCCGCCGCCCGCTTAACTCGTCCACCACGTTCGTTTCCAAATCGCGAAAGGCCACTTCGCCCTGTTCCGCAAAGATGGCCGCGATTGATTGGCCCGCCCGCCGCTCGATTTCGTCATCGGCGTCAACCGCATCCCGTCCGAGCCGGGCTGCCAACAGCTTCGCGACCGTCGATTTGCCTGTGCCCCGATAGCCGATCAGTAGAATGGGTACATGTGGGTCCATCATGGACGCGACTTTAAGGATTCAGTGTTGGGCGGTAGCAAACGAGCGTCGCAGGACACACATTCCGGTCGGCAACTCCATCGCCGAATTGGTCATTGAACGATGCCGTCTTCAAATCGCACTGGCCCGATCGCCCGCTTGAGCGTCTCACGCATTAGCTGGTAGGGTGCTTCCCGACCGGTGAACAACATGAACTGTAGCGCCGCCTGGCGGACAAACATCTCGACGCCGGTAATCGTGTGGCAGCCATGCGACTTCGCCTCCTTCAGTAGCAGTGTCGATTCCGGATTGTAGACCGTGTCAAAGACAATCATCGAGGGCTTCAGGTGTGATTTGTTGAACGGCGACTCATCGACATTCGGGTGCATGCCGATCGGCGTACAGTTGACGATGATGTCGACCTCGACATTATGCCGAGCCGCCCATTCCACCGCGCGAGCCTTGAACGTGTCGGCCAGGACCTGAGCCCGTGCTCGCGTGCGGCCGGCAATCGCCACTTTGGCCCCGCGCTTCTCCAGCCCGTACATAATCGCCCGGGCCACGCCGCCGGCGCCCAGCACCAAGACCCGCTTGTCCTGCAAGCTATAGCCGGCTTGCTCATCGGACGCGGCGCCCAACACGTTCTCGAGCGAGTCCATCGCCGCTTTGTAGTCGGTGTTGTAGCCCAACAGTTCGTTGTCGCGGATAACCACGGTGTTGACAGCCCCGATGCCCTTCACCGCCGGGTCGACCTTCGTCAAATACTTGGCTATCGCTTCTTTGTGAGGGATCGTGACGCTCAACCCGCGGATGCCGAGCCGCGGCATGTCTTCCACAAATTGGGTCAGCGTGTCGACAGGAACCCGGAACGGAACGTAGACCGCATCGATCCCGGCCGCGCTGAACGCGGCATTGTGAATCTGCGGGCTCAGGCTGTGGGCGACGGGGTCGGCAATCACGCCATAGACGGCGGTGTCCTTGCCAATCGAATCGTGACGGTAGACGTTGACCATCTGCTCGAAGCTCAATTGGCCGGGGGCGAGCACCCGCTCATGGTGAAACGTTGCGTAGGTGAATGGCGCGCCGAATTTCGGGCCGAGAATCCGCGATGGCGTGCCGACGTCGCCCATGCACATGCCGACCGTGGGAACGTCGCTCTCGTGCATCATCTCCAGCACGCGGAGATTGTCGTGCGGCTGGTTGGCCATCGTGGCGATCTTGACGACGTCCGCATCGAGCTGCTGGAGGCGATCGTGCATCTCGCGGAGATTGTCGGGAGTGTTGCGGAAGCTGTGGCAGCTGATGATCCGCTTGGTCTTGCCGAATCGCGGAATATCGCCGGCGATGTCTTCTTCCAAATCGACATATTCGACGCCGTTTGCGATCGCTTCGCGCAGCATCATCAGCCGAGCATCCTCGCTGCCCGTGTATTTGCCGCCGTCCTGTTCGCGGCGGACCGTGACGATCACCGCGCAAGGCCGGTCTTTGAGCAGCCGCTGGATGTTGACCCGCGAGCTGATGTAATCCAGGCGCAACTCGACCAGCTTGGCCCCTTGTTCCACCAAGTGCCGCTGTTCGGCCAACATGTGTTTGTGTCGGCTACGGCCGATGCTGACGCAGATCATGGCGATGAGACAGGATTCAGGGGACAGGGAATTGGATGGCCGCGATCTAACAGTCGCCGGTCGGCGGTGGCGCACGTGGCTTCGCTATTCGTCGTCAGCTCTATCTTCGTCGAAATCGGCCGGCGGATCAAATCCGTTTGAATTGCCGATCCAGGTCTTCGCGGGTAAAAACCAGCGCCGTGGGCCGTCCGTGTGGGCAGTGATGCGTGTCCTGGGCCAAGTGGCGCTGCGCCAGGAGCGCGTCGATTTCCTCGGGCGAGAGGCGGTCGCCAAACTTCACCGCCGCCTTGCAGGCAAACATATGGAGCAGCTCGTCCAGCAAATCGCGGGCCTCGGGCGCTTTGCCGCCCGAGAGCAGTTTTTCCACCAATTCGCGGAGCACCTCCGCCGGCCCCCAATTGGCAAGCATCGCCGGGTAGCTGGAGACAAGCACCGTTTCGCCGCCGAATGACTGCACCTCGATGCCGAGCTTCGCGAGCAGCTCGGCGTGTTCCAATGCGGCGGCCGCCTCGGTCGCGGTCATGTCGACCGGCTCGGGTACGAGCAGCCGTTGCGATTCGAGCGCTCCACCAAGCACCTTTTCGCGCAGTTGCTCGTAGAGAATCCGCTCATGCAGCGCATGTTGGTCGATCACCTCAATCCCTGCCGCCGTCTCGACCACCAGATAGCGGTTATGGACCTGCAGCGCGTGGGTCGGCGAATCGATGCGTGAAAAAATATCGGAAGCTTCAATCGATCGCGACGAAGGAGGTGCAACCAACTCGTCGCCGGACGAGTCATGTCTCGACGTCGTCAAACCGGGAAAGGACGGAGTCGATCGCCCCGCGTCGAAAGGTCGGAATGACGGCACATCGAGGCGATGCAGTTGCAGCGGGTCGCGGGAAAGACTCGTCGGATCGACAAACGACGAATCCAGCGCTGCACTTGCCAGCGGCAAATCGGTTCGTTCGCGAGTTTGCTGTCCCAATTGTTCCTTGGCCCAAGAGACCAATTGGTTGACCGCACCGCTCGCATGTTCGCCATCGTTCGCGTTCGCTGTCGGCGGCCAATTCGCCGGCGACTTCCCGCGGGCCGTGAGGTCGGTCGTCAGAAACTTCGTCCGCAGCGTGCCCAGCAATTGACTGTACAGCCGGCCCGCATCTTGAAAGCGGACCTCCTGCTTCGACGGATGGACGTTCACATCGACGAGCTCCGGCGGCATGTCCAGCCGCAAAAAACAGATCGGCTGGCGGCCCGTCAGCATCAACCCGCGATACGCCTCCGAAAGCGCGTGCTGTAGCGCGCGATCGCGGATTGCCCGGCCGTTGAGAAACAGATATTGCATGCGGCCCGTGGCGCGGCTGTGCATCGGATTGGCGACATAGCCCCGAATCGTCACGCCGTCGTGCGTGCTGGCGATTTCTAAAAGATCGTCGGCCAGTTCTTGCCCGAAAAACGCGGCGACGCGCTCTCGAATATCGTCCACCGGAGGCAGATCGTGAACGGTGCGGCCGTTGTGTGCGAGCGTGAAGTGAATCCGCGGATGGGCCAGCGCCAGCCGCGTCAAGGCCTCGATTGTATGGCCCATTTCAGTCTGAGTCGAACGGAGAAACTTGTGTCGCACCGGCGTATTAAAAAAAAGATTGCGGACTTCGATCGACGTCCCGACCGGGCAGCCGCAAGGCATAACCTGGCGCCGTTCACCGCCGACAACCTCCTGTTCGGCCCCGCTGGCCGCTTCAGCAATCCGACTACGAATCACCAGCCGGCTGACTTCGGCAATCGACGCCAGCGCTTCGCCGCGAAAACCGAGCGTTCCCACCGAAAACAAATCGTCGGCCGAGGTGATCTTGCTCGTGGCGTGACTCGACACGGCGAGCGACAATTCTTCGGCCGCGATGCCGCAGCCGTCGTCCGCCACGCGAATCAATTCGCCGCCCCCTTTGTCGACCGTAACATCGATCCGCCGCGCGCCCGCATCGACTGAGTTTTCCAGCAGCTCCTTGAGCACGCTGGCGGGCCGCTCAATTACTTCACCCGCGGCGATCTTGTTCACGACGCTCGGCGAAAGTTGTTGTATCTTGGTCATCCCGAATTCCATTCCGATCCTGTGCCAACGCGATTACAAGCTACTAAGTTCGCAATACCCCGTACTCCGTACCAAGTATTCAGTACCTGGCCACTAAAAACTCCTACTCGGCACTCCCGATCCCCACCACCTCACTCACAAACCGTACTCTTTAATCTTCCGATACAGCGTCCGTTCGCCGATGCCAAGCATCTCCGCCGCCTCCTCCCGATTGCCGGCAGTGACTTTGAGCGTCTCGCCGATGAACAAGCCCTCCACGTCGGCCAGCGACTTGCCGACGAGTTCATGCAGACCGTCCTGACCCGCAGCCGAAGCCGGCTCGCCGGCCGCAGGCGCTAGCTCCGTCGGCAAGTCGTCCACGTCGAGTACGTCATCGTAGTCCACCACCACCATGCTCTCGATTACGTTGCGAAGCTGTCGGACGTTGCCCGGCCAGTCGTACGCCAGGAGCCGCCGTCGTGCCGCGGTCGAAATGCCGGAAATCGCCTTGCCGTGCCGCTTCGTGTGCTCCTTCAAAAAGTAGTCGATCAAGAGCGGGATGTCCTCGCGGCGCTCGACCAGCCGCGGCAAGCGGATCGTCACCACCTTAAGCCGATGGTACAGGTCTTCTCGAAACGTCCCGGCGGCGATCGCTGCTTCGAGCTCGCGGTTCGTGGCCGAAATGATCCGCACGTCGACATGGACCGGATCATTCGACCCAACCCGCGTGATCTCGCCGCTCTCCAAGACCCGCAGCAGCTTGATTTGCGTCGGCACCGGCATATCGCCGACCTCGTCCAGAAACAGCGTGCCACCGTTCGCGTACTCGAATTTGCCTTGCCGATCGCTCGACGCATCCGTGAAC
>DASYDU010000405.1:0-7741 GCA_036499445.1 Lacipirellulaceae bacterium
CCCTGGAATCCCGCCCGACTTCCCCAACCCCAAGTCCCTCATCACCGACGACTGTATCCGCCCCGCCGACTAACGCGCCTTCCGGCGCCACTATCTAGCTGGATAGTTAGCCTTTGAGTGGAGCAGTGCTCTGCATCGCCAACACCTTGCTCATGATCGAACCAAGCGATCGCAATGGACCGATTTGTCTTCGCGTCGCCTTTGCGTTTCCGCGTGAGACCTCACCGATCATCAATCATCAATCCACAATTGCTCTGGCTCTCGACCCTGGACTCTCGACTCTCAGCTCGTCAGTCAATCCCCAATTCTTGGCCGCGCGCCAATCTCACGTCCGAAGTCCTGATCTCCGTTTGGCTAACAACCAAAAACTAATTGCTAACAGCTTTTCTCGTAGAAATTGAGCCACCGCTTCTGCTAGGGTGATTCACGCAACAAGCGTTCGCAGTTTCCCGCCGTGGAAAACGCGCGCCGCAGATCGCGGCAGTGTCAGCATAAAGCAACGGACCACGGACTACGGACAGCTAACCCAACATCCGTCATTCAGCCTTCGTGACCTCGGTGACTTCGTGATGAAACAGTGCCTTCTTACTTCCGCCTTCCCCTGTCCGCCTTCGCGACTTCCTGTCGAACGAAGAATGCAAGGAGCAACGTCGAGGCCACCCACAAACAACCGGTCCCCTTCGAAAACAACGCGTCCCCTTCAGGCGCGCCGCCCGCACAACGCGTCACCCGTCGAGCGATGCCAGAACCTCGTCGAGCGACATTCGGACGACCGCCGAGAACGTATCGCTGGCCCCGTAATAGACAAGCAGCGACGGGCCATCGGCCACGATGCCGGTCGGAAAGGCCACGGTCGGCACAAAGCCCTCCCGCTCGAAAACAGTCTCCGGGGCGAGCAGTGGTGTTTTGCTTCGCTTCAAGATGCGGCTCGGATCGTCGTGGGCCAGCAGCAAGGCGCCGGCCGAATAGGCTCCGACCTCGCCCGGCCGCCCGGGCCGTGCATTGCCGTGATAGATCACCAGCCATCCTTCAGGAGTGTGAATCGGCGGCGGACCGGCGCCGACACGGCCACTATCCCATGTTTCACCGACGGCCAGCAGATGCTGATGCTCGCCCCAATGCACGAGGTCGGTCGACTTGGCGAGCCAGATTTCAGGCCGATGGAAATCCGAGGCGCCGCTTGGTCGGTGCAAGGCCACATATTGGCCGCCAATCCGCTCTGGAAACAACGCGACGTCCTTGTTCTCCGGGGCGAAAATGATGCCGTGCCGAGTAAACGTGCGAAAGTCTTCCGTCGAAGCCAAGGCAGTCGAGATCCCGCGCCGCGACACGGCCACGTAGGTCATATAAAATCGCCCGTCCAGCGGCGTCACGCGTGGGTCTTCGACGCCAAACTCCTCGAGCGGCGATTCGGGAAGAAAATTCGCGCCGTCGCAACGACCCGTGTTCACGCCATCGGGAATGTAGACGATCTTCAAATACGAGATGAACGGCAGCCGCGCACAGCCATCCGACTTGCGACGCACGACGCGCGGGTCGAACGATATCAGCTCGGTGTTGGCCGTCCAGTCGACGACCACTCCTCGGCCGGCTTCCCATCGCGGCAAGCCGGTGAAACCTGGCCGCACTGTGCGTGGACGCTCGACGACCCGAACGACGAGCACCACGCCCTCGGCCGTCCTCGCGGCGCCCGGGTTAAAGGCGCCGATCACCTCGAGGTCGTCCGCAGACGGCGCCAGATCGGCTGGACCAACCAAGACTTTGCGGATGAAATCTTGAATAGCGCACCCAGATCCAGGTTCCACAAAATCGCATGGCCGGCGGCCATTTTTCCCGGCCCCATTCTAGCAGTTTCCATGAGTCGCATGCGCCAGCCGGCGGTCGCACTTCGCAAATTCTTGCCCGCGACGGCGCGCTCGCGGCAGCGCCGGCTCGCCGTCGGGGCGCGCACGGGCGACTCGCTCGCCCACGCGAACTCGACATCATCTTTGCCGCCCGCGGCTAATCAGATTTCAGATCGCCGCGCCGCGCGACCGATACTGCGCGTGAAGCCGACGAAACGATTTGCCAAAAAATTGTCGTGGCGCGGTAAATCGCTCTTTTCTTCCCCGCAGGCAATCTGTAGAATTTCGCAGCTAGCAAGCGGGCTGCCCCCGAGGATAACACGGCCAGCCGCTGCAGCTCACTCGCCATCATCTTTACGCCAAGTATTTCCGAGGTAGTCACTGCTTTTATAAGGTAGCCAAACGGCGTGAATTTCGCTCTGAAACAAGGATGGTTGAGCTTGTGGCGTCGCCACCTGGTGACCAAACCGTCGCGCCACTCGGCGATTGATTGGCTGTCGTTGCGCATCGCGACTGCGGGTTACCTCATCGGATGGCGTGGGCGGCTCCGTCGTTGAGTCGAGCCCTCTCAGAGCCCAAAGACTTGTAGCTTTGTCTGCTACGTCGGCCGGCTCCCTCGTGTGTGGCGCTGCTGGCATGTTGCTCGCAGCCCTTTCTCGATTGGTTTTCGTTCTAAGCTGATCACAACCGCCTGCGGCCCAGCAATTCGGCCGAAAAAGGGCGGCCGGTTTCACGCAAAGACGATTTTCGCCTGGAACCCTTCACGTAGGAGCTATTCGTTCCATGAAAGTTGCCTCCCAACAAATCAATGTCCGTAATTTGTACAGCGGCCGTTCGCCACTTTCCAATCTGCAGGAAGCGGTTGAGAACGCCCTGGGTACCGATACGACGCCGCTGCGGCTCTCCGTGACCGGCCGATCCCGCCAGGAACATCACTGCGAAGTGGAAGCGGTATTTCCGCGGATTTACGGCCCGTCAGGCGCCGACACATCGATCTTCGACTACCGGCCCCGACGAATTGGGCGCACGGATAAGTTCAACGCCGTGATGCTGATTCCGACGGGGGTTGATTGCGCGATCGGCGGCCACGCCGGCGACGCCACGCCTGCCGCCCGGCTCTTGGCCTCCGTGTGCGACCACCTCGTGTTGCACCCGAACGTGGTCAACGCCTCGGATGTCAACGAGCAGACCGAGAACAGCCTATACGTCGAGGGTAGCCTGATCTGCCGCTTGCTGATGGGCACGGTCGGCCTGAAGAAGGTCCGGCAGAACCGCGTCCTATTAGTCACCGAGAACCGTACCGACGCCCCGAACGTGGTCGATCAGACGATCAACTGCGCCGAGGGTGCCCGGGCGACGCTTGGCATGGACATCAGCGAGGTGCTGGTGCTCGACAAGGAACTATTCATGCAGACCGGCGTCTCAGATTCCGGTCGCGTGACCGGCCGTATCGAGCGCCTCGAAAAGCTGATCGATCTCTTGATCGATAAGCGAGGTTCGTACGATGCGGTAGCGCTGTCGACCCGAATCACGCCTCATATCGACACTGTCGAGCTTCACCGCTCGTACTTCGGTGCCGGCGGGCCGAATCCGTGGGGCGGCGTCGAAGCGGTCCTTACGCACCTGCTCTCCACGGTGCTCGACGTGCCCTGTGCCCACGCCCCGACGATGAGCAGCGAGGCGCTGCGGACCGAGTCGTGGGGCGTGGTCGAGCCGCGGAAGGCCGCCGAGGTCATCTCGACGACTTACTTGTTCTGCGTCCTGAAGGGCCTTAACCGAGCGCCGCAAGTCGTCACGCATCCGTCGGGTGGGTACGATCCGTCGGTGCTGGCGACCGAGGACGTCTCCTGCCTCGTGATTCCGGACGGCTGCGTCGGCCTGCCAACTCTCGCGGCCTGCGAGCAAGGCATTCCTGTGGTCGCAGTTCGCAATAATACGAACCTGATGCGGAACGACCTGCGGAACATGCCCTTCAAGGCTGGGCAGTTGCATTATGCTCAGAATTACTACGAGGCGGCCGGTATCTTGTCTGCCATGAAGGCTGGCGTCGCTCCGGCGACTCTCGCGCGGCCGATGCAGCCGCTGCGGATCGACCGCGTCGGTGCACTAGCCGAGCCCGTCGTCGAGGAATCGACGGTGGCGGCAAACGGCAACGGCAAGGCTCGCAAAGTGAAGCCAGCCGTCGTTGTTGCCGCGAAGAACGGTCACGTTGAGGCCGATCTGCTGGTGGAGGTCAGCGGGGCGTGACCGGCCGCGTTGAACAAGAGCGAGCGCCGCTGTTCGACCGGCTGACCGAGTACGCGCGGGGCGGAATCTATCCGCTTCACACGCCCGGGCACAAAGGTGGCCGGTTTGCCGACGTCGACTTGGCCAATTTGGTCGGTCGGCAAGGCTTGGCACTCGATCTGCCCGGCATGACCGCCACCGACAATACGTTTCACCCGACGGGCTGCATCCGCGACGCCCAACGGCTGGCGAGCGATTTGGTCGGTGCCGACGCGACGTTTTTCCTGGCCGCCGGTTCGACGCTGGGCGTGGCGGCCGCGCTGTTGGCAAGCGTTCCGCCCGGCGAAACGGTCGCCCTGCCCCGCAACATCCATCGCTCGGTCGTGGCTGGGTTGGTGCTCGGCGGCGCGCGACCGAGATTTATTGCTCATGACGTATTGTCAGAGTGCGGCGCGCTCGGTGTGTCGCGCGAATCAGTGGCGGCCGCGCTCGACGGCGAACCCCGTCCCGCGGCGGTGCTGCTCACGCGGCCCAGTTACTACGGACTAGCGAGAGACTTGGTCGAGGTCGCGGCCTTGTGTCACGACCGCCAAGTGCCGCTGATTGTGGATGAGGCGCACGGAGCCCACTTCGCGTGGCTGCCCGCCGGCGGCCCGCAGCCAGCGCTTGCTGCCGGCGCCGACATCGCCATCCAGAGTTGGCACAAAACGCTCGGTTCGCTCGTCGGCTCGGCAATGCTCCACGTGGGCCGCGATTCGCTCATCGGGGCTGACCGCGTCCAAGATGCGCTCAACTTCCTGCAAACCACCAGTCCCAGCCTGTTGCTATTGGCGTCGCTCGATTTGGTACGGCGACGCCTGTGGCGCGACGGTGAGCGGCTGTTTGCCGAAGCGGTCCGTGCCGTTCGCGAATTGGAAAATCGCATTGATGATTTGCCGGGTTTGCGGGTTCTGCGGCCCGAAGCCGATCCGCGGCTGGCCGGACATCGCCGCGACCCGTTGAGGCTCGTGGTCAACGTGACGGAAACCGGCTGGACCGGCTACGACGTGGAACGCCATCTGCGGCTCCAATTTCAGGTAGAGGACGAAATGGCGGACTGGTTCAACGTGGTTTACATCCTCAGCCCCGAGGATGATCCGGCCGCCAGCGAGCGGCTCGTGGCCGGGCTGAAGTCCGTGAGCCAGTCGCCTCGATTGGGGTCGGCGACACAGCAGTTTGTGAACTCTGAAGCCGCAACGCAGTTGCTGCAACCGCCGATCCCGCCTCTGGCGATGTTGCCGCGCGAGGCAGCACTGGCTGAAAAACAGACGATTCCACTCAGCCGGGCGGCTGGTCAGGTCTGTGCCGAAATGGTTATGTTTTATCCACCGGGCATCCCGCTGTTGATGCCGGGAGAATTGATCGCCGAGGAGACGTTCAGCGTGTGTCAGCAATTGCTGGCGGCCGGGGCACACCCCTACGCCAGCGATACCACGCTCGAAACGGTGCGAGTTGTAAAAAGCCGTGGGGGAGCTTAACGCGATGTATCGAACCAGCGTCGCACAATCAGATCAAATCGAGTCAAATGTCGGGCTGCCGATTTCCTGGTACTTCGATCCGTCGATCCTCGAAATCGAACGCCGCGAACTGTTCGCGACCGGTCCACGGTACGTCGCTCACGCAGGCACGGTTTCGGCCGACGGTGACTATGCCGCCCTCGGCGGGCAAAATCACGGATGGCTGCTGGTCCGTCAGCAAGAGATGCCACAGCTAGTTTCCAACGTCTGCCGTCACCGCCAGGCATTGATGCTCAGCGGCTGCGGCCGAGCGAAACACATTGTCTGCCCGATCCACACTTGGGCCTATGACTTAGACGGCTGCCAAGTCGCCGCCCCACATTTTCCCGAGAACCCGGGACTCGATCTGCCAACGGCGGAAGTCACCGAGTGGAATGGGCTGTTGTTCACGGGTCCGCGCTCAGTCCGCGAGGAATTGGCCCCCCTCGGCGGCTGGACTGAGCTGGCGGCGACGGGCTATGTCCTCGATCGCGTGGACGAAGAAGAACACGACCTAAATTGGAAGGTCTATCTCGAAGTCTATCTCGAGGACTACCACATCGGCACCGTTCATCCCGGCTTTCGCGCGTTCATCGATCCGGCTGAGTTGCGTGGCGCGGTGCAATTCGTCTCGGGTCAGCGGTTTGCCTGCGAGCAAATTAACGTGCGTTGGCCGCTGAACGTGGCCGGCTCGCCCAAATTCGCCGAATTTCAGCGGATTCTGTTCGACGTCTGGCAAGGCCGTCGCCCCGACTTTGCCGCCATCTGGTTCTGCTTGTTTCCCGGCCAGTTGATCGAATGGTATCCGGGCACAATGGTCGTCACCACGTATACGCCTCTCTCGCCGACGCGGACCCGTCTGCGCAGCGAGTACTTCTTTGCGGCCGAGATCGCCGCGTCGCGGCGAGACTTCTGCGACGCCGCGTACGCCGTGCTCGACGAGGTAACAAGTGAAGACCAGTTTGCCGCGGAAACTATTCAGCGCGGGCGACAAGCGCTCTGGGATCGCGGCGATCTTCAAGGGCTCGAACTTCAAGGGCCCTATCAGCGTCAGATGGAGCAGGGCTTGCGCCGGTTTCACGACTGCCTGCGAGAGGTCGTAGCCGCGGCTCGATGAAGTCCGGCGAATAGGGATGCCCGGATTAAACTGGTTCTGCTGCGCGCTTTCGCGTCGCGCCGGCCACGTCCTTAGGATTTGCAAGCAGGCCACAGCTTCGCTGTCGGGCGCAGAATATCCGCTCTCGCCCCACTTGTATCGATTGACCGGTCGGCCTTTTCGAAAAATCCGTTAGGATGCGTCTGCATGACGAGGCCATCGGCAAACGTGGCTATTCTTCGCCCCGCCTTCTAATGGGGCAATCTATATTTTTGCACCGAATTCGTCCTGTTCGGGCAAGGCGGCGCGCGCCATTTACAGAGTGATTATGTGATGAAGATTCGGACCGAGAACATATTGTCGCAGCAACAATCAGCCGGATGGCCGACATACGCAACGATCGCCGTTTGGCTCGCCGCGGTGGCGATCTCGTATTGGCCGATTGCGCGATATCAGTATGCGACGTTGGACTCGTCGACGGCCGGATTTGCCGTCCATTGGCCCAGTGACAGCAAACTGCCACGGCAATTGGGTCACTCGACGCTTGTGTTGTTCTTGCATCCCAAGTGCCCCTGTTCGCGGGCGTCGCTCAGCGAACTAGAACGCCTGTTCGCGTCCGTGACAGGGCGAATGGCGGGCCAACTTGATTTTGTGGTCGATGCCACGGTGCCAAAGGATCCCGGCGACGACTGGCTCCAAACCGGCACGCTGGATCGCGTAAAGACCATCGCCAATGCTCGCGTCTGTGTGGACCGGGGCGGAATCGAGGCAGCAGCATTCGGCGCCACCACCAGCGGATGCGTGATGCTCTTCGACGAACGCGGCTTACGCAAGTACGCCGGCGGCGTCACTGAGTGCCGCGGACACGAAGGAGATAACGCCGGCCGCGCGAGCTTAGCGCAAATACTTTGTCATGAAGTCGAAACCGCCGATGGCCTGCCGGCATTCGGCTGTCGGCTCTGCCTTCCCGACGACACCTGCCCAGCGGCGACAGTTTCCCAAACTGGAGCGATATAGAGGTCGAAAATCATAGCCCGCAC
>DASYDU010000406.1:0-13242 GCA_036499445.1 Lacipirellulaceae bacterium
GACACTCTTAAGTTGTTCAAGCCTAGCAACTTACGCATTTTGTTGTATGACCTCTGGACGCTTGCCTACGATGGAGTGGAGGCCCAAAAGACCTCGCACCTGCCTGCCCACCATTCGGACGTGGTGGACCACCGGAACAGCCGACCATGGGCGTCGGCCGCTTGTCTTGGAAATGCGTCGAGCGTCATTCACCGGTGGCAATGCTGTCGCCTTAACGCCTCGTGCAAGGCCGACCATGTTCGTTCGTCGAGATTATTCCGACAAGTCACCGGCTCGCCAAGCCCGGCGCCGCAATACGGCGGTCAACAGCCGGACTTCGCAGCCCCAGCCAAAGCAAGCCCGGCGTTCGATCAGCACTCTGGCGAACGTCCGCGTCCCGTTCGCGCCGCCCGAAGATTGGCACGAAGCGACCGACCGCGACGACTATCGGATCATTACCCAGCAACCCGGTGCCGGCCACCGTCATATCGTGACTCCGGACCAGGTTCGTGAGCGGCTCGGCCAGGTGCCGTCCAGCTTCATCGAGCAGTTGGAAGTGGTGCAGCTCAGCTGCATGACTCGCAAAAAGCAAAGCTTCCCTTGCTATGGAATGCAGTGGGGCAACGCGATTTATCTTTATCCGTTAGAAGAATCGCTGGTTGAGCACTTCTACGAGCCACCCCGCCCGAGCCTGGTGAACGAGGCCAAGATGTACGGCGGACGCTGGGAAGAGCCGGAAACCGGCGTCTGGGCCCTTGTCTGGTCAGAACAGGCCGCGCAGGATTTCTACCTCAACAACATCCTGATCCATGAGCTGGGCCACCTGGTGGACGATCGTAATACAAGCTACATGGAACGCGAGCGGTACGCCGAGTGGTTCGCCGTCCAATATGGCTACCGAGCGACAGGCGGCGCGTTTTCTCGGCGGCCGGCCCAACCGATCCGCCGCCGGCACCACGTGAAGTAAGCCTCGTTGCACTAAGCGGCCCGACTGAGTTGTCGCTCGGCTTCGAGCTTGGCCATCTTCCTCGCGACGCGCTTGCGGCGGCCCAGGTGAAAGAAGAAGTCCATGAACCCGGGAACAAGCCTTTTGGCGGTACACGTGAGTCGAGCGAGCGGCTCGATGACTACTAGCCGCCTATTGTGGCGAATCGCTCGTACCGCAGCCCGAGCCACTCGTTCCGGAGACACCTGAAAGAACTTCGGTGGCACCTTCGGCTCCTTTGCCGTTTCATGCTGAGGCGCCGACGTGAACAAATTCGTGGATACAAAGCCGGGGCACAAAGCCGTGACGCCGAGTCCGTTGCGGCCGTGCTCGGCCCTCAGCGCCTCACTGAATCCGACCAGGGCGAACTTCGTCGTGCAGTAGGCCACGAGCTTCGGCGCGCCAAACAGGCCGAACATGCTGCAGACGTTGAGCACGTGCGCCTCACGACGAGCGAGCAGCGACGGCAGCAGCTCGCGTGTGAACTGCAGATGCGAGTACAGGTTGACCCGCAACATCTTGTCCCAATTCTCGACCGACATCTCCTCGGTCTTACCGTAATACGTGATCCCGGCATTGTTGACCAGGATATCGACGCCGTTCCATTTGGCGAGAATTTCCGCGACCGTGGCCGAAACTTCTTCACCTCGGCCGACGTCACAGCGGCGGCTGAGGACCTCGACGCCGCTCTGCCGCGTCTCGCCGGCGACCGTGGCTAACCCGCCGTCATCGATGTCCACTAGGAAAAGACGCGTTCCCTCGCCTGCGAGGGTGAGCGCAATCGCCCGCCCAATGCCCGACGCGGCTCCCGTCACTAACGCCGTTTTTCCACGAAGCTCACGCATGAAAACAGTCGAGAGTCGAGGGCAGTGGGTCGAGAGCCAGAAATCCCTGGCTCAAAACCCGACCGGCCCTCGACTCTCGACCCTAGACTCTCGATTACTGATTATGCCGCGGCTTTGCGTCGCGGTTGCGGCAGCGGTTCGCCCGGCGGAATCACGCGAGTGAAGACGCCTGTTTCCAGGTCTTCCAGTGGGATCGCACGGCTAAGCCGATAGCGGTCCTCGCCACGCAGGAGCGCCACGCCCCACCGATCCAAGTTGTATTTGCCGCCGTTGTACACGCTGCGGTACGACTTTTTGTTGGTATAAGCCGGAACATTGGCGGGAGTGACCCGCATGTTGAACGCCAAGCGATGTTCATCCGTTTGGTTCGGCCCAGAGCCGTGGATACAGCGCTCAGTGAACAGGATGAACTGACCCGCCTTTACGGGCACCTCGATGCAGGGCTGATCGCTTTCGCGGAAATCAAGTGTGTAGGCGGCGTTGTAGAAGCCTTCTTCGCCGCCAAACTTGATCGTCCGCACGGTGCCGTGCGTTCCTTCGGCAAACCGCAGGCAACCCTTTTCGCTGGGCGCGTCGTCGATCGCTACCCAAACCGTGATCTGGAAGATCTGGCTGCGATCGGGCGGGAAGATGCCCGGGTCCTGGTAGTCCTCGACCATGAATGTGCTGGCCTGGTGCCACTGGATGGCGGGAGCCTTCGGTCCCTTATAGAAATACTGCGACCGCCACACGAGCAAATCGGGGCCCAGTAGCTGAGCACAACGCTCAGTAATCGCCGGGACCTTCATGTAGTTCCACAGGCGGGGCGATTCGAAATGCCGATCGCGCGGCGTGGCCCAACCGTACGTCTTGGACTTCTCCTTCTCGATCCGCAGCACTTCCTTCTTAAAATCCATCATTTCAGCGTGGCTAAAGGCGTCGAACGGGCCCAAATAGCCGCGCTCGTAAAACGTGCGGATTTCCTTCTCGCTGAGCTGGAATTGCGGCGCCACCTTGGTCTTCGGTGCAAACGATGTCGGCATCTTGAAGTAGCAAGGTTGGTCGATATACGCACGAGTAAACCGCGATTTCAGAAGTACCCAGAACATTTCATATTCCCAATTCGTAACTACTGCGCGGAAGTCTCGTGGCAAAATGAAGCGGGGCAGGTGCAGGAATTTATAGACCAAGAGAATGGATGTGCCGACCATCAACAGCAGCCGCTGCCAGAGCGGCCGCACTTTCGGGCTCATGTTCATATCTGTGACTTCCTGTCAATTAAGTTTCGCGAAATGACAATCGGGTTGACCGTCGGCCGGCGCTCGGTGAGCGGGCTTCCTACGCCGTGCCGAGTCTTCCGGTTACGCCGATTGATACGAGGTGGCGGATAGTAGCGGCGATCCACCCTGGAACACAAGGCAGACTTTATCGATGGCAAGAACGGCGGGGCGCGCCGGCCGCTAGCGTCTCGGGGGGAGGCCTCGCTCGGCGGACAACCACGCCGTAGACTGAATTAGGTTGAACCCATTCGGACCACTGATCCTACTTGGGAACTCCCACCGCTGGCGGAAGCAACGCTCGATGATTCCACTCCCCGGAACCCGAATAAAGCCTGCCATTGCGTCGAATCCGGTTGGAGCACTTCCCGCGGCTCCGGTGCGGTGGGGCGTCCGCGTGCTGGCGATGATAGCGATCGCCATCGCCGCCTATCTTGCCTGGACTGCCATCGAACTAAAGTCGGTGGTCGGTTGCGCTCCTTCGACCGTTGTCGATTGCGACATGGTCCTGCAAAGCGGCTGGTCAAAATGGCTGGGCATCCCCGTGGCGTTCATCGGACTGGTCGCCTACGCAGCGCTGTTGGGCTTAAGTTTCTTCGCCGGACGAGGACGTTCCGAGGCCGCACGCTGGGCGGCCACCGCGCTGGTCATGCTCGCGCTGGCCGTGGCCGGCGCCGGGCTTTGGTTTGACTCGCTACAGGTGTTTGCGATCGAGAAATTCTGCCTGTATTGTATTTGCGTCCATCTTTGCGGGGTTGCGATTGCCGGCCTGGTGCTGTGGTCAGCGTTTAAGCAGCGAAACACTCCATCGGCCGCGCCGCAAAAGTTGAGCGCGCTCGCCGGTACCTTCCGTCCCGTCACCGCCGCCAGCCGCGCCGCCGCCCCGCCATCACTTGCCGCTCCGTCACTCAGCGCGGCCGGGATCGGCGCGGCCGCGCTTTTGGGCCTGTTGATTGGCGGCCAGATCCTCTTTCGGCCTAAGTTGCAAGTCAGTGAGATCGTGCTGGCCCAGCCCGTTGACATGAGTAATAGCGTCGCGACGTCCACATCCTCCAATTCAGCCGCCGATCCCTCGCCCACTGCCGAAGAGCACGTCGTCAATCGCATCCCGGCCGACGACGCCGGCCCCGGCTCGACGACCGCGGCCGCGAGCGGAACAGATCACGGCACGCATGCCACCGATCGTAAATCGCAGGACGATCTGGCCACGAAGGACCATGCGGCCAAGCAGGCACCCGGTGACACGACGCCTTCAAAACCCGAGGCGCCCGCCCTCTCTCGCAAGGTCACGTTCCTCAAAGGCTCTCTGACAGTTGATATGTATCAGCAGGCGGTGATCGGATCGCCGACGGCTCCCCACGTCGTGATCGAAATTGTGGACTACGCTTGTCCCCATTGTCGCATCATGAACAAAACGATTTCGCAGGCCATCGACCGCTACGGGGACCAGCTGGCGATCGTGATCATGCCCATGCCCCTCGAGCTCGAATGCAACAAGCAGATGCCCTCAACCGATCCGACTCACTTCGGCGCCTGTAAACTGGCGCGGCTGGCGCTGGCAATTGCTGAAGTCGACCCTGCCGCTTTTGTCGATTTCCACGAATGGCTCATGGCCGACAAGGACAAAGTACCCGAAATCGGCCGTGCACTCACTAAGGCGTATCGGCTTGCCGACGAAAAGAAGATCCGCGAGCGATTCAACAGCGACGAAATCAACCAACGGATCCAAGACAATATCACTCTCTATACCAATCTCTCCGCGCAACCAAGGAAAGACTCAGCGCCCTTTGGTCTGCCGGTTCAAATCCTCGGCGACCAGGTGATTGCCGGCGACACGGTCGCCGGCGACGAACTTCTGACAAAATGGGAAGAAATCCTTGGCATGAAGCCACAGTGATTCATCTTGCGAGCAACGGCCGGACGGCTTCTATTCGGCAGATTAAGCTGTTGC
The DNA here is from genome assembly GCA_036499445.1 of Lacipirellulaceae bacterium. GTDB lineage: Bacteria > Planctomycetota > Planctomycetia > Pirellulales > Lacipirellulaceae > DASYDU01. Next base: position 5,017 of record DASYDU010000406.1, read on the forward strand.
TTTGCCGCGGTGCAAAGGGAATAATAGACGGCCATTCGTGTGTTGCCTTCCGCGCCGTCCCGCCCGTTGATCTTCTCAAGTGATCGTCATGGCCGATGCCTCGTCGTTAATTCGATCGTCTGTCGATTGGCGTCGGTACGATGCCGACGAGCTCGTCAACGCCGTTACGCACGGGCTTGGTCTGGCATTGAGTCTCTGCGGCGCGATTGTGATGGTCACCAATGTTCTCGCGCTCGGCGATGCTTGGCGCGTCGCCGGCTGCAGCGTCTATCTCGCCAGCCTTGTGGCCGTCTATGCGATGTCCACGCTGTCGCATACTTTCACCGCGCCGCAGTTGCGGTCGCTGTTCCGCCGGCTCGATCAAGGATTCATTTATCTGTTGATCGTCGCCACCTATACGCCGTTTTCGCTAGCTTACCTGCGGACTTGGCCTTGGTGGTGTTTGCTCAGTCTGATGTGGGCCATCGCCCTCTGGGGTTTTGCCTCGAAGGTGCTGTTCGCTCACCGCGTCGAGGCCGTCCGCATTTGGCCGTGCGTTGTGTTGGGCTGGCTGCCGATCATTGCCGCCCCTTCGTTGATGCATTTGATTCCGCTGGCGGTCTTGTGGTGGATGCTGGCGGGCGGCCTGTTTTATTCGCTCGGCACGTTGTTCCTGATCTTCGACAACAAGGTCCGTTTTTTTCACGCGATCTGGCATTTGTTCGTCATCGGCGGCAGCGCCTGCCACTTCCTGGCTATCCTTGTATTCATCGCCGCGGCCAGTTAGGGCCCGTCTCCGATGGAACTCGACCCGGCCGAACTCAATCGCCAGATTGGCAAGCTCGAAATCGAGTCGAACCGGCTCGGCATCGAGCGCGCCGCGCTGGCCAAAGCCGCCGGCGGTGCCGCTCGGCGATACCGGTATCTGCAATTTGCTCGGCATCTCCGCCGACCGGCCGCGTCCTCTCACCTCTGGCCGCTGGCGGTGCTGCTCGTCGGACCTTTGATCCTCGGCATTCTGATGGTGATTCTCTTCGGACTGATCTTCTCATCGACATCGATATTGATCACAACTTTCATCGTCGGCGCGCTCGCCGGCGCCGCCCTGATCGCCGCGCTTCTCTATTACCCTGGCGATGCCGTCCTGGCAGCAGAACTGCCCGACGCCGAAGCCAAATGGCAATTCGAGCGAAATCACCTCGAAGAAGTCGTCCGCCAAGTGGCCGAGGCAAACCAGCAGCTGCAAAAGCATCTCGACGAGCGCCGCCAGCTCGCCGCCTCCGACAAGCTGCAGCGCGCAATGCTGCTCCAGCGTAATTGGAAAGAGATGCGCGGCGTTGAGTGGGAAGATTTTCTGGTCGAAGTCTGTCGAACTCTCGGCGCCCACGTCGAGCGCGTCGCGAACTCAGCCTATGTGCCGCCCGGCTCGGCCAAGCCAGTTGCCGCGGGGCGAAAGACGATTGTCTCGCCAGCCAACCATCTGATTGTCACGCTGAGCCCGCGACGGATTGCCGTCGCGCCCATCGCCGGTATCAATCCGTTTCATCCGGCGGCTGTCCAGCAAACGCTCAACGAGCTGGCGCAACATGGTTGCGACACGACTGCCATCATCATCAACACTCGCGTCACCGCTGGAAGCCGGGAACTCGCCACCCACCGAAATTGCACGCTCATCGGCGAAGACGAATTCCCCGATTTCGTCCTCGGCAAACTCACCCCTTAGCTGCCTGGCCTCCTCACTGGCATGTCAAACGGGTCCCCCTTCCGACGACCTCGCCGAACGCTGTTACCACTCCTACCGCGAGCGCATCGACCACGAGGATTTCCTCTTCAGCCCGCGGATCACCTTGGTTCTTCGCGTTTCAGCCGTCGCTGTTGGCCAGCGGCCGCAACTGATGGACCTCGATCGCTTCATTTAGGCTCCCAGATCGAAAGCCCTCGAGATCGATCGTTACAGCGCTAAAGCCGAGCCGGCGAAATTGATCGGCCAGCATCGTCCGCGTCGCCGGTTCACAAAGCCGGGCGATCCACTCGATCGGCACTTCGATCCGAGCCAGGTCGTCGGCGTGGTATCTCACGCGACAGACGCGAATCCCCAGTGAGCGCACAATCTGCTCGGCCTGGTCGATCATCCGCAACCGTTCCGGCGTGACCTGTTGCCCATACGCGATGCGGCTCGCGAGACAAGGTGACGCCGGCTTATCGGCCACGGGCAAACCCCACGCGGCGGCAAGCTCGCGGACTTCGGCCTTTGTGATGCCACATTCGGCAAGTGGATTCCGCACGCCATACTCGGCCGCGGCCGCCAGGCCCGGGCGATAATCGCCGAGGTCATCGGCATTTGTGCCGCTGGCGACCACCGCGACGCCCAGCCGCTCGGCGAGGCCCTCCAAATGCGTGTAGAGCTCCGACTTGCAGTGAAAACAGCGGTCCGGCGCATTGGCAGCATACGCAGGATTCGACAGCTCATGGAGAGAGATGCATTCGTGCGGGATGCCGATCAAATGTGCGAGCGCAGCGGCCTGTTCGAGCTCGCCCTCGGCTAAGCTCTCGCTCACGCCCGTGACCGCGACCCCCCGGTCGCCGAGCGCGAGCTGCGCCGCTTTCGCCACGACCGCGCTATCGACGCCGCCCGAATAGGCGACCGCGCAGCTGCCGTAGCCGCGGACGAGCGCAAGCAATCGATCACGTTTCGCCGAAAGAGAATCGGAAAGATCGGGCATGCGGGAAACCTCATGGGGCGATGAATAGAATTATCGCCCGCCAGAGGTGTTGCGACAATCGGCAGCACTGGTACGCCCGGATTCCCAGCGATCGCGGCTCGACGTCACGCGGTCCAAGTGCCGGTCTGCGGCGGGGGCGGCTCTTCCAACCGCCGCAAATCATCGCGCAGTCGCGATGCGTCTTCGTATCGTTCCTCGGCGATGGCTCGGCCCAATTCGGCTCGCAACTGATCGATGGGGTCTGGCGGAGCTTCCACGGCGGCCCCCGGCCCGTCACCAGACTGCGCACCGGCCGGGTGTGTCTTCTCCAGAATCTCACGTTTCCAGCGCTGGAGGAAGTTCAGCTCGCCAACTTGCCCTGCCTTTTCCTTCTGGTTGTATTCTTCCAAAAATTTCTCGATCCCGCGAATTCCCGCGTCGAGCACATTCACCGCCGCTTCCCATTGCTCGAGCTGCACCAGCGGCGTCGCCACCGCTCGCGCGTGCATCATCGTTACGTAGGGCCTCCATTGATCGAACTCGAGCCGCACCCGCTCATCGCGGGCGTGCTCGCGGACAAACGTAAACAGCCGCAGGTTCCGCTCCGTATCGCGTGCGCACAATTCGTAGAGCTCTAAATGCCAGAAGCTCAAATAGCGATGGTAATACTGCACGCCTTCCCGCAGCATCTCAGCGCAGTCTTCCGGCTCCAAGACATAAGGGGCCGCATCGGGATGGGCCGCGTCGTGCTCCCGCTGGCGCCGAAGATGATAGTCGTACCACGAGTCGCACTCGTGGATCCGCCGCCCGTCCGGCCGCCCGTCGAATTCCATTTGCAGAATGCCGAGATCGAGCCGAAGTTGAATCTTGCGCCGCCCGTCTTCACCTTCGACGACCCGGACCGTGATGTCGTCCGGACGGTAAGGCCAATCGCGCAAAATCGAGCTGATGTCGAAGGACACTGCGTTTCGTCCGTGGAGGATGCCTCAATACACCCTCCAACTTAATAGAAATTGGGGCATCTGAATACGGAGATTCGCGGCCCGGCGGCGGCCGCAAATACGCCCCAGTGCCGCCCGACTCTATTGCGTGAGCTGCCGAACGCGCGGCTCGAGCACCTTCGTATTCCGCTCCACCGCCAAGATGATCGTCCGTTGTTCGACCCCGTCCGGCGAACTGGCAATGACCGGAATCACCTGACGCCGCTCGGCCAGCGACATCCGGACCGAAAAGCTGCCGTCGGCGCGAAGCGGCACTGGTTCACCTAGCAGCGTAACGTGGGCATTCGGATCAGATACGCCGAACACCAACAACTCGGCATCCACGGAAAAAGGCATTTGCGTCTTAGCGGTCAATACGCGGGCCGCTCCGCTACCATAGCGCGTTTCCATCGGTGTTCCCATCGGGCGACCAAGGCGCTCCTCGAGCAGCTCCTGCAGCTCCAAACTGGTGCCGCGCGGTTGATATCCGCCGCTCATGGCAAAGATGCGATCGGCGTGCTCCGCGACATCCGACCAGTTTTCATCCACCGAGTCGCTGGTACTGGCCGGCGGCGTCGACACTGAGTTGCTTCGCGCCAGGCAATAGAACTGGCCATCGTCGTGGAAATAGCCGATTTCCAGCCGAAATTGGCACGGCGGTTCCTGGACGTCGATGTACCAATGGCTCACGCCGCCATGCACCGGAATCTGCCGCACCAACGCCGACGCGCCGTCGGCCCCGACCTTAAACAACCGCAACATCGGTTGGCACTTGTGCCAGGACTGGCCCATCGCCGATTGGGCTCGGTCGATGCTCTGCCGCGTCAGCTCCCAGTAGGCTTGCAGCCAATAGGGATCGCGGACCATGACCACCAGTCGATCATGTTCCACCACGCGAGCCGCATTCGGATTGTTCGAACAGAGGATCTTGCCGGATTCCATCTTGGCCTGCATCTGACTCAATCGATCGTGGACGGTGGCGGCCTGCCGTTGTCGGGCCGTGCCGTTGACGATTCCCCGCGACTCGGCGCCGGGCGAAATTCGTCGCCGGTGTTTGGCTTGTTTCAACAAGGCCAATACCAATTCGTCCTTTCGCATCGAATGCCAGCCAGCGACGCCCTGAGACCGGGCCAATTGGGTCAAATCTCGATACGGAAGTAGCTTCAGTGCGGCGGCAGTCATCGAACGTATACCTGATCTACGATCCCCCCGTAGGGAGTATTATCTGGACAAAAATACGCCAATTTCGGCTAGAAAAATCGCCATAAACCTCCTATTTACCCTAATCACTCCAGTTCCTAAATGCAAATGGCTCTGTATGCCTATGTGATCTCGCTTTGTTTGAGCGTATTTCTTGGCTGAATCAAATACTTACGACGTCTTAGCGGGCTGAGAAACATGAGTTGGGCGGCTTTCGTGTGCGGCCACGCGGAGGCGCGGGATACTCGTCCAGGACCGACCTCAGAGGCAACAGCCGGACGACCCAAAGGCGCGCATAACCTCTTGAGGAGCTACCATTTGCAGCGCGTCGCTGACTTTGTGAAAAAAAGCACGAATTGCCGCCGCGAGGCGTTGACACACAACGCAAGGTTAGGCAGAATTGCCGAGCACGAGGACGCGTGTACCGGCACGCCCTTGGCCGCGGATAGTCCCCTAGTCGCAAGTCATTACCACGAGATTTCTTGCGGCGTCGGGCCGACGAAACCTACCCCGCAATGTCGTGCCCCTGGTGTCGACTCCAACGGACGACCGCTCTGTGCTGGCAAGAGCCTACGAGTGGGTGTCTCGAATCATCGTCGTTTCGCTAGAGATGATCCTGCCCGGTCTGGCCGGTTTTTGGATCGATAGACGACTCGGCACGGTGTTAGTCTTCCTGGTGGTGGGACTTGTCGTGGGCTGCACCTTCGGAATCCGGCACGTAATTCGACTGGTTAATACCCTGGCGAAGGACGACTGATTTTTCTCCAGCCTAGACACTGACCGCGAAATCTTCCGTGAAGCGCACTTCATCTCCAACGCGGACCGTGGCGCCTATGAAAACGCCTCGACGCGCAGCCTTGGTTGTTGTCGTCACATTTGGCACTGCGCTGCTTTTGGCACCCATTGCGTTCTTGCTGTTTGGGATATCGGGCGCGGTTATTGTGGCGGTATTTGCCGCCGCAATCGTGAGTTCACTGTGGTTGTCCGAAATCTGTGCTTCCGCCTTTATGCCGACCGCTAACGCAACTGCGGCCATGCTGACGGCGAGCGTTGTTCGCTTGTTTCTGCCGTTGTTCACGGCCCTGGCCGTCGCGATTTTTGCCAGAGCGGTGGTGCCTATTTCTGCGGTCGTATACGTCGTGCCTCTGTACCTGTCTGCGCTAGTTGCCGACACAATCCAGCAATTGCGGAATGTTGCGGCCGGCCAGGATGCCAGAGTTACAACGGTTTCCATGACCGGCCTAATTGCTGGCGAGCGAGGTTGAGTCATGGCCAGCCACAGCGCCCTCGACCCCAGCGAGCTCTTCGGTCACGTTCAAGACGCACCGGATTTTCACGTTCCGCGATTCATGTCGCCTCGCGGGGACGGCATCATTGATTTGCCGCAGCCGCTCGCCACATTGAAAAAGGATTCCGACGGACGGCCGGTCGTCGATCACCATGGTCACGAAGTCTACAAGCCGATTTGGGAGTCGCACACCGGAATCCCGATTGTGGATCAGATCTTTCAGCCGCTCGACCTGAAGGTCACCAAGTTCATGGTCTTGGAATTGACGGTCGCATTGGCGATGTGTGTCGCATTCATCGGTCTCGCTCGCTGGATGCGCGGTGGCGCCGGGCCGCGCGGCCGGATTTGGAATATGTTTGAGGCGATGTTGCTGTTCTTCCGTGACAATGTTGCCCGGCCATCGATTGGCGGTCATGACGCGGATCATTTTCTGCCGCTGATTTGGACCATATTCTTCTTCGTGCTCGGCTGCAATTTGATGGGCATGATTCCGTGGGCGGGCTCTCCGACGGGCGCATTGGGAACTACGTCCGCATTAGCATTCGTCGTGTTCGTGGTTGTAATCGGCACCGGCATGAGGAAGACGGGCGCCGTGGGATTCTGGAAGGCCCAGGTGCCGCACATGGATGTTCCAAAAGCTATCGGTGTCTTCCTCATACCGTTGGTTTTTGTCATTGAGGTCATGGGACTGCTAATCAAGCATTTTGTGTTGGCAATTCGGTTGCTGGCGAATATGATCGGCGGACACGTCGTGCTTGCGGTACTAATGGCGTTTATCGCTGTAACTTCCACAACTTTAGTACTGTGGATCGGCGTGGCGCCGATGAGCGTGCTCGGAGCGGTGGCGCTGAGCACGTTGGAATTGCTGGTGGCGTTTATTCAGGCATACATTTTTGCGTTTTTGACCGCGCTGTTTATCGGCATGGCTGTGCATCCGCACTAAGAGAATCGGCCAATAGCCGCTTAGTAGACATTGTTCACATTGACAACCAATTCATTACAAACTTCGCTTTAAGCAAGGAGACGAACTATGGGAAACTTGATTCGTATGGGCGTGATTTGTCTAGCAATTATGATGATTACCTCGCCGGCAATGGCCGCGGACGCGGCGGGCGGTAGCTTCAAAATGGACTTAGGCGCGGCCGTCGGGGCCGGTCTGGCCATCTTAGGCGCGGGACTCGGTATTGGTCGCATCGGCGGCCAGGCCGTGGAGGGTATTTCGCGGCAGCCAGAAGCGTCCGGCAATATCCAGGGAGCGATGATTATCGCCGCCGCGCTGATCGAAGGCGCAACATTTTTCGCGTTGATTGTGTGCCTCATCGGTATCTTCGTGAAGTAGCGCGAATCGCTTCGCGCCACCGGCGGCGCGAATTGCCTGGCGCGCGGCACGTATTATGGCACTCGTATCTGTCAGAAGCCCACTATGAGAACTTACAACATCCTCGGAGTTTGTTTGGTTGCGGTGAGCGCCTTTCTCAGCGCGTGCGCCGTTCGGGCCGAAGAGCCTCGTGAAACTGGTTCGACGACCGCGGCGGCGGAGAGTGAAAATCCGAATCCGTTAGTATTCGATCCGGACTTGGCGATATTTACCGCGATCGTATTCCTGTTGCTGTTCGCGGTCCTGCGCAAGTTTGCCTGGCCGCAAATAGCCGCTGCCTTGGATGAGCGCGAGCAAAAGATTGCCGATAACATTGCCGCTGCGGCCGCCAAGCACGAGGAGGCTAAGCGACTACTGGCCGAGCACGAAGCCAAGCTTGCCGCCACGGCGGGCGAAATCCGCGCGATGCTCGAAGACGCGCGGCGCGAGGCCGAGGTCGCCAAGGGCCAGATTGTCGCCGACGCCAAGCACGCCGCGCAAGATGAAGCGAATCGAGCCAAGCGTGAAATCGACCAGGCCAAGCACGCCGCGATTCAGGAGCTGGCCACGACCAGCGCGAATTTGGCTGTCGGCCTGGCGCGCAAGGTAGTTCAGGAGAAAATCACGCCGGACGAGCAGACCCGGCTCGTGCAGGAGGCACTCGGCATGTTGGCCACCGCGACACCGAGCAAGAATTAGCGTCGCAACGATTCGCCATGT
>DASYDU010000407.1:0-20066 GCA_036499445.1 Lacipirellulaceae bacterium
TCCATCCGAAGTCCGTGAGGGGATGATCCGGGTCTCCCGCAGCGACATGAAAGGTCTGCTCGTACAGCACGACGGCCGCGCGAGAGATCGACGGCGCGACCGCAACAACAGCCACGGCCATAAGCGATAGATAAAATCTGCGACTCAACCGATTCATTAGAACACCTCCAGAAGTACAACCTAAGAAAAGAGTTTCAAAACCCACTCCTGATTTTAGTTACGTTGCGAAAGCCTTGCAATGAAACGGGATACGATAAAAACACCATTCGATTGTCAAAATCCCCCAACGCGGCGAGCCCAGCTCGTGCGACCTTCGCGGCGCCATTCGAGCGTCCCGCTTTGTTGCACGATTTCGTCGTAATGCGGGCTTCTATCGAACATCTAGCTGCACTCAGCGCCTCCTCCCCTCGAATTGACGGTTATCGACCGGTATAGGAAACGCTTCCGGCGCTCCGCCAAATCGGGAAAATCATTCTGCCCGATCGCCCTCCCCGGGCAAGCCGACCAATTCGGCAAATCGTATCGAATTTGCGTCAATCGATGCGGCGACTTAGAATCTAGGGATTGGACGTGGAAACGCCGTACTTTTTTCAGTATCTTGTCGATCGGCTCCGCGCGTGCTGCCGGAGTCCATCGCCGCTGATTATCATTCTCCCGCAGTTGATTTCTTGTTGGCGGTTAAGCCGGTGCCAAAGCAAAAGAGAGTTCTGCTCGTGATTGAGTCCAGCCGCGCCTACGGACGCGGCTGCCTGCTGGGAATTGCCTCGTATGTGCGCGCCCATATGAATTGGCAACTGCTTCACCTGGAACGCAGCGTCACCGAAGCGCTACCGGCATCCATCAAACGCTGGCGCGGAGACGGCATCATCGCTCGTTTGGAAACCGACGAAGTCGCCAACGCAGTTAAGTCGCTTCAACTGCCGACGGTCGATCTGCGAGGAATCTACCGGCTGCCTGGGGGCGCAGTTTTTGACACGGATCCCACCGCCGCAGCCGTTCTTGCGGCTGACCATTTGCTGGAACGAGGTTTTCGCAATTTGGCGTACTGCGGATTTCGCAACGTCGTATTCTCGGACAAACGCGCCGAGGCGTTCGTCAGCTATCTTGCCGGGCGGTCGATTGAGGCGACAAACTTCGAATCATCGCCCTACTCGAAGAGTGGTGCCGGAGGCTCGCTGGCGCAGGAAAGGTACGGAGAGATTCACGTTGAGCAGTTGGTACCCTGGGTACGGGAGCTGCACAAGCCAGTCGGAATCATGGCGTGCAATGACGTCCGCGGCCGACAAATTGTGACCGCTTGCGAGTTGGCTGGTCTCAAAGTTCCTGAAGAGGTGGCCGTGATTGGCGTCGACAACGATGAAGTCATTTGCGAGTTGTCGAATCCTCCGCTCAGCAGTGTCGTGCCGGATACCTTGCGCATCGGCTACGAAGGAGCCAGCCTGCTGGACAAGATCATGAGTCAAGGTGAAGCTCCGCCAAAAGAAACCATTCTGATCGCTCCGAAAGGAGTTCAAACTCGTCTCTCGAGCGATTTTCTGGCAATTCCCGACGAGGAGTTGGTCTCCGCGCTGACGTACATTCGCGAAAACGCCTGCGAAGGCATAAACGTCGATGACGTCATTGACTATTGCCAGATTTCTCGTTCGACGTTGGAGCGCCGCTTTATCAAGTACCTGGGTTTCGGACCGAAAGAGCAAATCCAGCGCACCCGGCTGGAACGGGTCAAAACGCTGTTGCGCGAGACCGACTACGATCTCTTCCAAATCGCCCGTCTCAGCGGCTTTCGTACGACGGCACACTTGGTGTCGGCCTTCAAGACCCGCCTAGGGATTACGCCCGGCAATTACCGCCTCGGCGTGAAGAAGTAGGCACCCTTCAAATGGGACGGCAGAGCCGTGTAGAAGGCTGGCGGTCCAGAGCCCGCGCAGGCTGTCGCGAGCATTCGCGCCGGACCGCTTGACGAAAATTCTGCCCTCCGCTACCGTACTAGTACGCTAGTACACAATGCGGGGCCTGCCGTGTTTCTCAAAATCGACGCCCATAACGGCCTGGCGGTCTACGACCAAATTGTTCGCCAGGTGAAATTCGCCATCGCCGACGACGCGCTGCGGCCCGGAGAGATCGTCCCCAGCGTTCGCGAACTCGCCCGCGAGCTGGCGATCAATCCCAACACTGTCGCCCGCGCCTATCGCCAACTCCAAGACGATGGTGTGCTGGACGCCGTCCGCGGCACGGGACTGGCAGTCGCGCAAGCTGCCCGACGCCAATGCCAGGTCGAACGCACCAAACTGATCCGACTGCGACTCCGCAACGTCCTCCGAGAAGCCGCTCAAAGCGGATTGGATGCGAACGAAATCCAGCAGATCATGTGTGCCGAACTGGTCGCGGCTCGGCGCAACAAGGACAAACAAGCTTAGCCGCGACGCGCAGCAGACCGCACATTTATGCACAGGATACGATTCGGAGCAACACCATGCCTCCCACATCCGTCATCGAACTAACGAGCGTCACCAAACACTTTGGCCGCCACACCGCCCTCAACGATGTTTCGCTCACCGTGCCGCCCGGCATCGTGTTTGCGCTCCTCGGCGAAAACGGCGCGGGCAAAACCACGGCGATTCGCCTAATGCTCGGCCTCGCTGACGGCACCGCCGGCGACGTCCGCGTACTCGGCCTTAATAGTTGCGGGCACGGCCTCGAAATTCGCCGCCGCGTCGGCTACCTGCCCGAGCGACCAACGCTCTACGAATGGATGACCGCCGCCGAGATCGGCTGGTTTACCGCCGGCTTCTATCCCGATGGTTTCGAGCACCACTTTCGGACGCTGGTCGAAGGCTTCCACGTGCCGCTCGATCGCAAGCTCAGCCAGCTCTCCAAAGGCATGCGGGCCAAAGTCGCCCTCGCCCTCGCCATGGCCCACCGACCTGAGCTGTTGATCCTCGATGAGCCAACCTCCGGCCTCGACACCATGGTCCGCCGCGAGTTTCTCGAAAGCATGGTCGACATCGCCGCCGAAGGCCGCACCGTGCTCCTCTCCAGCCATCAAATCGGCGAAGTCGAGCGCGTCGCCGACATCGTGGCGATCATGCACACCGGCCGGCTGCTGTTGGTCGAGCGGCTCGACGACCTGAAGCGCACTACTCGCCAGCTCACGGTCACGGTCGGCGACGCCAATCCGCCGAATCCGCCTGCTACCAGCGGTCGGATTATCCAACAGCGCCACCGCGGCCGCCAGTGGGAAATGCTCATCCGCGACTTCGACGACGCCACAATCGAGCGACTCCGTTTCGCCGGCGGCATCGTCGCCGTCGAAGCCCGTACACCCTCCCTCGAAGAAATCTTCGTCGCCTACATGACGACGGCGCCGCCAACACCAACATCCGTCGTACCCCAACCCGTTCACGCTTAATCCAAGCTCCACATTCCGAAATCAGCATTCGTCATTCGAACTTCGTCATTTTCAATTCGCCATGTCCACCGCCACTTTCACCCCCGCAGTTTGCCGCTTCGCCTGGAAGGAGTACCGCGTGCTTCGCGGTCTCTGGATCGCCGTGGCGGTCATGGCGATCGCCGAGCAATGCGTCTCCGCGTGGTTCACCGCGCCGGGGACGGACCTCCCCGCCTGGCTCTTTGCGTCGTCCCTTTTCGCGGCCGCGCTGTATGCCGTAGGTGCTGCCGCCATTCTCTTCTCGGTCGAGCATGAGGACGAAACTTATAATTTCCTGGCAGGCCTTCCCGTCACGTGGCTTCCCGCTTTCGTCGGCAAACTTCTGGTGGCCGCGCTGAGTGCCCTCTTGCTCGCCGCCGTTTTATTGGCTGCGTCCGGCTGGTTTGACCACGGCGGCCGCTGGCCAAGCCCGGTTGTCGCCGGTCAGCTCACCGCGATCTTCGGGCTAGGCATCTTTGAGGCCATCGCCTGGGGCACATTTTTCTCGCTTCGCGTCAAGCGACCCCTCATTGCCGCCCTTCTCGCATTGGTCGTCGGCACCATTTCGACCCAGCTCATCGCCAGCGAAGTCGCGCGGTCGTCGATCGCCAGCAGCGATCCAGCCGCATATCAGCGGGCGGTCCCATTCCGCCTCGCCATTGTGTTTCTTTTGATGATCGCTAATGCGTTCATCGCAAGACGCTGGCTGACGATCGGGGCATCCGCGCGCACAAGCCGAAGCGCCATCTCTGAGCTTTTAGTCCAAGGTGGCCTAAATGAAGCGGTTCGCAGACTGACCAAACTAACAGCCGGACCGCTGCAGATGCTGGCTGACCACACCATTGTTCCGAAATCTTCCCGTTTCACACTCTTGGCGCGGCTGCTTTGGCAAACTTGGCGCGACTCCCGGACAATGCTCTTGCTGCCAATTCTGGGATCAGCGGTTGTGCTCTTCGGAGTTGCCCTGATCGGATTCTGGAGTCCCAACTTTTACCGTCTCGTCGGGGTTTCCATTTCCATTTGTTCGCTGCCGGCCTTCTATGGCGCGCTCGCCTTCGGCGCCGATCAACGTCGCCACCAGTTTCGTTTTCTCGCCGAGCATGCAGCGTCGCCGCGCTATGTCTGGCTCGCGCGCCACGTCATCTGGTTCGGCGCAATGATCGCCCTCTGTTGCTTACTGGCGTTTGCCATGACGGTGGCCACCGGCTACATGCTCCATCGCGCTGCCCAGGGATATGTCGCCTACCAGCCCTGGGGTAACCCGCTTCGAACCTGGGACTACGAATACTACGGTTATCAAGCCAATCCCTTCCACGGCGAACCACTCTTTTCTGTCGTTGGAGCAGCCAGCTTGGCGATGTTCGCTGTGCTCGCTGCCTATGCTCTGGGTCAGCTCTGCTCGATGTTCATTCGCAGCGAAATCTTCGCCGCGTTTGTCGCCATCGTGTTATCGGTGTTGCTGAGCTCCTGGGCGTCCCTGCTGTTCGCCTGGCAATTGAGTGCTTGGCAATTCCTTGTGCCAATCATTGTCGGCTGCATGTTCGCCACTTGGCTCCGCGTGCCCGATTGGCTTGCCGAACGAAATACCTGGCGATCGTGGTGGAAACCCTCCACCGTCGTCGCCGCGCCGCTCCTCTTTGCGGCGCTGTATCTTCCATCAGCTCGGCTTGCACAAATCCCTGACCCAAGCACGAACAATTCCGACGTCCATCTCACGGAACAGGCGAAAGACGTCATCAACTCGCTACCACCCATACAGAAAGCCCGGTTCCATGCCGTCGAAGAGGCAATCTTTGATCAAGATTTCGTCGCTGCCGGCGACACACCCGAGGCCCGTCAAACCGCCGACATGTATCTCCGTGCCGTCGAGGCGTACGACGCGCCGAAGTATCAAGATGATCCGCTCGCCAAGTGGGCTGTGCCGGCATATATCAACGACCACGGCGCAATCGACGAATCGCGAATTCCGAACGACGAACTAAAAGAGTTCGTCGCAGCGCGGAAGAAATCGTTGGAACTTGATGACCAGGCAAGGGAAGCAGCGCTTGCCGAATTCCTGGCGGCCACCAAACGCCCCAACTGTCGATTCCAATTCGACCCCAGTATGGTCCCGCCGGCTGGTCCGTTCCATTTCGCCGCTCAATACACCAAAGAAAATCACAGGCTCACGGATCCTAAATTCCAGCGAATCGCCAGGTTCATTGCCTCGCAATCCGGCTACGGCATTTTTAGAGGCGACGGAATTGATCGCTTCATGCCGCTCCTCCGCGCTTGTGCCGACCTCGGTAGCCGCCAACCAACCTACATCTATATGCGGCAGCTCGAGCTCGAGCGGAATATCCTCGCTGGCATCAACTATTGGGCCACGGAAACGCATCCCAGCCAGGATGAGCTTCGCGATGCCCTCGCCAAGCTCACCGCTCATTTCGACGCACTGCCCGAACCGGCCGAGTCGCTACTGGCGGACCGCGCCAATATCCGCAATGTGATTCTCGACCAAGAGCCGCCGATCATGTTCGCCTTTCCGCCCGTCGATTTGGAACACTATCTTGCATTCTTAGCGAATCGCCTCCCCTGGGAACGGCAGCGAGCACTGCGGGCACTCGACCTCATCACCCGCGCCAATCTCTGTGACACAATCGTGCTCGAAAACTACCTGGCTGGCCATGCCGACGTCCAATATGCCTCCAGTTGGCTCCGCGAGTGGATCCAGTCCGAGCGCGGGAATCGTCCGATTCCCGACCGCTGGACGTTCACGGAGCGGGCAGCGGCCACCAGCTATCTGGCTCACTTCGAGTACGAAGATCGCGTCCGCCTTGATGAGTTTTACGGCCAGTTGTGCGACATCGAAACTTGTCGCCGCGCAACGCTTCTGACTATCACCCTCGCTTCGTACCGACAGGAACACGGCGACTATCCTGGGTCGCTCTCCGACTTGGTGCCCGAATTTTTCAAGACGCCGCCCCTCGATCCCTATTCAAACCAGTTTTTTCAATACGAACCGCATGGTCTCGATTTGCCGCTTCAAGCCAGTCGCGTCAGGCTTGTCTCGGCACCGACATCCGTCCCGGCCATCACGGTCGGTCCTGACCTGGTGCCGCCCCAAACGCCGCTCCTTTGGAGCGTCGGGCCTGATGATGCACGGCTTACTCGCCAGGTGCGCTCGTATACTGTGCTTAACGTCGACACTCCCAATGAAGAACCGAAGGAGACGCAGGAAACAGTCTACGTGCTCCGTAACCGAGGCAATTGGCCCGACTCAGAGCAGGTTTTCCCACTGGCGAAGTGATCCCGGCGCCGCGTGAGTTTCCGCCGCCGTCGCCTATTTGTTTGCCGCGACCGCCTCGACCGTCGCCGAACCGGATTCGAGCCCAGGCGTCGTCGCCGTGACCTGAATCTTGCCGGGGCCGCCGCTCGCGCGCAACAAGATCGACGCGATGCCCGCCTCGGCCGCGATCGAATTGTCGCCAATCAATTCCGCCGGGCCGTCGACAGCGAACGAGACGAGGCGCGAATCGACAGGAATCGCCGTGCCTTTGGCATCCTCTACGATTGCATGGACGAAGAGCACATCATTGACGCCTGCCTGAAGCGGTCGGCCGGAAAGGTCGACGTCGAGCCGCAGATGGGCCGGCTCGCCAGGCGTCGCCCGCACTTGCGAGGCAACTTCCTTGCCCCCGATCTTGCCGACCGCCCGCAGCGAACCGGGCTGAAAGCGTTCCAACTTGAAAGTAAACGGCGGATGGGCCAAATTCGTGCTGAATCGATCGTCGTCCGGCTTCTGCGTGCCGACGAGCCTGTCGTTGACAAACAGCGACACCTCATCGCAATTGCTGTAGACGCGCACCGAGGTCGGCGAGGATTCCGTCCAGTTGTTGGCAATATAAACTATCGGCCCCGAGATCGCGTTCGAGAGCTTTGGTTCCGGGTCGCGCTGACTCTGATAAAAGTAGTACGCCGGTTTCGGCAACCGGAAGACGTCCATACAGCCCGACGTCTCGAGGTCGGGACTGTAACCGCGATTGTAGTCGTACATCACCCACAAATTGTCGGCAAATGCGGGCGTCTTTCGATTGTCGTTGTGAGCTTCTTGGAAATTGAGCGCCTGTTGGAGCAGCCGCACCTCTCCATCACCACGGACCTGCCGACTAGATCGCTCGGCCGGCTTCAGGTCGGCCCACTTCTCTTGATTGAGGCCCGCATTCTGCGCGAAGTATTCCCAGTCGCCATACTCGCTGACCAAACACGGCCGATCCTTCACGTTGCGACACCCGCCGTGTTGACGCGCCTGAATGAATACGTCGTAGTCGCCGGCCCAGCCGCAGGTGAGGCACTGATCGCCGGGATATTCTGCGTGAGCAATCGAGTTCATTTTGTCCATGAAGTCCTTCGGCATCCGCGTCTCGTTCAGCGAAACCTCCCACAGCAGCACGCAGGGATGATTGCGATCGCGACGGACAAATTCGGCACATTGTCGATATTGGTTCTCGCTGAATTCCGGCTTCTTGGAAAAGTACTGCCAGCCCGTCACGCTGTTCTCGACGAGCAAGCCCAATTCATCGCATGCGTCGAGAAATGCGGGCGACTGCGGGTAGTGAGACAAACGGATGTAGTCAAAGCCCGCGTCCTTGATCTTCTTCGCGTCTCGATATTGAGCATTGTCGGAGAGCGCATATCCAATGTAGGGATACTCTTGATGACGGTTGCTGCCGCGCAAAAACATCTTCTTGCCATTCAGCCAGAAGCCATCCTTAGTAATCTTGATGTTGCGGATGCCAACGCGCGTGTCTTGACGATCGACCACTTTGCCGTCGACGACAACTTCGGACACCACCGTGCAAAGATTAGGCGAGTCGATCGACCACAACGGCGGATTCGAGAGCTCAATCTCTTGAACTACTTGTGCATCCTTGCCAGCGGGAATGTTCGTCGCGGCACTCTCGTCCTTCGCGAGCAGCTTGCCGTCCTTGTCCAGGATCGACGTGCGGACGAGCGGATCGCTTTGATTCGCATCGTCGTTTTGCAGATGCGTCTGCACGCGGACCGTCGCCTGCGCATCGCTGACCTTAGGATAGGTAACGAACACACCACCGCTCGCAACCTGGTTGGCCAAATTCGGTTCGGTGATGTGGAGCGGACTCTTGACAATCAATTCGGCGCCGCGATAAAGACCGCCATAGAAATTGAAATCCAGCGTCGCCAAAGGTTTGGGACCGATATCGGGATTGTCCGTGTTGTCCAAACGAACTGCTACGACATTGGGGCTGTCGCGATGCACCTTCTGCGAAATATCGAGTACCACCGGCAGATAGTCGCCCACATGCTTGCCCAGCGACTCTCCGTTAACCCACACCTCGGCCACGCGCATCGCAGCGCCGAACTTAAGAATCACCGTCTTGCCGGCCGTAGATTGATCGAGGGGAAACGACTTGCGATACCAGCAGATGCCTTGCCACTGGCGCGACTCGGGGCCGGCGGTGCCGGTGACCAAGGCCTCAATTCGCGGCGTGTGGGGCAGTTGAACGGTTTGCCACGCGGAGTCATCGAAATCGGGGCGACTTGCGTCGCCGGCTTCCCCAAGATGGACTCGCCAGCCACCGTTGAAATCGTCAGTTCCATTGGCCTGCGCTCGATCAAGTGCAGAAAACAACACAGCACTCACGATCAGAATTGCACGAATCGACCCAGCCATCCGAATCACCTTAAGAGAAAAGTTCAGAATGCCACACGCCTATTGGCCCAAATCCCCCGCGCGCTCCGGCGTCTTTCCGCGCGTGAATCGGTCGAACACCGTGATCACGGGAAGCGCGTTGCCGTTCTCGTCGAACATTCCGCGACTGGCGATCCCGCCGGGCGGCACAGCCGGCTCCCACCAGAACACGCCCTTGCCGTGATTGTTCGGCGTATTGAGCACGGCTCGATTCACTTCTTCGAGGAATTGACGCTGGCCATCCGGCGACTCTGGATAGGGGGCGGGTTGTTTGCGATATTCGGCCGGCCGCCAGTTGTACGCGGCCTCGACGACGATGATGTCCTTGTCGTAGGTCTTCGCCGTGTTTTCCAAGTTATTGCGCAAGTCCAGCAGGCTGCCGTGCCACCACGGGTAATACGATTGACCGATCACGTCGTACTTCACGCCTCGTTCGTTGACGTTGTCGAAGAAATACTTGGTGCCCTCCCAATCGCCACCGCGATCGATGTGGATCATGACGAGCGCGCGAGGCGCATCGCCCGTGCCCGCTTCAACGCCGCGTACGCCAGCCTTGAGCAGATCAGCGAAGTTGTCCCAGTTTTTGGGAAGGCGCCCATCGGGCCATATCATGCCGTGGATGATTTCATTGCCGATCTCGACCATGTCGGGCATCGCGCCCGCCTCGCGAAAGGCGACAATCGAATCGCGCGTGTATTCAACGACGGCCGTCACTAGCTCGTCATGCGATTTATCCTTCCAGGCCTTGGGTGTGAACTGCTTCGCCGGATCGGCCCAAGTATCGGAGTAATGGAAATCGAGGAGAAACTTGAAGCCCAGTTGCTTCGCTTGCTTCGCCAGAGCAATCGTGTATTCCAGGTTGTTCGGCAGCCGATCGGGCGTATGGAAGAGGCGGAGTCGGATCCAGTTGTATCCGTGATCCTTAAAGATTTGCAGCCCTGGCTTCGCTTCCCCATCGTCCTTAAAGACGCTGCCATTTTTTTCCGCTTGCGCCAGAAACGAGACGTCGGCGCCGATCGCATAATCGAGCTGCTGGGCGAGCGCGGACCCAGTGACAAGTGGGCAGCATATCCACGCCAAACATAGGCCCCGGGCCCGCCGACCGATCAAACGCATCTTTAACTGCCCCCAAATGTGCCCTGTGAATGGTGGGCTCGAAGTAAGCTCGCGCAAAACAACTCGTGAAATCGCAAACCGTTTGCGTCAGATGGACGCCGTGCTCCGGCTCTTGGCCAGATTATAGGCATTCCTAATTTAGATTCGCAACTATTTGGTTTCCGCCTCCTCCGCTACGATTGGCTTCAGAGCGATTGGCGCCATCGGTATTTATCGTGCCGTAAAATGGCGTCGGCCGCGACGGAGTGCCAACATGATCGCGGAATTCGCACCCCGTTTGCCACGGCAGAGCGCGTCGGGTGTGACGCAACTTGAAAATTGAATGATGAAAAAATGTTTTCGCGCGTCGTCAAGCCGGACGGCCACGCGACGACTATAATCGCTTCGATAAACGTGAAGCTTTATCCGTCCTTTCTCCAAGCTCTGCAGGTGATGACATGCAAATCAGGCGAGTGGTGCTTTTCTGGGTGTTTGTATTGTTGGCGGCCAGCCTGGCACAGGCCCAAGAGGAGATTTTCCTTTGGCCCGGCGGCGCGCCGGGATCGCCCCCGAATCCGGGTGAGGTCGCAGTAAGAATGGCCCCAGGCGATGAGCACGTCCTGTCCAACATTCACAAGCCGTCGATCACGGTTTATCTTCCGCCGGCAGACAAAGCGACCGGAGCTGCACTGATCGTGGCACCCGGCGGCGGCCACCGCGAGCTTTGGGTCGATCACGAAGGGCACAACGTTGCCAAGTGGCTGAGCGACCACGGTGTGGCGGCGTTCGTGCTCAAGTATCGATTGGCAAAAGAAGACAAGTCGCCTTACACCATCGAAGAACACGCCTTGGGCGACGCGCAGCGCGCGATTCGCACCGTGCGTAAAAATGCTGACAAATGGCACCTCGACCCAAAACGCATCGGCATCATTGGTTTTTCGGCCGGCGGCGAAGTTGCCGCGCTGGCCAGCGCGCGAGCGGCCGTGGGACCGCTAGCCGCAGATGACCCGATTGACAAACAAGACTCGCGGCCCGACTTCCAGGCACTAATTTATCCCGGTCAATCGCAGAACATCACCGCAACGAAAGACTCGCCGCCCGCGTTTCTGGTCTGCGGATATGGTGACCGTCCCGACATCTCGGAAGGCTTGGCCGACGTCTATCTCAAGTTCAAGAAAGCGGGCGTGCCGGCTGAGCTGCATATCTATTCCGCGGCCGGCCACGGTTTTGGCGTTCGCGAAAGTAATCATGCCGCGGTATCGAAGTGGCCGGATCGCCTGCTGGAGTGGATGGAAGATCGCGGCCTGCTGAAGTCGTCCGATTCCAAAGCCACTGAAAAAATGTAATTGAGACGTAAAGTTCACGAGATGTTCTCGTCGCGAGCCAAGGAGATCCATCATGCGTTTACGATCGTGGAGCAGCAGGTTTGCGGTAGCTACGCTCACAATTGTGTGCCTCGGCGCTCCCTGTCTTGCCCAAAGTACGACGGGCGATAGTTCCCTGAGTCGGACCGACAATGCTGACGCGCCGCCCGCCGACGGCAAGTGGATGCAGCTCTTCAATGGTCGTGACATCGACGATTGGATCGTCAAGATCAACCACCACGACGTGGGCGACAATTTTGGCGACACATTTCGCGTCCAGGACGGGATCCTGCAAGTCCGCTACGACCAGTACGGCCAATTCAACGACCAGTTTGCCCACTTATATTACAAGCGTCCCTTTTCTCATTACCATATCGTCGTGGAATACCGGTTTGTCGGAACGCTGCAGCCGGGCGCTCCAGATTTCTCTGTGATGAACAGCGGTGTAATGCTCCACTCGCAAGACCCACGAACGATGCTCCGCGACCAGAACTGGCCCATCGCGATCGAGTTTCAATTGTTAGCCGGCCTGGACGACGGCAAGCCGCGCGGGACGGGCAATGCCTGCACGCCGGGGACAAACGTCTATGTTGGCGACCGGTTTACCACGGATCATGTCATTCGCTCAACCGCCAAGACCTATAGACCCGAAGAATGGGTGCGGGCCGAGGCAATTGTCCGCGGTCACGGCAAGATGACTCACATCATCAATGGAGAGAAGGTGCTGGAATACTCCCGCCCCGAAATCGGCGGTGGCGTTGTGACCGGGTACGATCCGAAGATCTTCGTCGAGGGCAAACCGATTAGCGAAGGTTTCGTCGCGTTGCAAAGCGAAGGGCAACCCGTGGATTTTCGCAAAGTGGAATTGAAGATCTTGGACCCGAACGCCGACGACTCGGCGGAATAAAACGCAGCAATCTTTCAGTTCGTCCTGCCAACGCTTAACCAAGGGGCACAGCAACCGATCTGCGTGCTTATCACGGGGCGGGCGCGACACCGACGGCTCGGCAATACCGTTTGCCATTCGGCCCGGCTTAAGTCATGATCGCACTAAAGAAGCCCACAACTATGCAAGCCCTGTTACTAACCGACTATCGCAAGATTGAGCTTCGTTCGCTCGATCGTCCAACGATCGGGCCGGACGATGCGCTGGTAGCGATTAAAGCCTGCGGCATCTGCGGGAGCGATGTCCATGGTTACGATGGCTCCAGTGGCCGCCGCGTTCCACCGATCGTCATGGGTCACGAGGCTGCGGGCGTCGTGGCCAAAGTCGGCAGCAACGTCCGAACAATCAAACCGGGCGACGAAGTAGCGATCGACTCGACGATTTCCTGCGGCGGGTGTGCCGCCTGCCTTCGCGGCAACGTGAATCTGTGTGCCGAGCGACGCGTGCTGGGCGTGTCCTGTGGTGAATACCGCCAATATGGCGCCTTCGCAGACTATGTCTCGGTTCCGGCGCGGATCTTGTATCGCCTGCCAAGGGGCGTTCCATTTGAACACGCTGCGATGGTGGAACCTGTCACGATCGCGCTTCACGCGGTGAGTCGAGTCCGCGTCGCGCCGGGGTGCAGCGCGGTCGTCGTGGGCGCAGGAGCAATCGGTCTGCTCGTGATCCAGGCATTGAAGCTAGCTGGATGTAAGGACGTGATTTCGATCGATGTCGACGACTCGCGACTCCGTTTGGCCGCCGAGTTGGGAGCACAGACCATCATTAACCCGACGCGCGAGGAGCCCGTGGTCAAAGTACTTGAACTCACCGATGGCAGCGGCGCCGAGATCGCAATGGAGGTCGTCGGCAATGCGGGCGCCTTCGCTACAGCAATTGGCTGCGTTTGTCGCGGCGGACAGGTTGGGCTGGTTGGCAACGTAACGCCTGAGGTGCCGCTTCCGCTGCAAACGGTCGTCACGCGCGAATTAACATTGCTTGGCTCCTGCGCGTCCGCGGGTGAGTATCCGCGGGCAATTGAACTCATCGCAACAGGTGCGATTCGCGTCGCACCCTTGTTAACTGCCGTTAGTACTCTTGCAACCGGCCCCGAGTGGTTTGAGCGGCTCTATGCTCGCGAGCCGGGTTTGATGAAAGTCGTGCTTTGTCCGACCGGCCAGGAGAACCCCGATGGCTAATCCGTTTGGGCTAACGGGCCGCATCGCACTGGTCACAGGCGCCAGTCGCGGATTGGGCGAGCACTTTGCGCGGGTATTGGCGACCGCCGGAGCGGATATCGCGATTACCAGCCGCACGCCAGGTTCGTTGAACCGGCTGCAGAGCGAGCTTTCGGCCTCGGGCCGTCGGGTAGTATGCCTGCCGCTCGATGTCCGCAATCAAGAGAGCATCGAAAAGTGTGTGGCAGACGCGCTGGGCCAGCTTGGCCACATCGATGTCCTGGTGAACAACGCCGGCTGCAATATCCGGCGAAGAGCCGCGGACGTCACTTGGGAACAATGGAATGAAATCCTCGATACCAACCTTCGCGGCGCATTCTTCGTGGCTCAGGCAGCGGCGCGGAACATGACTGAGCGCGGCTGGGGCCGGATCATCAATATCGGCTCCGTCACCTGCGTGGCTGGCTACGCGGGGCTAGCGCCCTACGGAGCCAGTCGCGGCGGCATCAAGCAGCTCACCATGAGCCTGGCTCACGATTGGGGCCGGCACGGTATTACCGTCAACTGTCTTGCACCCGGTTGGTTCAAGACGGCGCAGAATCGCGCGCTTTACGACGATCCCGGCTGGGTGGACTATCTCTGCGAGCGGATCCCGCTTGGCCGGCCGGGCTCGCCGCACGATTTGGATGGCGCGCTCTTGCTGTTGGCCTCGGATGCCGGCCGGTACATCACAGGCCAAACATTGCTCGTCGACGGCGGGATTTCGATCGGGTCGCTGCGCGCGCTGCCGGGTGAAAGTAATCCCTAGCCGTGGGTCAGCATCGCCGCGACCCGTGCGTTCGTCAGGCGACGACGGCAGAGCGACATGGTCCCGAGCTCTTCACGACGTGGGCACCGCGCGCCGGTCGGCTGGTCATCACCTTCGGCACGACTTTGGTCTTGTGCTGATACCTTTCAGTAATCGCTTGAGCGACATCGTCGATCTTGGATGCTTTCACCAAGCTCACGGTGCAGCCGCCGAAACCGCCCCCCGTCATTCGCGAGCCGAAGATCCCGCCTTCGACGCCGATATCCTGGGCAAGTTCGACAAGCAAATCGAGTTCTGGGCAGCTTACTTCGTAGTCGTCGCGCAGCGATTCATGGCTGGCCTGCATCAGCTCGCCGACCTGTTGCCAATTGCCATCCTTCGTGGCGCTCGCGGCATCGCGCGTCCGCGCGATTTCGCCAATCGCATGCCGCGCCCGTCGAAATTCGACACTCCCAATCTCCTTCCGATTGCCTTCCAGTTGATCGAGTGTGGCGTTGCGCAGCGACGCAACACCCAGCGCGCGTGCCGCCGTTTCGCACTGTCTACGACGCTCGGCGTATTCGCTTCCCACTAATTCATGCTTGACGTTGCTGTTGATGATCAGCACGCTCACGTCCGGATCGGCAAAAGGAATTTGCTCGATCGTTTGCGACAAGCAATCGAGCAACATCAAGTGGTCGGCTTCGCACATCACGGACGCAAACTGATCCATGATTCCGCAAGGGACGCCGGCAAACTCGTGTTCCGCCCGTTGACACAAGAGCGCTTTCGATTTTGGAGCAAGCGACATGCCGGTCATGCTTTCGATCAACGTTGCCACAGCGACTTCCAGCGATGCGCTGCTCGACAATCCGCCGCCAATCGGCACCGAACTCGCTACGAGCGCATTAAACGCGTCGGGTCGCATCTCCTCGATTTGACAATAACCCGACACGACCCCCGTAACATAGTTCGACCAATGTCCGCGCGCACTATGGCGCCGCGGGGCCGCCAAATGGATCGTCACTTCTTCGCCGGTGCTCGTGCTGTAGATTCGCGCCGACTCGCCGGCCGCCGGACCTGCGGCGATCACACAATAACGATCGATACCCATCGGCAGCACAAAGCCGTCGTTGTAATCGATGTGCTCGCCAATCAGATTCACGCGGCCCGGAGCACCCACGATCCAATGGGGACTATTGCCGAATCGCGCAGAGTACTGCTGAGACGCTGACGCGATCAGTTGGTTCAAGCAATCAGACATCTCATCTCGATCCAAACGTTTGATACTCGCTAATGTCGAAGCATGGCGTCACCTGGGCCACTCTACAATGCTTCATCTCTCATATCAGCCTAACATGCAAGTTTTCTGACGGGAAAAGCTCGCCGCCGAGCGACGATGTCGGCTCGTCAATTATTCGCACGATTCGCCAAAATAATCAAATTGCCAATTTCACTCATGTTGTATCGAGAATCCACCGGAGACTTTACTAGGTGTGAACGAGCGACTAGCGTGGTTTATGTAGCGGTAGAGGAATGCCGCTCCTAAATCATGTTTTGACTTCCGCGGTTGAGAAAAACGCGTCACTTCTCCTGCGCTCGCGTCGTTCTTCGAGCAATCGGTGAGTGCGTGATATAGGATCGGAGCCCATGCGATTGTGGCCCAATGTCGATCGCATTGCCCCGATTCTCCTGCTTTCCGCGCTCCTGTCCGGTCGGTCGGCCGCGGCAGATTGGCCCCGGTTTCGCGGCCCTAACGGAACGGGCCTGGCGGCCGATGCCACTGCCACGCCGATCCAGTGGAGCCCAACACAGAATCTTCAATGGCAGCTTACTCTGCCGGGCCCAGGAATTTCTTGCCCCATCGTGGTTGGCCGCCACGTATTCATAACCTGCTACTCCGGCTACGGCCTAAATCGCGATAACCCGGGCAATCAATCCGAATTGCTGCGGCACCTTGTCTGTGTCGACCGCGATTCTGGCAAGATTCTCTGGGACAAGACCGTCGCCCCCTTCCTGCCCGAAGATGAATATTCCGGGCTCGGCATGCCTGAACACGGCTATGCAACGCATACGCCAGTTTCCGACGGAGAACGAGTTTACGTTTTCTTCGGCAAAACGGGTGCGCTAGCATTCGACATGGACGGCAATCAGCTCTGGCATAACGACCGGCTCGGCACGCAGTCCGATAAACAGAAGTGGGGCTCTTCGTCGAGCCCGATCGTCGTCGGCAACGTGTTGGTTGTGTCCGCCGGACCCGAGGGCCGCGCCATCTACGGATTGAACAAGAAGACGGGTGAAGAGCTCTGGAGGGTGTCGGGCGAAAAGCCGGACGGGCTCGGCAACGTCTGGAGCACTCCCGTGGTGTCGGACGCCGGCAATCGCCGGACCGACGTCGTGATTGGCGTTACGAATCAGATCTGGGGGCTAGATCCAGAAACGGGTGAGCAGCGCTGGGTCTACAAGGATTTTCCCGGCTGGTGCTTCAATACGACGCTCGCGGTTTCCGACGAACTGATCGTGGGTGTTGAGGGCAAGGGTGGATTGTCGTTTGGGATGCGCCCGGGTGGAACGGGTGAGATCACATCAAGTCAATTGGTGTGGTCGCAGGGCGCCAACAATCGCTTTGCGAGTCCGGTGATATTTGAGGGTCGGGGGTACTATGTCTCGAGCGAAGTCATTCATTGCTTCGACGCGGCGTCCGGCGAGGAGATCTATAAAGCACGGTTGCCGCAGGGCACAGACACCGACGGGGGCGGCATTCGTAGCGAGCGCCGCAGCGGAGATGAGGGATCGGATTTCTCTTCACCTGTGATTGCCGACGGCAAACTCTATTTCGTGATGCGAACCGGCGAGATTCACGTCGTCGACGCAACCTGTAAAGAATTTAAGTCACTGGCCGTGAACCGCATCGCGACGGAAAGTGAAGATTTTAGCGCCACGCCGGCCATCAGCGACGGTCAGATTTTCATCCGTTCCAATAAACACCTCTACTGCATCTCCAGCCGACCCTAAAGACTCGACCTCCAGATGAAGTCAATTAAACTTCCGCTCGTCTTCCTTTGGTTCGCTTGGTCCGGCGCGCTTGCAACCTACGGCCAGGAAGAGATCCAAGATCCGCGGATCATCGGCATTAATCGGCTGCCCGCCCACGCGACTTCGATCTCGTTTCCCGATGAGTCTGCTGCCCGGCGCGTCGACATTAAGACGTCGCCCCGCTATCGGAGCCTCAACGGTGACTGGAAGTTTTTCTATGCGCCAAATCCTAGGGCCGCACCCGAGATCGCCGATCCCAACTTCGACGATTCGGCCTGGCCGACCATTAAGGTGCCCAGCAATTGGGAGCTGCAGGGCTGGGGGACGCCGATCTACACCAATTTCGTCTATCCCTTCAAGCCGGCCATTCCGCCCAACGTCCCGCTCGACGACAACCCGGTCGGCAGCTATAGGACGACGTTCGAGGTGCCGGCCGACTGGGACGGCATGCAGACGACGCTCCATTTCGGCGGCGTCTCATCGGCCTTGTATTGTTGGGTCAATGGCCACTTTGTTGGCTACAGCGAAGACAGTTGCCTGCCCGCGGAATTCGACATTACGCCGTACCTCAAGGCCGGCAAGAATTTGCTCGCAGCGCGCGTCTACCGTTGGTGTGATGGCAGCTATTTAGAAGATCAAGACCACTGGCGGCTCAGCGGAATCCAACGCGACGTCTACCTCGCGGCTTCGCCCAAGGTGCAATTGGCCGATTTCTTCGTGCAGACCGATCTCGATCCCCAATGCAAGGACGCGGAGTTGAAAATCCGCGCTACGATCCGAAATGTTGCGGCCGCGGCGCCTAAAGGCTTGGTACTCGAGGGCCGGCTCTACGACGCGGACGGGAAAAGTGTTCTCGATGTGCCGCTGTCGGTGGATGTCGACAAACTCCTCAATCGACCCTGGATGCATCGAGGCAATGTTTCTTTTGCCGATCTGACCGCGCCGATCAAAGACCCTGCCAAGTGGACTGCGGAACATCCCAACCTGTATACGCTCACCCTCACGCTGAAAGACGAAAACGGGCGGACCGTCGAGTCCCGCAGCGCCCGAATCGGCTTCCGCAAAGTCGAAATCAAGAAAGGCGAGCTCTTTGTCAACGGGAAATCGATCAAGCTCTACGGCGTCAATCGCCATGATCATAGCCAGACGATGGGTTGCGCGGTGCCCGAGGAAACGATGATTCGCGACGCCCAGTTGCTCAAGCAGCTTAACTTCAACGCCGTGCGGACGTCTCACTATCCAAATAGTCCGCGATGGCTTGAAATCTGCGATCAATATGGCATTTATCTCATTGACGAAGCGGACTTGGAAACACATGGCGTGGGAGCCGTGTTATCGAACGACCCGGCTTGGACCGCAGCGTTCTTGGAGCGCGGGCAGCGAATGGTCGAACGAGACAAGAATCACCCTTGCGTGATTGCCTGGTCGCTGGGCAACGAAAGCGGCAGCGGTCCGAACCACGCCGCCATGGCCGGTTGGATCAAGGAATACGACCCGACACGATTTGTGCACTACGAAGGCGCCCAAGCAAATACCAGTCGGGCCGACTACGACGTCCGCCCCGACCGTCCGTACGTCGACGTCGTCAGTCGCATGTATACGAATATCGACACGATGGTCAAGTGGGCCAACGATCCCGACGAAACGCGGCCCGTGATGTGGTGCGAGTATGCGCACGCCATGGGAAATTCGCTCGGCAATTTTTACCAATACTGGGATGCGATTCGCGGCAACGGGCGGATGATTGGCGCCTTCATTTGGGATTGGACCGACCAAGGCCTATTGCGCGTCGACGAGAATGGAAATCGAACTTGGCTTTACGGTGGCGATTTCGGCGAGAATGTCGATCCCGGTGGCAATTGCATTGACGGCATTATCAGCCCCGACCAAACGCCGAAGCCCGCCGCTTGGGAAGCGAAAAAGATAATCCAACCCATCGTCGTCAAAGCTGTCGACGGACAACTCAATCAGTTTCAAGTCACCAACTGGCATGACTTTACGGACCTCTCGAAGTACGACGTCACCTGGCAATTGAGCGAAGACGGCGTCGAAATCCAAAGCGGTGAGCTGCCACCGCTCCACACGCCGCCGCGCGGTTTGGAAACCATTACCGTTCCATTCCAAACTCCGCCGTCCAACGTCGGCGCGGAATACTATCTGAAGATCGAGTTTCGATTGGGCCGCGAAGTATTGTGGGCTCCGAAGGGGCATCTCGTGGCCTGGGAGCAATTTCGGCTGCCCCTGGCATCTTCGCCGCCGCCTATGATCTCAGTTGCGGAGATGGCCCCGCTTGAATTGCGTGAGACCAACGATGGTTTTGCGGTTGCCGGCAAACAGTTCTCGGCTCAATTCTCCAAGCAAGCGGGAACGCTCAGCTCGTATCGCCTGGGCGATCGCGAAGTGATCAAGTCGCCGCCGGCCATCAATTTCTGGCGTCCGCTCACCGACAACGACTTCGGCGGCGGGATGCCGTCACGCAGCGGAATTTGGAAGACAGCGACCGAGGACAGCACCATCATCGCGGCCGAAGCCACGCGCATCAAC
>DASYDU010000408.1:0-5335 GCA_036499445.1 Lacipirellulaceae bacterium
CGTTCGAAAATGCCGAGGCCGCGAGCCAATATCTGATCACCGAGCAATCGATCTGCACCGTGCCCTGGGACGATGCGGGCGCATACTTGCGATTCAGCGTCACATACGAAGCGGTCGACGAGAAAGCCGAAGACGCGTTGATGACCGAGACCGAGTCGCGTCTCAAGAATATCAAGCCGGTGTTCTAGGAGGTCGCGTTATGACTACGCCTTCGATCGCTCGCGTTAAAGAAGTTTTCGAGCAATGGGCCATGTACGATTCCGTCATCCAAGCCGATTATATGCGGCACGTCGAGCTGGTCGCGGCACTTGCCGCTTGGGCACGCAAACACCATCAACCGCTGCGAATTGTCGACCTGGGCTGCGGCGATGCCTGGATGGCGACGCACGCTTTTTGCGACGCACAGGTCGAGCAATATCGGGGCGTTGATGTTTCTGAGTCGGCTGTTGAGCGGGCGCGGGAGCGCATCGCAATTTGGCCTGCCCAGGCCGAAGTTGTCGCCGGCAACCTGGCCGAGTTCCTCAACGGGCTGCCCGACCAATCTGCGAACGTCGTGTTGGCCAGCTATTCGCTGCATCATTTTTTGAGCGATGCCAAAGATGCACTGATCGCGGATTGCCATCGCATCTTAGTTCCCGGCGGCACGTTCTTCTGGGTCGACGCGGTCTGCCAGGACGACGAAACGCGGAACGCCTATATCGAACGGCTCACCCATACGATGGAGCTCGATTGGCCGGCACTCACGAAGGAGCAACGTGTCCAAGCATGCGCCCATGTGCGCGAATCCGACTTCCCCGAAACCGCGCGGTGGATGCGCGAGCACGTCGAGAAGGCCGGCTTCCGCATCGGCGACAAGATTCTTAGCGACGAATTCTTCGCCGGCTGGGCGTTGGTGAGATGCTGATAGCATTTGCCGACCTGCTCTTTTGGATTCCGCCGACAGCAGAAGTGCCCTATTTGGGCCAGGAGTCGGATTCCTGCCCGCCGTAAAGGTGGCGCATCGGATCGTTCTTGGCGACGGAAGAATACTTGATCCTCTCGACGCAGTTCGATATGTTTCACGTTCGCCAGGGGCAATGCTTTCTACGGCGGTCGTTGAATGGGACCAAGCGGGCCAAGCAGGGGTCTCATCAAACCGGCCAATATGTATGAGGAGCCGTAGTGAAACACTTCTCCAGTTTGCATGTACTTCTGGTAATCATTGTCGTCACGTCGAGTGCATCCGCTGCGACGCATAATTTCGAGGCGTTTTTGGACGGGCTGAACGCTTCGCCGCCGAACAATTCGCCCGCTACTGGTCTCGCACTCGTCAATTACGACGACATTGCCCACACGTTGACTGTCGACGTGAGTTTTCGCAACTTGCAGGGATTCCCGAGTGGTTCGCACATCCACGCGCCGACTGCCGCCCCATATAGCGGACTTGCGCTTGTCGCCACGACGCAGCCATCGTTTATCGGCTTTCCAACGAACGTGGCCACCGGCACATACCACACCGACTTGGACTTGACCAATGAGTCGAGTTTTAATCCGACATTCGATGGCGGCACGCCCGCCACCCAAGAGGTGGCGTTGATGTCGGCGATCTCGAGCGGCCGAGCGTACCTCAACATTCATACGAGCGCCGTCCCGAGCGGCGAGATCATCGGATTCTTCATTTCCCTACCGGGCGACTACAATCACGACGGCTTCGTCGATGCGGCCGACTACACGGTGTGGCGGGACTCGTTCGGCCAAATGGGTGCGGGCCTCGCCGCGGATAGCGACGGTTCAAACATGGTCGACGAGGCTGACTATATGGCCTGGCAGCAGAACTTCGGCCACTCCCGGCTCGACTTTACGCCAGGTCGCGGCAATGCGGCCGCCGTCGCGGAGCCGAGCACGATCGTCGCGGTAGGCACGGCTTGCATTGCACTGCTGCTCGGCCGCCGTCGCTAGCTCGTCCACCAGAGGCGGGCCGCGGCCCGCATTCGTAACTGCGACAAGCTTTTACCAAATATAGCTTGGGGGCGAAGCCACGGCGATTGGGCCTCTTATTCTCCATTTACATCCGCGTTTGGCTCCCCACGAGGCATGATGTTCCATCCAAATTGGGGAAAATAGGCCACCTCCTCCGCGACAACTCCATCAGATCAAATTCTCCACCCGTAATCGAGGTGCTCACACATCGTAGCACAAACTGATTGACATTATTTCACATGGGAGATAAGTTCTGAGCCGAGGTAGGCGACTATTCAACTAACGATTAACGCGGTGGCTAACCCGAGCCGCGCGGGAGGGAAAGCCAGTGTGCGTCATCCGGCGCTGCATCTTAATTGCGATGGTTGCGGGTGGGACCGGCACGGGCCAAACGGCCAGTAGCGCGCAATACACGCTCACTTCTCTGGCGTCGTTCAATGTCACGAACGGTTCCCGCCCCGAGACCCTTGTTGGCGACGCCAGTGGCAACCTCTACGGAGTAACCGAGTATGGCGGGAACGTATCAAACGACCAAGAAGGCTACGGGTCTGTGTTTGAAGTAACCGCCGGAACTCACACATTGCATACGTTGGCGACGTTCAACAACACGGTGAGCGGCAGTACCCCAAATGGTAGTTTGATTGTGGACGCCGCTGGGAATTTTTGCGGCACCGCAGATCAGGGTGGGACGTATGGCTTAGGCACCGTTTTCGAATTGGCCGCAGGCACAAACTCGCTCGACGCATTAGCAACGTTCGACAGTTCGAATGGAGAGGGTCCCATTGATTTGACCAGCGACGCCAATGGCAACCTCTACGGCATGACATACCGCGGGGGAACGTATCACGCGGGCACCGTCTTCTTGTTGACCGCTGGTACACATATATTTAGCACCCTGGTGTCGTTCAATGGTACAAACGGCGCAGGTTCGCTCGGAGATACGTTTGGTTCCCTCATATCCGACGCCAACGGCAACATCTATGGCACAACCACTGACGGAGGAACGAACAATAAGGGAACTCTTTTTGAGATTGTCGCTGGCAGCCATTCATTTAGTACATTAGTCACGTTCAATGGCATGAATGGGTCGCATCCCGCCGGCCTAGTTCTCGATGCAAATGGCAATGTTTACGGCACAACGTTTCGGGGCGGTGCGTCCGATGCGGGGACGGTGTTCGAACTGAGCGCCGATACGCACACCCTCACCACGTTAGCTGCGTTCAATGGCGCGAACGGCGAGCTGCCGAATCCGGGACTGATCGTCGATGCAAGCGGCAATTTGTACGGCACAACTTACGAAGGTGGAAAATGCGACAATTGCGGCACCGTATTTAAAGTAGCTGCAGGTGCTCGCGCGGTAACAACGTTGGCTGCGTTTGACGGTTCGAACGGCTTACTTCCGGCAGGAGGTTTGACAGTGGACGCCTATGGCAATTTATACGGCACGACTGAGGGCGGGACATACGATAAAGGAACTGTTTTCAAATTATCCCCCGGTACGGGCACGCTAATCACGCTGGTTTCGTTCGACGGTACGAACGGTGATGGTCCCGACACCGCGTTAATTGTCGACGCCAATGGCAACGTCTACGGGTCAACATATGGCGGCGGAGTGTACGGCTGGGGTACTGTGTTTGAATTGTCGCCCGCGCCGGGTGTGCTTGGCGACTACAACGGAGACGGCGTCGTGGATGCGGCCGACTATAGCGTGTGGCGTGACACGCTGGGATCGACGACCGAACTGCGGGCGAACGGGAACAACACTGGAACGAGCATGGGAGTCGTCGATCAGGCAGATTACGACTTTTGGAAAGCTCATTTCGGCATGGAAGGTGGCAGCGGCAGTCTCTCGGCCGTGCCCGAGCCGGCTTCGATCATGCTCTTCATTGGCGCCTTACCGATACTCGGCTGCCGTCGCTAGTTCGTCCACCAGAGCCGGACGGCCGCGAAAATCAGAAACAGGGCGAACGCCCGTTGGATGGGTCGCGCTGGCATCTTTAGGGCGATGGTCGCGCCAAGCAGCGCGCCGATCAATAGGCCCAATGCGATCAAAGCCGCCGCTCGCACATCAACGAAGCCGCTGCGATAGTATTGCCAGGCACCTAGAAGGCCCACCGGCAGCAGCAGCGCCCCCAGTGACGTGCCAGTCGCTGCTTGTGGCTGCATGTGCCAGATCATCATCAGCGCCGGCACGATCACCAAACTGCCGCCGATACCAAAGAAGCCCGAGAGAATTCCGGCCACTAAGCCAACCGTTAAGAACCCCATCGCTCGTCTCCGTTTTTTCGTGACCCGGCTCGATAAAAAACATCGCTGGCGCTACAGTGGCTCATCACGTGATTCGGCCGCGCGGAACCCTAGATTCCCATAACGATGATATGCGACCGAGAGACTCTGCTCCTGGACATACCAAAGGAACTCAATTCGGCCATGGGCCAGCGGTGGAGCATCGGAAATGTATTGTAATGCGTCGGCGGCTGCGGCGCGAATCTCCGGCGATACACGGTCAGGCGCGGCATAGCGAACTCGGTCGGTTTGGCGCGTGAGGATGGCGCGGCCGAGTTCGGATTCGTCCTCTTCGACAAATTCGATGGCCGCACCCCAGGATTCGGTAAGTTCACCGAGTAGCCGTACGGCCTCTGCCGCACGGCCCGAGAGTCCTGGCGGCGAGCTGATCGTGATGCGGCAGCCGGCAGCCTGAGCGGCGGCGGCCCGCGCGAACACGTCGAACAGTGTGTCGTCCGGATGGACGCGAATTCGCAAGCGTTTGACGGGCAAATAGCGGCGGAAATTGTCCTCGCCCAGCAGTCGAAAGTGGTCGTGCGAGGCAAGGAATTCTTGGCTGGCCCACTGTTGATAGCTGTCGATTCCTGAAATAACGTTCGCGATTTCAGCAGCTATGGGTTGCGACGTCGATGCGGCCGTAATGTGCTTTTGCAAGCTATTGCGAAGATCGAGAAGATACTTTGACGACGGGGCTCCGGCAACGGTGGCGGCAGCTTGGCGGTCGTCGAGCCACCCTTGCTGCGGATAAACAAACTGCATCAATGGCACGACGTAATTCGGCCCACCCGCTTTGATGCCCGGGCCGACGCTGCTCTTGCCCATGCCGCCAAACGGCTGGCGCAGCACGATCGCGCCCGTCGTGGGGCGATTGATGTAGAGGTTGCCGGCGCGGATTTGCCGCTGCCAATATTCCTGCTCGCGGTCGTCAAGGCTTTCCAGGCCGGAGGTGAGGCCGTAGCCGGTCGCGTTCACCAGATCAATCGCTTCATCGAGGTTGCGGGCCTCCATCACGGCCAGCAGCGGGCCGAAGAACTCGGTGCAGTGAGTGATGCTGCCATTGCGGACGCCCCACTTGACCCCCGGACTCACG
>DASYDU010000409.1:0-4110 GCA_036499445.1 Lacipirellulaceae bacterium
GCGGAGTAAGTTGCTACCACCGCCCGTCTTTTTCCTCCCCCGGGCACCGACGCGGAGTGTCGGTCGGGTCCGCGACGGGCGTTGCTCTTGCCCAAAACTGAGGAGCTCTCAGCGCACGCGTCGCGTGGTAAAAGAAACGCGGTCGCAACAGAAATCTCTATGCTTTTCCGGCCTGAACCCCGAACCTGGAACCCTCACGGCTACTGCCCAATTTCAATCGCCTCACCGCCCTCAAGCTCCACCAGCCGCGCGCGGATTTCCGCCACTCGCTGGTCGAGGAGGTACGCTTGATCCGAATGAAAACGGATGAGATTGTTCCGCTCGTTCCGCAGCCGATCGAGCCGCAGCTCCGCCTCGCGCAGGCAGATTCGCATGCCCTGGATCGGCATGTAGAGCGGCGCGCCGTACGAGAAGTGGTCGAACGGCTCGTATTGGTGCAGCTGGTTTTTTGTGGCCCTGATTTCCAGTTCCGTCAGCTCGATGGCCGCGTTGAGGTCGCATTGTTGCTGCGGATAGTCGACTTGCCAATAATATCGGGCTGCCGCTTTGGCCGCTGCCAATTCGCAGCGGACCTCGGCGCGGACGGCCGCGAGCGACGAGTCGACGGGCAACGGCTCGTTGAGCATCGCCTCGTTGTCGGCCGAGGCGAGTTGAGGAACGACAATCAATGCGAACGCGAACAGGAGGGAACCAAATGATAAGCTGCGCACGGGAGACCTCGCGGCGAACGGATTCGAGGGGCAGAAGAATTACTGGAGAGCGGGGAGCGCTCTCCAACTACCCAGCGTAATTAGGCGAAATTGCCGCCGCAAACAGATGTTGCGACAACGCAACATGGCTACAAAAACAGAGAATTGGCACCCAAAGGAGGCCGCAGAGCGAACCTCTTTTCCGCTGCGATCGTCATGTTCGGACCGACGCACGCCAAGCCCAGAGCCAGCTTCGCCCAGAGTCAACTTGAATTGCCGGCATAAATGCGTTCCGTGAGGCTCTGTAGAAAACTCATGTGGGAGGGCTCTCTGAGCCCGATCACGTTTGGCCAATTCTCGCGGATTTGGCGTCGGAGACGCCTCCCAGATGAAGGATTTGCCCGAGCTTTCTGCAGAGCAGTTCCATGACGTTTCCAGAACGTATCCAAACCAAGCGACTGCTGGTCCGCCGGCCGACCGAGGACGACGCGGATGAGATTTTCGCTCGCTACGCCAGCGACGAACTTGTCACGAAGTACCTAACTTGGGCGCCTCATAAGTCGGTCGAGGACACCATCGCATATCTCGAGAAAAGGAGAAATGACGACCGCATCTTCAACTGGCTTGTATTTTTGGCCGAGACTGGCCAGCTTCTCGGATCGATTGGCTGCAGCATCGACGGGCACATCGTTCAATTTGGCTACTGCTATGCCCGAGACGCCTGGGGCCGCGCCTACGCCACCGAGGCCGCCGGTGCCATGGTTCAGATTTGGATGAGTGATCCAACTGTGTGGCGGGTCCAAGCATTTTGCGACCCGCGAAACGTGGCTTCGGCCCGCGTTCTCGAGAAGGCAGGGCTGACGTTTGAGGGCACTCTACGAAAGCACGCCATGTCGCCCAACGTCAGCGACGTGCCATGCGACGCCCGCTGTTATGCCATCGTTCGCCAAACACGCTGAGATCCGCTGGACCGGAATGGCCAAGTTATCGCGGGCGGCGCGGGGTGTAGCTGAGTGCCGGCTCGTCCGACCCCGCGACGCACTCGTCTGCCACGAAAGCGGGCGTCTCAACCAGGTCGACCAGCTCGTGAATGTTGCCGTCGACCGGGCTAGCCGCAAATCTGCCGTCCGGCGGATGAATTTGCACCGGAACGCCGTGAGTCGGCATTAGCATGGTCGATTCGACGTGCGCGCTAATCTCGGCACCTGGCACGACCTGCAATCGAAACCGCAACAGAATCGTCCGCAGCGCGATCCGGAGCACGTCGAGCGCCAAGGGCCCACCGATACAAAGCCGAGCGCCTGCGCCGAACGGATGATAGGCATACGGCGATGGCCGCAATGTCAGCCAACGATCGGGCAAAAACCGCTTCGGATTCGGATATAGCTCGGGCAATCGATGGGTGACCAGCGGCGTAAAGGCGATGCCGGTGCCGCGCGGCAAATGAAACGGGCCAAGATCGACCGCCTCATTGTTGAACCGCTGTGAGTAGGCCGACGCCGGCAGGATTCGCATGCTCTCCTTAATCACTCGCTCCAAAACCGAGAGAGATTCGCCCGCTCGCTCGGCATCCTCACCGCCGCAAGCATTCGGCGTCGCCAGACCGCTGGCGTCCATTTGCAGCTCTTCCCAGACCTGCCGCATCACCGATGGATGCTCGGCCAATAGAAACAGCGTCCAGGTAAGTGCATGGGCGGTCGTCATGTGGGCGGCGGCGAACAAGACCGCCGCTTGACCGACCAGCTCTTCATCTGTGAGGCCGCCCTCTTCGTCATGCGTGCGAACCAGGATCGAAAGCACGTCGCCGCCAAACTCGCCGGATTCGCGCCGAAAGCGGATCAATTCGAGAATGGCTGCCTCCAGCCGTTCGGCGAAGGCGAGCAAGTCCTCATACCTGCAGCTAAAGACCTCATTCGGCACCAAGGCCCCGGCCCCCACGGCGTCGTTGAGCGAAACCCAATCGGCAATCATGTCGCCGAGACGATAAGCTAGTTCCGGCTCGTCGAGTCCAAATAGGATCGTGCTGGTGACGTGCAGCATGTAGCGACGCATTTCCTCCGCCAGGTCGTGGACGTCTCCGGTTCGCCAACTTGCCAGCATCTCATCCGTGAGCCGCTCAATTGTCGCCGCATAGGTGGCGATTGCCGCTCGGCCAAATGGCTCCTTGACCAGCCGACGATTGCGGCGGTGTTGCTCGCCGTTCATCGAAAGCAGACCGCTGGTCAGTCGCCGCTGGGCGGAATTCTTCGGCCCGCGGATTGCGAAAAAACGGGCGTGATACCGTGCGGTGTCGCTCAGCACCTGCTGATTCAGCTCTGGGCTGAAGATTAACACGACGCGAAGTTGCCCGTCTTGAATGGCTGCAATTGGGCCGTGCTTGGCATGAAGATCGAGAATGCCGTGCAATAAATCTTTCGAGAACGCGCCCAAATCGATATGGCTAACGGGCTCCCCAGCCGGCAGCAATGGCGTGGCGCCGGCCGAGCTCTCTGCGGGCTGAGGATGCTGATCCATGCGTGATCGTTTCGTTGGCAAATGCACGGATCGCCTGTGCCTGCTCGCCCGAGCTGCGCCACCTTAGCCAATGTGCTAGCTAACGCAGCCGACGCAGCTTGTCGCCTGAAAATTTTCACTAAACGTCTCATATATCCAAGACACCTCATCTTATCTTACCCTAATTAACAAAAGCAAGGTTATCCCGGTGGACTACTTCGTCATGCGGCCGGTGGCCCAGAAGATCGATGATCCGTTCCGTGGGGTGGCCGGCGATCCGGATCATTTCCTCGGATCCATAATTGCAGAGTCCACGGGCGAGCTCGGAGCCGTCCTCCCGGCAGAGGGCGACCACGTCTCCCTTGCGGAAATTGCCTTCCACGGCCGAAACACCGACCGCAAGCAGGCTGCGGCCCTGTTCGGCGAGCGCCCGTTGGGCCCCGGGATCGAGAATCAGCTTGCCACAGGGCTGAGCCGTTAAGCCGATCCAGCGCTTCCGCGAGGCGACCGCCGGTCCCTGAGCCAGGATTAAAGTGCCCACTTGCCCCCCCGAGACCACGTCGACCAGCACGTTGGCTCGCCGACCATTGGCGATAATCACATTTTCGCCAGCGGAAGCCGCCAAGCGGGCCGCTTCCAATTTGCTCGCCATGCCGCCTTTACTGAGGTAATTCGGCCCCGACTGCACAACCGCCTGCAGCTGAAAAGAGCGAATCGTTTCGTCGAGATTGGTGACCGTAGAAATCAGCTGCGACTCCGGCTTACTGGGATGGCCGTCGTACAGCCCATCGACGTCGGACAAGAGGATGAGCAGCGGCGCCCGCAACAAGTTGGTGACCATTGCCGCCAGCCGGTCGTTGTCGCCCACGTTTCGCTGCAACTCGTCCACCCGGACGGTATCGTTCTCGTTGATGATCGGAATCGCGCC
>DASYDU010000410.1:0-15233 GCA_036499445.1 Lacipirellulaceae bacterium
GATTCGCGGCACCATCGGACTTTCGAATGACTAAGCTCAAATCATGCGCGTTGACGCCCGGGCTGAACAGATTGCCGAGCGACAAGGTGTCACCCGGATTCATCGTGCGACTCCCCGTAAGCGCAGCTTCTGCCAACTCTGTTGCGGAGTCGCCTCCAGCTACGACAAAGTTCGGATCTGCGCCACCAGTAAATCCGGCCGCGTTGAGCGAGGCGCCGGCGCTCTTTATATCCAAGTAGTTAAACGATACGGCGCCGGGCGATGTATTCTTAAGCGTCGCGGCGCCCGTGCCTTGATTGACTTCAAGCGTCAAGGTGTTAGGAACGGTAACCTGTTGCAAGCGGACATTGTCGACATACGCCGCCCAGCCGCCACCCAGCGCGTTGGTGCCGGTGAGACCAATTTGAGCAGAGTAGTTATTGACGCCCTGGTCGACGGTGTCCGGCAGGTTGAACGAGGACAGAGGAATTGTCGTCGTCGTAGTGAATTTGGTCGTTGGAGAGGTACTCCCGTCAAATAGCCCCGCGTTTTGACCGTTGAAGTTCAATCCGAACGTCACTTGTAGCGTTTGCACGCCGCCCAGATCGTTCGGTGGATCGAACGTGGTGTCGACCAATAGATTGTAATTCTCGGCACCCAAACGCACGGCATGAGCCAATTGGTCGAAGAACGTGTCACCCGCGACAAAGTTTGTGGGGGTGCTTGCGGCGACCCAGGTGAATACACTTACCGTGCCCGTGCCTTGGGTGACCTTCAGACTCTGCGTACCATTAGTCACCGTTCCGGGGGTCGTACTAAGTGCGACCGTGTAGGGGGCACCATTGGGATCGGCGCTGGGGATCACACCCCATTTGCCGAGCGTTTCCCAGGATTCAAGCAGCTGTGCCTGGGCAGCCTGTTGCGATGCGCACACCAATACAGCAATCAAGAGGGCCAAACCGGCCCGGGCCACGCGTCGACCGCGCGAGGCAACCAAACCCAAAAGTGCCAAAGCGGATAGAACGAACGTTCCCGGTTCGGGGACGGTGCCGCTGGCCCAAGGCATAGCTCCTGCCCCGGGGCCCGGATTGGCCAGTTTGTACAAACTTTGAAATTTCTGCAGATCGTCGAAATCGACCAAGTTGTTAAGCGTCGCGGCGCCAAAAGCGCCGACGAGGTCAAAGGAGATGCTGGGATTCGCGACGGGAGCTGCGGGATTCGATTGAAGATAGTGCGCCATGAATAAGGTCCAATCTCCAGGGTCTGCGGAACCATTATTGTTGTAATCGATGGACGCCGCCGGATTGAGTTTTACGAGTTGTAGATTATCAAACATCAGGTGGGCGCCATTTGTGTTGCTAGTTAGCGGAGTAGTGCCGAACACGCTGTTGTAGAGAATTTCGAAGGTATAACTGCTGGGGGCGGCAACCGTCAGCGCAGCGCCGAAGTCGGTGAGCGGGTAGGAAACGTGAAACGTCGGGAACAAATTGCTATCCCACTGAGCATCAAACGGGTTGATGTTGGCCTGGGCGTCGACCCCGCCGCCCGTGCTGGCAAAATTGTTACCGTTGATGCCCATCCCGATCCAAAAGAACCGCTGCGGGTATTTGTTCTCGTTGTTGTCGCCGGGAGCCACCGTTTCAATTGGCGGCTGCCAGGCAATCGAGCGGAGCTCCGCAATGTCGTAGGTGACGTCGAAGCTAATTGAGTACAGACCAACCTGGGCGCTCGTGGCCGCAGTATTAATTGCGGCATATCGCGGATCGGGGCCGCCCGCGGCGGCGTTGGTGGTGTTCGAATAGACCGCCGACAATGGCGTCGTAAAATGCGTTTGCAGGGTTACAGGAACACCGTTGATGTTTACTGAATAGGTGCCGCCGCCGACGACGTGCCCGTAGAGCATCGTATCCAAGGCCCCGGTGCCCTGGGTCACGCCATGGGCCGTAGTTCGGCCATACGTGACATTCGGAGTCGTGAAGGAGGCGTTTTGCGGCTGACCGAACCAGCATCCGGTACAGGTGAGCGTCGAGTCAAGCTGCGGGTCGAAATCGTCCCCAACGTGGACGGTGCCGTTAGGCGCCGTATCCCAGTTCGCCAACTGCGAAACGACGGTTACGGCTTGCGCGTCGCCAATCCGCGCGTACAAACCAATCAGAAAAAAACTCAACAGCAGAATCCCGAATCGTATCCATCGTACGAATGTCATAGTCTCTCGCCCTATTCTCGAAAAAGGGGCACCGACCTTCGATCCAGTTCTCAGGTTTGTGTCCCTACTTCTTCTTCCGTCGCCGCAGAAAACTGACCGAGCGGTCTCGACCGTCAGGCCCATCAAAACTGCTGAGTCGGTTTTCGTCGTGCCCAATTACAGAACATAAAGGTTTAAGGAAGATCGTCGGCCCGGCCCGTTGGT
The DNA here is from genome assembly GCA_036499445.1 of Lacipirellulaceae bacterium. Taxonomy (GTDB): domain Bacteria; phylum Planctomycetota; class Planctomycetia; order Pirellulales; family Lacipirellulaceae; genus DASYDU01. The sequence goes on from DASYDU010000410.1 coordinate 2,390, forward strand.
ACGGGCCGACGATCCGATTCAAAACTGGCAACTTCTGGAATCCAGACTTTTCGTATCGGCAATGCCGGACAAGTCTAAATCAAATCTATCTAATTACTTTCTACGACGTGCAAAGCCGATCGCTCCCAAGCTGGCCAAGCCAGCCAGCGTCAGCGTCGCCGGCTCCGGTACGCCTGTAATCGTGATGATCGCATGAACGGGTTGACCGGGGGTGATTCCGCTGCCAGCCAATTGCACTCCCATCTCTTGCACATTGTTCGTTCCAACCGTAATCGCTTGTGGGTTTGGCTTATCCCAACCAGAAGTGAACACGTTGGTCGTGCCGTCAGAGAAACTGTTGAAGTCGTTCAATGGAACGCCAGCGCTCACGGCGTTGTTGTGCTCCCAGAAAGCGAAACTGAACGCCTCAGGGAAAGTCGCATCCCCATCATTATCGGGGCCAGCGACGTTCGCTGCGCCGGTTTCCGTCCAGCTCGTCTTCAAATAGTCCTGAGCCGTGAGGGCCTTGTCGCTGGTAATTTTCCACTGGGTGCCCGAGGATCCACTCAAGTCGAGTGCCGCCGGCAGCGAACCTGCCAACGAAACCCGCGCGAAGGTGAGGCCGTAGCCTGCGCCGAACGGATCGGTAGTCTGCGTACCGGCGTTGAAAGTCACGTCCAATTGAATTCCATTTGCGATTTGGGTGAGGCTATTGATCGTGCTCAACTGAGGCGGAGCCGTGCCATGGAAGGCGGTCGTGGCATCCACGAGTGACTTAACCTGAGTGACATTCCACAAATAAGGCGAGGCAGCAACCGCCCCGCTTGCACCAACCAAACATGCAGTCGCTGTAGCGACCGTCGTCAACCATCGATGCTGTCTGCACTTCATTAGTTCTCTCCTATAACCAGACCAAGAGTAAACAAGCTGTTAAAAATCAACCTCGCTCAAATTCCCTATTTGAAAAGCGTAATGTCTCGCTGTGATTTTTCCCTCCCAGAAAAGTGAAGTTCGCCCGCCTGCGCCACTCAAATCGCCCGCGCTCATCCCTTGCGAAGGAACGTCGATAACGTGCGACGCCAATCTTCCTCCCTGCCGTTAAGAGGAGTCAACGATTCCACCCCTCGTTGATTGTGAACGAACTATGATAAGAACCACTGTCGCCATGTTTAACTACTTAACCAGCAGTTAAACTACTTGTCCACGTCCTCAGTCTAATCCGGCATTTCCGGTTTGTCCAGCACTTTTTCACCGTTTAGCGGGAATTCTTCGGCGGGACCGTCAGATTACCGAGCTTGTTGAATTGCCGAAAACTGGAGCTGCGCGGCCACCCGTGGTTCACGCCTGGGTCTCCTTGGAGCACCGGGCAAATCGTCATCTCGTCGCATCGAACTCGATTTCGACCCGCGAGATCTGCAACGGGAAGGCCGACTCGCTGGCTGCGGCGTTGGGCGGGCCAGCCGCCGATTTTTGGCCAGCGGCAGGCTCGGAATTGCCACCTTCGGGCAAGGAAAACCTCAAATACTCGGCGCCTTCGGCTGGGCACGTACCCTGAAACAAGATTGGGGCAAGGTAGCCGTAGTCGCCGTGGCCGGTGGAGTACGAGGTTCGCTCCGCCTTCAATGGTTGGAAATTCTTGCCTTCGGCCGATGAGGCAACCGTCAATTCGACGTCATCTTTGGGGGCAAAGGCATAGACCCGCCATGCGTGCACTGGACCTTCGGTCCGATAAGTTACGGATGCCCCGGCCGATAGCGCAAGGCGATCGCCGTCCTCCTTCGTCAACCGGGCGTTGGTCGTGCGAACCGTGACGCCGCTCGTTGATTCGTGCAGCGATTTCAGATCGCGGCACTCGTCGACGAAAATTCGCGCAGTTTCGGACACGGGACCCACGACGTTCGAGAATTGGGACCTGCCGGCGGAATTGCGGGCGGCCACGCGATAGTAATACGATTTGTTGGGCTCCGCCACGCTGTCGCCAAAGAGCGGGCGGTACTGCGCGTCCGCGTCCGAGACGTCCTTGCCGACCAACGACCACGATCCGTCAGCTTTCTCCGCGCGCTCCACGTCATAGCCGGAGGCGCCCGCCGATCCTTGCCAGGAAATCATTGCTGGGTGCTCGATCGGGAGCAGCTTCGGCGGCGCGGGTCGCTCGATCTCGGGCGGTTGGCGACCTTGAATCTCGAAGGCCTTCTCTCGCGTCAATTCGAGTACCGCGCGCTCATCGTACGCTGCACCTGACGTGAATCCGGGCCAGTGGTAAGCTTTGTAGAAATTCCCGCCGGCACCGACTTCCATGTGCCAATAGAAGCCGCCGTCGCGGCTATGAAAACGCAAGCTCCAGAGCAGCGCGCCCGCCATGCCGTCCCTGATCACCGTGTCGTACACGCGCTTGATTTGCGGCGTGTCGGTAAAGCCAAATTCGCCGATCGCATAGGGTTTCTTCCCTTTCGTCGCTGCATAGCCGGCCTCAATTGCCGGCACGAAATCGGCCGAACCGGGGCCATGCGGGTAGTGATGCGTCGTGACAAGATCGGTGTTAGGTTCGTCGACCTGCCACTGCGACACTCCCTTAAGCGAGCGGCCGTCGACCACCAGATGATTCGGATCGAGATGTTTGATGTAGGCCGCGATCTCATGTGTCCAATCTTGCGTCGCCTCGATTTCGTTGCCGGTTTCCCAACCGAAGATGGCCGGCTCGTCGCGGTAAAGTCGGCCCGTGTACGTATTCTTGCGATTAATGACGTGCTCGATTGTCTGCTTGAAGTCGGTGATGATCTCCGGATCGGTCCAGAAGGCGTCGGCTTTCTTGTCGTGAAAACCCGCATATTGCGGTTGTCCGCCCATCCACGGCGCCCGATCAAAAAACGGGATCATCAGGCGTATGCCTTTGCGATTTGCGACTTCCACGACCTTGTCGAGCGTCTTGAATCCTTCTTCATTGAACTCGCCAGGCGCGAGAACATGGACGGTTTTGCCCATGTCGGAGCCCTCGCGGAAGACGCTAATGACGTAGGTCCGGACGACCTGCCCGCCCATTTGGCGAACCGATTCCAGGGCGTCTTCGATCTCAAATTCATCGGGCCAACGCCAAGGACTCTTGCCGGCGAACGAAAACGCGTCCTCAATCACCAGCAAGTTCGGAATGTTCACCGAGATGAAACGGTACGGTTTATCTCCGTCCTTGAGTTGATCGCCGCTTCGGGTGATAAATCGACGCATTTCCTCGGCCCGCCCAAGATTGCACCAAACGGTGGCAACTGTCACAGCAGCGACAATAAAAGCAGAAAACGATGACCGCGAAAAACAGACCATGATGTATCCTCGGTAGTGTCCCGTAGCCGCAAACTATGCGACGTCGGCCGGCGACAGCTTGTCATACCAATTGAATTTGAGGAAGACGCTGAGCACCGCCAGCGTGGCGAACACTGCCCCGGCCGAATTCCATTCGCGAAGCACGATGAAGATCGGCAGCGAAGTCAGGCACAGCTGCCAGACGATTCCCACTAGCACATTAACCCAGTCCTTGAGCATTTCGCGGTTCGGCTCGAATCGCGGATTTTCGGCCATTACTTTCTCGCGAATCGGCCCCCAAAAACCCCAAGGACGGGTCGTCTTGTAGAAATGTTTGAGGATCGTCTCGTCCTCCGGCTCGCCGAAATACGTTCCGACCAAGCAGCCAGCGAGCGACAGCACCAAAAGGATCGGGAAAAAGAAAAGCGGATTGCCCTGGCAATAGCTCAGCACCATATCCGGCACCGTGAAGTAATGATGGTCCACGGCGAAGATGATTGCTTGCGGCGCCATCGCGCCCGCCATGCCCAACATCATGCCCCAGAAATAGCCGTAGCCGTTGAATCGCCACCAGACCCATTTGAGCACGTTGGCCATCACGTACCCGCTGTAGAGCGCGCCGGTCAGCCATTGCATAACGCCACTGATCCGATCGATCTGCAGTCCCGCCCAAATTCCTACTCCCAATACGATCAGCGACGTCAATCGGCTCAGCCACACGTCGAATTTCGGCGCGGAATTCGGATTGAAGAATCGCTTGTAAATGTCATTGACGATATACGCGGGAGCGGCATTGATCGTGGCCGCGAAATTCGACATGAACGCCGCCATGAGACCGGCCAGCAATAATCCGACTACGCCGGACGGCACATAGTGAGTTAACACGTAAGGCAGCAATCGCTCAAAATCGTCTGGACTCGACATCCCCTTCAGTTCGGTCATGCAAAAAGCCAGCGCCAAGACCGTGATGCCCGTCACCATAAAATAGCGGGGAAAGTAGAGAACGACATTGACCATGCCGTTCATCAAGCATGCCTCGCGTGAATTGCGCGTCGCCAGCACGCGCTGCATGTCGTAGTTCGGCGCAGGACCGGCCAGACTCGCCAAAATCCCTTTGAAAAACATCAGCCCAAACAAGATCCCGAACCATTCATTGTGATCGTTCTGAATTGCGTCATTCACTTTGTCGAGAATACCGCTCCAGTCGAGTCCCAGCCGCCAACCGAAAAACGGGTTGGTCCAGCCCGACGGGATCGAATGCTGAAACATGTCCGGCGACACCTGGTACATCGCGATGGCGCCAATGATCAATGAGCTGACCGTGAGAATTGTGAATTGCATCACTTCCGTGGCCACCACGCTGATCATGCCCCCTTTGATCGCGTACAGCGACGTCAGCGCGAGAATGATGATCGCGTACAGGTTTTCATTGGTCAAAATGCCCGTAGTTTGCGTTGTCAGCTGCCAAGGCAACATCGTCACGGCAAATTTGCCAATCCCCTTAAACGCGTACGCTAAGAGCGCGATCGTGTTCACCAGCGCGAAAAATACCACGCTCAAGTGGGCGAGGTTGGCGCCCGTGCCGCGACCAAAGCGAAATTGAATCCATTCGGCGCCCGTGAGCACGTTCGAACGCCTTAGCCAGGCGCTCAAAAACATCATCAAAAAAACCTGGTTGAAAACCGGCCAGAGAAATGGGATCCAGATGCTCTTGAGCCCGTAGACAAACAGCCAATACACCAAAAGCATCGTGCCCGAGATGTCAAACATGCCCGAGGCATCGGAGATTCCTAAGAGATACCAGGGAAGTGATTTGCCGCCCAAGAAATACGAATCCATGTCCTTGGATCCGCGCTTCGAGACCCACAATCCGACTAAGATCGTGGCTACGAAGTAGACAACCAAAACGGCAACGTCAACCGATCGAATGGACATCGAATTCCGCCGTCACAATGCGTCGCGAGGAGATCGGGAAAAGTGATTCAACTACTTTAACAATCGCTCACTCCAGAATGCAAGCGGAACGACGGAATTGCGACTCGGCTCGCTCTGTGTGGGGTTTCGCCCTGGCGCCGTAGCGGTGGACGACTTCGTCTAGAACACTCGCGAGTTCTCTTTGACGAACGCGATTAGCTCGCCCAGATGCGCGTACGCGACACAGGAGAACGTATCCGCCGCGCCGTAATACACGGCCAAGCGATCGGTCTTTTCGTCGTGCAGGGCCGCGCAAGGAAACACGACGTTTGGCACGTGACCGGAGACTTCGTATTCGGCCTCGGGAGTCAGGACGTGCTGGTTCGTGCGGTACAGGACGCGCCAAGGTTCGTCTCGGTCAAGAATCGCCGCGCCCATGCTGTAGACGAACCCGTTACAGGTATCCATAACGCCGTGATAAATCATCAACCAGCCGTCTTCAATTTCGATCGGAATCGGGCCCGCGCCGACCTTGGTTCGCTGCCACCATTGTCCCGTTTCGTCGCCACCGCGGCGCATCACCAAGCGGTGCATACCCCAATGGCACATGTCCGGGCTTTGGCTCAGGTAGATGTCGCCGAACGGCGTATGGCCGTTGTCGCTCGGTCGGCTGAGCATTAAATACTTGCCGTTGATCTTGCGGGGGAACAGCACGCCGTTGCGATTGAACGGCAGAAAGGCGTTCTCCAACCGATCGAATCGTTGAAAGTCCTTGGTGGCGGCGACGCTAATTGTTGGCCCGTTATATCCGCCACACCAGGTGATGTAATAGGTTTGATCGATCTTGCAGACGCGTGGATCGTAGGCGTAGTCACTCGCCAGCCCGGGATCGCCCGACGAAAAGTGAATCTGCTTCGGTTCGATATGCCAATCGAGTCCGTCGTCGCTCCAGCCGACGTGCAAGTGTGGAAAACGGTCGGTCTTTTCCAAGCGAAACACGCCGACAAAACCATCTCCAAACGGGGCGACCGCACTGTTGTAAATACCCTGCACGCCCGGGATGTGATGACGGCCGATGATCGGGTTTGCGGCATGCCGCCACAAGACGGCTCGGGAACCAGCCGGCCGTTCTTGCCAGGGAACTGCCGCGCCAGCCGCGTGCCCGTCCAGGCCATCGCGCCGCGCCGCCGCTTTCGATTTGCCATCGACCGTCGCCGTGTGCAAGCGACCGAGCGGCTGTACGTCACTCTTCATTTTCGTCTTCCTAACTAAGCCGTTTGGAGTTGCAGCGAGATTATCCGGACGACGATTGCCGCTTCGCACCAGGGCACTTTTCGCACATTTTGCGGGATTTCGCCTACTCAGTGCGCAATTCTCGTGTTTGACACCCCGCGCCACAGGCGAGTAGAGTGGAGGTGTTTGGCCAACCCCAAGGACTGTAAACTAGTTTAGCCACCGGCTATAGGCCTGTCCATTGTTGATGGGCCGGTATTTGTATCTATATTCGCTCGGCGCGGGGGGAGATTGGGTTAATGAGCAACACCTCGGTACCTCGGTTGAAGGACGTTGCCAAGGCGGCCAATGTGTCCCTGGCGGCGGCTTCCCGGATACTTCGAGGCGACCGAGAGCGGTTTGGCGATGAGACCTGCCGCCGGGTTTTGGAGGCTTCTCAGCGACTTGGCTGGCGGAGGAATCTGCTCGTCAATGGCATGCAAACCGGTCGGACTCAGACCATCGGGGTCATGATTCCCCCCTACGATTCATTCTGGGTCACGGTGCTTTCTGGCATCCACGACGTGCTTTCCGCGGCCGACTATCTGCCGATCACGGTTTGGACCGGCAATCTCGACCAGATGCCCCATTTTGAGCGCGATGATGCCGAAGGACGCCGGCAAATCAGCCGGCTCCTGGATCGGCGCGTCGACGGCCTCATCATGTGGCCTACGTTCAGCCTGGCCTATTACCACCATTTTCCGGAGTTTGTCGAGCGACGCGTCCCGGTCGCAGTCATCGACCACTATTCGACCGTCGCCGATTCTGTGGAAACGGATGAGGAGCAAGCGGCGGACGTCGTCGCCAAGCATTTGCTGGATTTAGGCCACCGGCGGATTGCCTGTTTATCGAGCCGTGAAACCCCCACGCAGACTTGGGCAGTGAAGCGCCGGACTTGCTTTGAGCACGCCGTCGAGAATTGCCCAGACGCGCGAATTAAGAGTTGGCGTCTCAATGAACAAGGGAGCAATGGCCCGCAGGTGGCCAGCGAACTCCTCAACGATGAGCTCAAGCCAACCGCCGTGTTTGCCGTCTCCGACCACGAAGCGAGCTTTGTCCATCGAGCGGCCACCGACATGGGGCTTAGCATTCCGCAAGATCTTTCGCTCGTCGGCTTTGCCGACCTCGATTTTGCTTCGACGATGGACCCGCCGCTGACCACCATGCGGCAAAAACCCTATGAAATCGGCCGGCTGGCGGCGAAGCTCATCATGGAACGGATCGACAGCGAAATGTCCGACCGTGAACCGACCACGATCAAGGTCGATGCCGAGTTGATCGTTCGGGCTTCGACGGCCGCGCCCGCGAGCTTGGGCCGTTAGCTACTTTGCGGGTGGGCGAAAATTTTGCCATCAGCTGCTCCCTCCTCAAGCGAGAATCCTGCTATAAATACGCGTGGGTTCAGGCGGTCTCGGCCGACCATGACCAGTCCTGAACCTGGACCGCTGGTCCAATCATTGGGGAGGGCTGCTGATGAGATGCATGTTGGTAACGGTGATCGCATTGACGGCAAGCGTGCGGACGGTGGTCGCCGCGCCGTTGGTCGACGGTACAAGAGATGCAATTTATGGACCGCCGAAGGCGGTCCAATCCGTCCAAACCAGCTTTGGCGACAACCAAAATGAACTGGATGCCGCCTTCGGCCGAATCGACGGCGGAACCCTCTACCTCCTGCTGACGGGAAACCTTCAGAATAATTTCAACAAACTCGACGTGTTCATCGACTCCGTGCCGGGCGGACAAAATGTAATTCTTCCGGATACAAACAACAGCGGCCCCAATCCGATTAACGACGGTTGGGCAAGCGGCACCGGCAGCCCGCCGGATCATCACGGCATGGCCGGTCTCACGTTCGACGTGGGCTTCGCGCCCGACTATCTTCTCTTCTTCCGCCATGGATTGTCGAAGCTCGACTTCGACTACAGCGTCATGGGCGGCGGTGCCAACGCGTTTAGTTCCTACGAAAACGTGTTTGGCGGGACTGAAGAAGGAGCGAACACTTCAGTCGCCGGCGCGCCGACGTCCGGGACTGATTTTGGCCACTCGTTCGGCGTCGCGTTCAACAACTCCAACACGGCCGGTGTCGCGGGCGACGGATCGAGCGCTGCGGACCCGGCTGCGGCCGCGGCCGTCTCGACCGGTTTGGAGCTCGCAATTCCTCTGGCCGCACTCGGCAATCCGACCAGCCCGATCAAGGTCATGGCTTTCATCAACGGTGATCGACACACCTACGCCTCGAACCAGTTTCTGCCAGGCTTGGCGGCGCCTCAGGGAAGTCTGGGTGGCGATGGATTCGGCAATTTCACCGGCGGGCTGGCCGGACTCAATCTTGGAACGTTTGCCAACAGCCCTGGGGACGACCGCTGGTTTACGGTCGTGCCGGAGCCATCAACGACTTTGCTCGCCGGCTGCGGGTTGATCAGCTGGGCCGTTTGCCTGTGGATCAAGCGCCACCGCCGTCATCGAATTACCTGGTGAAGCTAGTCGCTGCCGCGTGCCGGTGCATTTGCTTGACAAACCAAATAACCTCATTCAAATTCAAACGGACGCCACCGCAAACGCGTTGTCAAATATCATCTGTTGATCGGGAGCTGTTATGAGCCGATTGTTTTCATCCGCGCTGATGCTGACGCTGATCGCAACGAAAGCTTTTGCCGTCGCAACTATGGACGGCAGCATTGTCGGGGATGAACCGTTTTACGGCTCCGCCTTGTCGACGCAGAACACGCGAACACAATATGGGGACGCCAATACCGGTGACCCTATAAATGGCGGCACGGGCTCCGAGATCGACCAAGTGTTTGGCAGAGTTTCTAATGGTCGGCTGTACGTTCTTGTAACCGGCAATCTCGAACCGAACTTCAACAAGCTTGAGGTGTTTATCGACTCGGGAAAGCCCGGCGGCGTAAATACGATTAATGGAGCCGCGCTGCCCGTCGGCGTCGACGGATTCTGCTGCGGTGGCATCGGCACTCCTGACGGCGCGCTCCAACGCATGAACGGGCTGAAGTTCGACACTGGCTTTAATGCGAATTATTTTCTGACGTTCACTCATGGATTTGAGACCGTCAATCCAAATATGCCGGACGAAGATAAATTTTGGGCCCTCACCGCCCACTACGCCGATTTGACGCAGGGCACCAACGGTGCGGTGGTGCCGGCCGGCATGCAGTTGGCCTATCGTGGGTTGCCCAACGTACTGAGATTTCCCGGCGACTACAATCACAACGGCACAGTAGACGCTGCAGACTACACCGTCTGGCGTGATACGCTCGGCGCCACCGTGCCACGTGGCAGCGGCGCCGATGCAAACGGCGACAAGACGATCACCGCGGTCGACTACAGCACGTGGGCAACGCAGTTTGGAGCCAATACATCGCTATCCGGTTATTCTTATGCGCCGCAAAGCCCAACGGAGGCCGCATCGGAAGCCTTGCTCGGCCCCACGCTACCCGGCCTCGCCCAAGGCCAATTGATCGATCGCGCCTATGCTCAGTCGCTCGGCGGATGCACCGCCGACAGTGGTGCCGGTTGCAGTGCCAAGGAGTTCGAGTTCGCCTTAAATGTCGATCCCAGCGAAGTCGGCACGAATGACAGCAAACATCGTAATTTCAATAATTCCATCGACTTGCAGATGGCGCTCGACGACAGTAACACCGATGGTGTCCGAAGCGCGCTAACGGATGAATCACCTCCATTTAGCTTGGTGCCCGGGACAGATGATCCTCAAAACGTGACAACCGGCCTCGAGTTTTCTATTCCCTTATCGCAGATCGGCAATCCGACGGGCGACATCAAACTGACAACGTTCATAAGCAGCTTGGGCCATGATGATATGTCGAACCAGGTTGACGGCACTGGTATCTACGATCAGGGTGCAGGGACTGGCGCCAACATTGGTTCCGAGTTCTTTAGTTCCTCTCCCATTGGGTCGTTTGACGATATCCCGGGAAACCAATACGTGACGATCGCCAATTCCGGGGCCGGCTCAGCCTCGTCTGTGCCCGAGCCGGCCAGCGGCGTGCTGGCGACGGTGGCCATCATCGTGGGCAGCTTCCATTTGCGTCGGCGGCTGAGTTTGCCGCGTGCTGACGCCTGCTAGCCGCGAACCGCGCGATCCGCGATAATTGAGCGACCGTACTCCGTCGTTCGCTCGCCGATCCCGCCGTGCTCTACCATGTCCTCTGCCGCGATCGACCAATCTGAGCTGACTCTGGTTGAGCGGCTGGGCCCAAATCTCGATCCCGTCACTGTCTTTCGTGCGCTCGCGCATCTGTCCCACGCCGTGTTCTTTGATAGCGCCATGCGGCACCCACAGTTGGGACGTTACTCCTTCATCGCCGTCGACCCGATCGCGTGGTGGGAAGCGACAACGGACGGCGCAGAGATTTTCGCCGCTGTATCGCGGGCAGCCGCGAATCTCGCCGGCGACTGGCGCCCCGACTTACCTCCGTTTCAGGGCGGGCTCGCCGGCATGTTCGGCTACGAGCTCGCCGGCAGCTTCGAACGCGTGCCGGTTGCCCGAATCGCCGATCTAAAAATGCCGACGCTGGCCGTCGGTTGGTACGATGTTGTCGTGGCCTTCGACCATGAGCTGGATGCCGCATGGCTCATCTCGCAAGGCTGGCCCGAGACCGATCCGACTTCGCGGCGTGAACGGGCGACCCGAAGGCTCGCACAGTTTCGTGATTGGCTCCGGACCGGTAGGCTGAAGAAGCTGAGCGTCAACAACTGCGGACCTCCGCCGCTCGCCTTCGATCAGTTGGCTCCGCAGTTCGCTGTCGGCGGAATTGATGGTTTGACGAGCAACTTCTCGGCCGACGCCTATCGTGCCGCCGCGCGCCGAGCAATCGAATACATCCATGCCGGAGACGTGTTTCAAGTCAATCTCGCCCAGCGGCTCCTTCACGAGGCTTACGGTTCCTCAGTCGACTTGTATTGTCGGCTGCGCGAGCGGAATCCAGCCCCGTTTGCCGGCTATCTCGATCTTGGCGATTGGCAAGTGTGCAGTGCGTCGCCTGAGCGCTTCCTTCGCGTGTCCGAGGGGCACGTCGAAACGCGGCCAATCAAAGGGACGGCGAAACGCATTCCGCAATCGACGGACTTGCAAAGCGGCAAGGATCTTTTGGCAAGCGCCAAGGATCGGGCCGAAAACGTGATGATCGTTGATTTACTTCGCAACGACCTCTCGCGTTCGTGTCGCCCGGAAAGCGTTCGCGTCTCTCAGCTCTGCGAGCTGGAGAAGTTTGCCTGGGTGCAGCACTTGGTGTCCGTCGTCGAGGGCACGCTCCGCGACGACCAAACGCCGCTTGACCTGTTGCGCAGATGTTTCCCGGGCGGCTCGATCACCGGCGCGCCGAAGCTGCGGGCCATGGAAATCATCGCCGAACTCGAGCCGACGCTCCGTGGCGCCTACTGCGGCGCGCTCGGCTACGTCGGCGTAAATGGCCAAATGGACATGAGCATTTTGATCCGCACGATCACCGCCGGACGCGGCTGGTGGCAATTGCCCGTCGGCGGCGGCATCGTCGCCGATTCCAATCCGCAGCGGGAATATGAAGAGACCTGGTCGAAGGCCCAGGGCATGTTGCAAGCCTTGCGACCCTGACCCACTTGTATGTTGCTTCTCATCGATAACTACGACAGCTTTGTCCATAATCTGGCCCGCTACTTCCAGCGGCTCGGCCAGGAGACGATCGTCGTCCGCAACGACGCCATCGACGCCCAAGAAGTGAGGAAAATGCGGCCGGCGGCTCTGGTACTATCGCCTGGCCCTTGCGCACCTGGGCAAGCCGGGGCGTCGCTCGAGTTGGTTCGCGCGCTACGCGATGAGCTACCGATGCTGGGCGTCTGTCTAGGACACCAGGTGATCGCCCAAGCGCTCGGCGCGCGAATCATTGCCGCGCCACGCCCAGTTCATGGCCAGTCGTCGTCCATTGAGCACAGTGCCGTCGGTCTGTTCGCCGGCCTGCCGTCGCCACTCACCGTCGGTCGCTACCATTCACTAGCCGTGGACGCCGCAACCATGCCGCCCGATTTGCGGCCTACCGCTTGGGCCGACGGGCGCCTGCTGATGGCGTTTGAGCACGCAAACTTGCCAGTCTACGGCGTTCAGTTCCACCCTGAGTCGATCCTGACGGAGTGCGGCTACGAACTTTTGGCCAACTTCTTGCAACTGGCGGGAATGACGACTCCCGCCTCGCCAATGGAGCTTGCCGCCGGCGAGAGAATCGCTGGGTCACGCCAAAAAAGACATCAGGCGGCTGGCCGAGCGGACGGCGTCTGTCGCAGGCGAGGCAAGCACCCAAAAGCCGCGGTGACGATCCCGCATAGCAACAGCATCAATGCGCTTGGTTCCGGCACAACGCTCGAAGATAACGAGCCG
>DASYDU010000411.1:0-4536 GCA_036499445.1 Lacipirellulaceae bacterium
CGAAGACCGACTTTCGCGAATGGAAGCCGATCTCCGCAAATTCGCCGGGGTATAATTCCACGCCGAGAAACGGAACTCGCACGGCGGCGTGAGGTGGACAACGTGGCTGACGAACCAATCTCCGAAACATCCTCAGCACCGCCGGAGCCGCCCAAGACCCAGGCACAATTTTTCGCCCGGGCCCTGGAAAAAGTCCGCGGCAAGTTTCCCTCCGCACCGGGCGTCTACCTATTTCAGGACGAAGTGGGCCGCGTGATCTACGTCGGCAAGGCCAAGGACCTGCGCGCCCGGGTCGGCAGCTACTTCCTTCAGGCGGCTGCCGACGATCGCCGCACCGGTGGGCTCGTCAAGGAAGCCTATGACGTCGATTTCCTCGAGGCCGAGAGCGAAGTCGACGCGCTGCTCATGGAAGCCCGCCTCATCAAAGATATCCAACCGAAGCACAATCGCGACCTTCGCGACGACAAAACGTATCCATACCTCCAAATCACCACGCACGAAGACTACCCGCGAATCGAAGTCACGCGCGAGCCGCGCACCAGTGGTGTCAAGCTTTACGGCCCCTTCGCCAGCGCGGGCAGCCTTCGCGGCGCGGTACAGGTGCTGCAGAAGGTGTTCAAGTTTCGCACCTGCTCCCTCGATATCGAGGCCGATGACGAGCGCTGGCGTTGGTTTCGGCCGTGCCTCTTGGCGTCAATCAACCAATGCACGGCCCCCTGCAATCTGCGAATCGACAAAGAAGAATACCGCAAGGACATCAATAGGCTGCGAACAGTTCTGGAGGGCAACCGCAAGCAACTTCTCAAAGACATGCGCCAGGAGATGGACGAAGCCGCCAAAGAGCTACGCTACGAGAAAGCGGCCCGGCTTCGCGACGAGATTGAAATGCTCGAAAGCCTCCGCGAGCGAGGCGAGCTCGACAAACACGAGCAGCCCGAGGTCTTCTTCGTCGATCCCAAGAAGGGCCTCGCCGGTTTGCAAAAAATACTCAAGCTCCCCGAGCGGCCGCGAAACATCGAAGGCGTCGACATCGCCCACCTCGGCGGCGACGAAACAGTCGCCAGCCTCGTGCAATTTCTCGACGGCCTGCCGTTCAAGCCGGGCTACCGACGGTTTCGCATCCGCGACGTCGAAGGGATCGACGACTACGCGAGCATCCGCGAGGTGGTCGCCCGCCGCTTTAACAAGCTCCGCAACGACGGCGACGTATTCCCCGACATCCTGCTCATCGACGGCGGCATCGGCCAATTGCGAAAAGGACTCGAAGCGTTTCAAGTGCTCGAAATCAAGCCACCGATCGTCATGTCGCTGGCGAAGAAGGAAGAGTTGCTCTACGTCATGGACCGCGACGAACCGTTGCGGCTCAGCCGCCATTCGTACGCGCTGCGGCTTCTGCAATACGTCCGCGACGAGGCCCACCGCTTCGCCCAGCATTATCATCACATCTTGCGGCGGAAGCGACAGTTGGGAGAATGACGGACACGAATTGCGGACAATTGCAGCGTGGCTTCGGCTAACCGAGTCTCACCCACAAGCGCTAAGGCACAAAGGCAACTATTTTGCGTTGTTTGAGGTTTAAGCGCCGAGACATTGCGCGAGCGCTAACACGCGAACCTTGGCGCCTTTGCCTGAGACTATTCCCCGCACAATTTCCAATCGACGGTATGTGAAGCATGTCAATTTGTTGGCGGATTGTCGTTGTGCCATTGCTGCTGATTTGTCTGTTGGAAGTTCGCAACTGCGCGGCACAGACGAACCGTGCCGCTGAGGCCGTTGAGAACCATGCGGCGCCGGCGGCCGAACCGCACGAAATCACCAATTCCATTGACATGAGGCTGGTGTTGATCCCGGCCGGCGAATTCATGATGGGAAGCGGCGAACCGGTCGAGCAGATTCTCGCCACGTTTCCCAATTACGAGCGGACGCCGGAGTTTTTCAACGACGAATACCCGCAACATCGAGTGCGGATCACCCGGCCTTTCTACTTCGGCGAGTGCGAAGTTACCAACGCACAGTTTCGGAAGTTCGTCGACGCCACGGGATTCAAGACCCAGGCGGAGCGGCAAGAAGTCCATCGGCTCGGCTCAGGCGGCTGGGGCTTCAATCAGGCGGAGCAGAAGTTTGAAGGCCGCGACAGGAAGTACAACTGGCGAAATCCCGGATTCACTCTGCAAGACGACGCACCCGTCGTGAATGTGACTTGGAACGACGCCATCGACTTTTGTCGCTGGCTGAGTGACAAGGAAGGGAAGACGTATCGCCTGCCAACGGAGGCCGAATGGGAATATGCCGCCCGCGCCGGCACGACGACGCGTTACTGGTCCGGCGATGATCCCAATTCACTTGCCCGAATCGCCAACACCGCGGATGCATCTTTCTTTCACGCTTATCCTCACTACTATCCTCAGGAAAAGACTCTTGCCGCCGACGACGGCCAACTGTTTCCTGCCAAGGTCGGCAGCTATCCGCCCAATCCTTTCGGTCTCTGCGACGTGCACGGAAACGTCTGGGAATGGACCAACGATTGGTGGGCCGAGGACTACTATGCCCATTCGCCGGTCGACGACCCACCGGGCCCGCCAGACGGCGACAAGAAGGTCCGTCGCGGCGGCGCTTGGCATAGCGCGCCCCTGTTTGCCCGCATTTCGTTCCGCAACTACAACAAAGTCGAGTCCCGATATCCCAATCTGGGATTCCGCGTCGTCCGAAACGCTCAGTAAAGCGCTAGCAATATCTTATGCGGCGCGGCGCCCTGCGAGCGGCAGTGCCTGTCGCGCCTCTCTGCCCGACCAACGGCGGAGCGCAATTGCGGCCAGGTGGCCGCCAAACGCGATCGACAGCTTGAGCGCGTGCTCCAATGGCCGCTCGCGGCCCACGAGCGGAATGCAATCCAGGTCGCACTCTGGATCAGGATTCGTGAGGTTCAGCGTCGGCGGCGCGAAACCGTCGCGGAGCGCGAGCGTCGTCAGTGCCAATTCGACGCTCCCGGATGCGTTCACCAAATGTCCTAGCATCGACTTGTTGGCGCTGACGCAGACGCTGTCGGCCGCGCGTCCCAGCGCCAGCCGGATGCCGCGGGCCTCCATCACGTCATTTTGTTGCGTGCCCGTGCCGTGAGCGTTCACATAGGCGATGTCGCGCGGCGCGATCCGGCCCGATCGCAGGGTACCCGAGATCAACTCAACCAAGGCCTGGCAATCCGCGCCCAGGCTCGTGACGTGGTGGGCATCGCTGAGCATCCGCCCGCCCAGAACTTCCGCATAGATGCTTGCTCTCCGCTCGCGGGCGTGGTTGAGTCGCTCGAGCACAAACATCGCCGCCCCTTCGCCCATCACGAAGCCGCTCCGATTCACGTCGAAAGGGCGGCAGGCCTGCGTCGGATCGTCGTGGTTCGCCAGCACCCGCATGTTGTAGAACCCGGCCGCGAATAGCGGATGGATCGCCTCGGAGCTGCCCGCCAGCGCCAGATCGCACTGACCATCCTGAATCGCGCGGACCGCTTTCAGGATCGCGATCGTGCCGCTGGCGCATGCGGTCGAATTGCTCAGCCGCGGGCCACGTAGATCATAGTGCTGCGCCACCATCGCACAGGCGGTGTTCGGCAGCCATTGCTCGCACCACGGTTGTTTTCCAGAAGGGATCAGCGCATCAAGACCCAGCCGCTCGACGACGTAGTCGGTGTCTCCCATGTGAGCGCCGATCGAGCAACAGAATCTTTCGCGGTCAACTTCCGGAAGCCAAAGGCCGCTATCATCCAGCGCCTCGGCCGCGGTCGCTTGGCAGAGCGGCATGTTCTTCAATTGGCCGGGGAACTCGCCCTCGATGTCGACAGTCGCACCGAGCAGCAGGCCATCGGGAATTCCTTGCAGGCCGTGCAGCCGCCGCACGCCGCTCATTCCAGCCTGGACCGCCTGCCAAGCCGCTTCCCGGCCGTGACCGGTCGCCGTAACGATCCCGATCCCGGTGATCACCACCCGGTCTTCTAGCGAATGCGTGGAGCGCACAGTGCAACCGTAGGAAAAGTCTGCGATGAGAACCGCCTGGCAAGAACGGCTGCCGGCGGCCAACGTTGCGCTGGGCCGGCAATGCTGCTCGTTGAATACAAAAACCAGCCAATCATCGCCATGTTGATTCGAGCGACGGCAGCGTGCGGCGCGACCGATTTTTGCGTCACGCTGCCAGTGCCACCGGCGCATAACACACTGGCGCTCGGGGATTCTTGAGTATTGCGTTTGGCAATTTGGGCAAGGCGACGGCATAACGTCTTTGCTGTCACCGGGTTGGTGATGGAGATGTGATCGTGCGCACACTGAAAAACTCGATTTATGCATGCAAAACTCGATTTCCTCGGGGATTGCGAGCTGTTTTGCGCCACGCAGCGCCTTTTTTGACGGGATCACAGGATTGGTCCGGATCGACAGGATGGGAACATGGAAGTGAACAGGAGGGAACGGAGACATTGTTGATTGATGATTGATGATTGATGATTTTGACGGCGGCGCGCGAGGCGCTTTGGGCCCATAGAACGCCTAAATG
>DASYDU010000412.1:0-4600 GCA_036499445.1 Lacipirellulaceae bacterium
GACGCCGACCGATATTGAATTGGCACTTTCTCACGGGGCGGACGTGCTCAAGTTTTTTCCGGCTGAGAACATGGGCGGCGTCGGAACTTTGAAAGCGCTGGCCGGGCCATATCCAGGAGTGCGATTTATTCCGACGGGCGGTATCACGCCAGAGAAGCTGCCCAGTTATCTCGCCCTGCCCTCGGTGCTCGCTTGCGGCGGGTCGTGGCTCGCGCCGCGTGAACTATTGGCGGCAGGTGACTTCGAGGCGATTCGCAAGTTGATCGAACGGGCGGTGAATTTGCAAGAGAGTCTGCGTTGAGGGAGGGCGAGCCTTCCGCCGACGTACTTATTTGCCTCTGGCTGATAGCTGACGGCCGAGAGCTGACAGCTTTTCAAGTCACCAGCCGCTTCATGTCGCGGACGGCCTGCTCGAGCCCGACCATGATGGCCCGGGCGATGATGCTGTGGCCGATGTTGAGCTCTTTCATTCCTTCGATCGTGGCGATCGGTGTCACGTTACGATAAGTGAGGCCATGACCGGCGTGAAGATGGAGGCCGGCCGCGCGGACTTGCTGGCCTGCGGCAATCAGCGTTTCGAGCTCGTTCTGACAATTGTGTTTCGCCGATGCATGGGCGTAAGCGCCGGTGTGGAGCTCGATGGCGTCGACGCCGAGCTCGGCTCCGGCGGCAATTTGAGCCGGTTGCGGATCGAGAAACAGGCTCACGACGATGCCAGCGTCCTTGAGCCGCCGAACCGCTTCCGCCACGCGTTTGCGGCCGCCGACCACATCGAGCCCGCCCTCGGTGGTGACCTCTTCGCGCCGCTCAGGCACGAGCGTCGCCTGAAACGGCTGCGAGTTGCAGGCGATCTTGAGCACGTCGTCGGCGCAGGCCAACTCTAAATTGATCGGCACGGCAACCGACTCGATCAGCACGCGGAGATCGCGATCCTGAATGTGCCTGCGGTCTTCGCGGAGATGAACGGTAATCGCGTCGGCCCCACCGAGCTCAGCGAGCGTCGCGGCCCAGACAGGGTCGGGCTCGTTCGTTTTGCGGGCTTCGCGAACCGTGGCGACGTGGTCTATGTTGACGCCGAGTTTTGGCAAGTTAGTCGCTCCAGGGATTTAGACAGGATAGCAGGATTCTCAGGACCGACAGGCTGAATTCGTTTCGAGGCCGGGAACCATCGTTGCGCAGTGGCGGTGCGTGTGTCGCTTGGACAAGCGATTCATACCGTTGGTTCGCGGCGCAAGCCAGTCAATGCAATCTACCAGCCGGCGCCACTGGATTGAAACCGCTGATGCAATTCGTAAATGCCGTCGCCGTCGCTGTCGGTATCAAGCATCCACGATTGGTCGCGCCATTGGTAGGTGAGCCGATGGCGCGGCACCCCTGGCGCCGGCTCGGTTACGAGCGGCCGGCCGATGGCGGTCACGGCCACGGCCAGCGAATTGCGCGCGGGCGGTCGCAGCTCGCCGCGGTCGTGGCCGAATCGTTGACCGAGAGCAAAACTTGCCATCCCGGCCAAAACGGCCACTGCCAGCGGCCGCCAGAAGACCGGATCGATGGCGGAATATTCTTCGCCGCTGGTGCGAGACTCGTCCAACTCGGCCGAGCGCGCGTCGATCTCGGCGAGATGCTGGCGAATTCGCGCCGCCACTTGCGGCGCTTCGCGCGGCGACGCCTGGATCAGATATGACACCGACCAGCGGTCCGTAAGCGCGTTGAAGTCATCGGCCTGATAGATGCGGGCGTCGATCCCGTCGCCCGAGAGCTCGTCGACCAGAAACCCGGCTTCAGCCAAATTGGCCACTCGGGCGACGTTGGTCCAGCGGCCATCGTCGCGCACCAACTCGGCGCCACAATAACAGCAGACGTAATCCGCGTTGCGCGCGTCAGCCGAGCGGACGGGTCGATTACATTCCGGGCAATGATGTGTGGCGGCCATGGTCGGTTCCGAGGTGTTCAGCTCGGCCGGTGGACGGTAGGGGCGTCACCAGCGAGCGGTTTGGCAAGCAAGATTCGCAATGTTCCGACTCTAGCAATTATGCGGACTAAATCCGGAGAAAGCCAGCTTTGTGGCCGAGGGGAAAGTCCCGCAAAACATGCCGGTCACCGGTTATGGCCGCCCTGAAGCGGTTTCCCGCCCCGCCGGAAACGCACGTTTCGCCAATTTAAATGAGCTAGGTTTGGATAGATTCTGGCAGACCCAACCGAGACAACAGCAAGGCATATACAACCTCATTTCGCGCATCCGCTGGGGCAGCGGCGACGCGACCATCGCCGACTGACGATGCCCCAGGTCCAGCACCGGATCGTTGGTTCGTTGGTGCAGCGTCGCGGCGGACGCTGTTCCGCGAAGAGCTCCGCTGAGACGTGCCACCGATTGAGGACGGGAACAGACGAGATGAAATGCACTGAGCTTGCACAACAAATTGAGCAAATTCAACCGAACGCGCCGCCGCAAGACGTAGCCCGGCTCTGCTTACTGCTCACGAACGAAGTGAACGATCTTGACGGGCTCCGCGATCGAGTGGCGCTGCAAGACGCCTGGAAGCGAATGGGGCTGCAACTGCAATTGGCAACCGATCAACACGCCGCCATGACGCAAGAGTTGGAAGACCTGGCTTCATCTAATCCCGAGAGCTTTTCACAAGACCAAATCTGGATTCTGATCCGCGCGATCAAGGTGCAGAGCCAGGTGTTGCAGATGTACGTGGGGCATCCCTGGTTGGACGTTTGACGTGAACCACAGGCGGACGCAGAGCCACGCCTCGTCGCGCGGTCCGCATTGACACCCGCTAGCATGGCTAGTAGCCTATCGACAGTTGACAGGCTGGGCCAACGGCCCCCGGTCGCGAGCGGCAATATTGGCCAGCGCTCGGCATCGCCGCCCCTTTGGCGGGCAAATTGCTTGCCAAGTCGAAATTATGCTATTTCGCCACCTGCCGTGACTTCCTCGCTCGTCGCTTCGGTCAGTTCAGAAGCCTCGCGATAACCTTGAGAATGGCCATGGCGGAGTCGCTCACGCCGGATATCGATCATTTGGATCAGTCCCGGCTCGCGGTCTGTCAGCGTCGGGTGGGACACCAGTTTGCGAATCCGGCACTGCTGGAATCCGCGCTAATTCACGCGTCGGGAGCCGATCACCGTCTGGCGTCCAATGAACGGATGGAGTTCTTGGGCGATGCGATCCTCGGGTTGATCGTTTGCGAGGAGCTTTTTCGCCAGTTCCCGCAGTTCTTGGAAGGCGATCTGACGAAGCTCAAGTCGATCGTCGTGAGCCGGTTAACGTGTGCCAAGATTAGCCAGGCGCTGGGCCTGCGCGAGTTTCTCGTATTGGGCAAGGGGATGACGACGCATCCCGCCGTGCCGCAGTCGGTGCTATCCGATGTGTTGGAGTCGCTGATTGCGGCGATCTATCTCGACGGTGGCATCGGCCCCGCGCGGGAATTTGTGCTGGCCTACTTCGGACCTGAAATCGAATCGGCCGCCTCGGGCGACACGGGGGGCAATTACAAATCACTGTTGCAGCAATTTTCGCAACGGGAACATGGAGTCACCCCCACGTATCATTTGCTCGACGAGAAGGGCCCGGACCATAGCAAGTGCTTCAAGATCACGGCTCAGATTGGGCCGCAGCGATTTCCGCCGGCCTGGGGCCGGAGCAAGAAGGAATCGGAACAGCGAGCCGCCCACAACGCGATCTGCGATTTGCGCGGCGATCCGATTCCCTACGCAAGCGAAGACGTATCAATGCCTGCTGGTCAATAAAAGAGCGGCAGTACGAGTGTCGACACGAGCGGCCGCTTAGCTGGCCTCGTGCATCCAGTCATCCGGCACGGGGTGCTCTGCGATGCGGCCCAATTCGTCCGCCGTACGGCGATGCCCCACCGTCGGCCAGGCGGCGACCTCTTTCAGCTCCGGCATGATCTCGATCAACTGGCCGATCAAGAGCCGGCTGAGGCGGGCCTCCCCTTCGCTCCGCGCTTGTGACCGCAAGGCGCGTGCGGTTTTCATGATCCGCAGCATCTGCGCCCGCAATCGCACACGCGGCGAGAGCGCGTCGGTCGGCTCGCGGAGCAACTCTTCGAGCGGCACTTCGAGCACCTTTTGCCAACGATAGAGTTCTGAGAGCGAGATATCCGCGCGCTCATCTTCTTGCTCGCGGACTTCGCCGATCGTTTTGTTCAAGCGCTGCGCCACACAACGAACCGACAATCCTTGCCGCTTGCGGGCCTTGCCCAAGTGGTGAAGCTTGCGCTTCTGGTTTGGGCCGGCCGGCTGCTCTTGAGCGGCTGGAACGGGCGCGTGCCCGTTCTGAGAGTGGCCGTTCGAAGAATTCCCGTTCTGAGAGTTCCCGTTCTGGGAATGTCCGTTTTGTTCCTGGTGTTCCACCTTGGGCCTCCAATCGGAACGTGTCCTTCATGTTGAGAAGAGAGAAGAGTTTGAGGCAACTCCCGCTGGCCCTGTCGGGAACTGCCGGAAACGTACGCGAGACACTTTGCAATTCACGCTTACGGTACGTCGCGCCGCGCCTTCACCCGCCGCGACCGCCATTCCTTGCAGCAAAGCCGTTCCGCGCTATCCGCTGGTCTACTCTGAAGATGTCACAACT
>DASYDU010000413.1:0-2030 GCA_036499445.1 Lacipirellulaceae bacterium
GTGCTTGTCGCGCGGCTGGCCAACATGGTCGGCTACGATTTGCGGATGGAGTTCTACCGCCAAATGCTGCGGCTCGACATGACGAACTTTTCCGAGGCGGGCCGCGGCGACTTGATGAATCGCTGTACTTCCGACCTCAACGCCGTCAGCCAAGGCGTGCAGCGCGTTTTCGGGCAGGCGCTGCTCGAACCACTCCAAATGCTCGGCTGCCTGGCGATTGCCGCCTACATCAGCCCAACCCTGCTCTTGCTCACGCTCATCACCGCCCCGGTCGCCGGCTACGCCGTCGTCTGGTTTGGCAAAGCGCTCAAGCGGACGCATCGCCGTGCCATGCAGGAGTTCTCATTCATTTACGAAACGCTTACGGAAACGCTCGGCGGCATTAAGCTGATTCAAGCCTTCACCATGGAGCCGACCGAGCGGAACAAATTCCAAAAATCGTCGATGGAATACTACCGGCGGCAAATGAAGATCGCCACCTACAATTCCTTGGTCAATCCCGTCACCGAAGTGCTCGGCATCGTCATGGTGCTCATCGCCTCGCTGATGGGCGGCTATCTGGTGCTCGGGCAACACACGCACATCTTCGGCATTTATATCAGCGAGCCGCCGCTCACGCATGGATTGATGAGCGTCTTCTTCGCGATGCTCGCCGGTATGGCCGACCCCGCGCGGCGGCTTTCGCAAGAATTCAATCAACTGCAACAGGGCGTGGCCGCCGCCGACCGCGTCTATGAAATTATCGACCGCGAGCCCAAGATCGTCGATCCTATCCACCCGCGTCCGCTGCCCAAGCTCACGGGTTCGCTCGCGCTCGAGAACGTCGATTTCTCCTATCAGCAGGAGAAGCAAGTCCTCCACGGTGTGAGTCTCGCCGTGACGGCCGGCGAAACGATCGCCATAGTTGGCCCGAATGGCTGCGGAAAATCGACGCTGCTGCAACTCTTGCTGCGGTTCTACGATCCGCAGGCCGGGCGCGTTGTCTACGACGGCGTCGACGTCCGCGATGTTCGGCTCCGCGACCTGCGGACTCGGTTCGGCATCGTCACTCAGGAAACCCTGCTCTTCAACGACACCGTGGCCAACAACATCGCCTACGGAGCGACCGAAGCCACGCGGGCCGATGTCGAAGCCGCCGCCCGCAAGGCCTACGCCCACACGTTCGTCATGGAAAAGCTGCCCGACGGCTACGATTCGCTCGTCGGCCCCGGCGGCAGCCGCCTCTCCGGCGGCCAGCGGCAGCGGATCGCGCTCGCCCGGGCCATCCTTCGCAACCCCGAAGTGCTGATCCTCGACGAGGCCACCAGTCAGATCGACGTCGAGAGTGAGCAACTCATTCATGCCGTGCTGCGAGACTTCTCTCGCGATCGCACGACGCTGCTGGTCACGCATCGCACGAGCACGATCTCGCTCGCCGATCGGGTCGTCGTCATGGATCAGGGCCGAATCCTCGACGTCGGCACCGACGCCGAGCTCTCCAGCCGCTGCGAGCTCTACCGCCGCCTCTGCCACAACGGTTATCGCGAAAGCGCCGCTTAGCGTCGGCCTGCTACGGTTGGCTACGACTCGCCCAGAAATCGCTGCCGAACATCGTCCGGCGCTGGCGCATAGTCGCTCGGCTCCATCGAGCAGCTGGCCCGCCCTTGACTCAGGCTCCGCATCGCGCTCGAATAGCCGAACAGATTGGCCAGCGGCGCCTCGGCGTGCAGTACCGTATTCATGCCGCGCGATTCCGTGCTGTGAATGATCGCCCGCCGCTGCTGCAAATCGCCCACTAGATCGCCGACGTGCTCGTCCGGAGTATTGATCTCCAGCCGCATGACCGGCTCCAAAAGCACCGGTTTCGCCTCGCGGAGCGCCGCGTCAAAG
This sequence comes from Lacipirellulaceae bacterium, assembly GCA_036499445.1. GTDB lineage: Bacteria > Planctomycetota > Planctomycetia > Pirellulales > Lacipirellulaceae > DASYDU01. Next base: position 1,870 of record DASYDU010000413.1, read on the forward strand.
GCTTGGCTCGTCGCCGTGCGAAACGCGATTTCGCTCGGGCCCGTCTCGGCGACCTGGCCGCCAAGCACCGTCGCCTTGATTCGCAATAGTGGGAAGCCCAGCACGCCGCCGCCCTGGCCGGCGCTCTCCAATTCTTCCAGCACCACCGTCAGCATCTCGTT
>DASYDU010000414.1:0-4031 GCA_036499445.1 Lacipirellulaceae bacterium
AGTGTGCCGCCCCATATCGTCGCTTGGTTAGTTGCACCGGCATCAATGACTAAAACGCTGCCGGGAGGCGCGGCGTCGACACTCCGAAAAAGCACAAGGTTATCGCGCGGCTCAGCTTTAACGGTGAAGGCTACCCCAGCAAGTCGCAAGCCTTCGCCGATAGCATGAATGGTCGGGCCGGCAGCGCCAATTTTCCCAGCTGCTTCATAGATTGTGGCAGTCGGCAAGTCGCGTAGGGTCGCGAGCGTGCTCGTCAGTTCTGCGCTTTGAGAAGAATTGCCCGGCATTGCTGCTCCATAACGGGGTGCTGCGAATTCAGCGCAATACCAAATGGAATGCCTGTAACGGCAAAAATCAAGAGCGCTGTCGATTGGGAAGTCTATTTGATCAAGCGTGACTTCCTTGACCCAAAGCAAACCTTCGGGGCATCCGGACTACGAAGCGCCAACAGCTCGTAGCTGAGCAGTTCGGCAAAGCCTGCACTTGAGCAGGAAGAACTCGACCCGGTTATTCCGACGGGATGGGCTGGTCTTGAGTCCGGCGACAGCGGCTTCCTGATAGTCGGGCTTTGGTACCTCTTTTCTCTGGCCTCAAATTCCGGATTCCGCGTTTGGCCAGTGCCACCCGAACACTCTGATCATGGGAAGAAACAATACGGCCTATACGGCACAGCTCACTGGCCGTGGCGGTATAGATCGGTTGTCGACGCTGACTTACATTTCGCTCGCAATGCTCAGTCAGGTTTGGGCACAAGGGGCGTGTGCTTGTCGGCTGAGAAGTTCAAACCACTGCATTTTTCGACCGAGGGGCGGGTTGGACTAAAGGCCTTGGCTTCATGGCGCGAGCTTTGTGGCCAGGAATTGATGAAAGTCGAAATGGACCCGCTGGGCGGTGTTCCGTTCAGTTGTGCGGCCACCTTGCGTGCATTGCCCGGTCTTGCGATCGCATCGATTACAAGTTCACCTAATCGTCTGACCAGAACAAAGAAGTTAGCCGCCGACGGAAACGACGATTTTCTCTTCGTTGTTCCCACGACCGGAAGAACGGTGATCTCCGCGCATGGCCGTGAAGTATCGCTCGGTAGTGGAGATGCAACACTCCTCTCGGCGGCTGATCCAAATGTTAGTGTTATACCTTCGCAATCGAGATTTCTGACACTGGCGATCCCTGCTGCGGTTATTGCGCCGTACATAAGTATGGACGAGTCTTTGACGACTCTTATCCCGGCCGCCACCGACGTGCTCCAGCTTTTGGTTGGCTACGTCGCCTCGTTAAATGACGAAATGATGCTATCGGCGCCAGATACTCGCCGACAGTTCGTCACGCACATTCATGATTTAGTGGCTTTAGCGTTGGGCGCAGGGCGGGACGCCAAGGCAATGGCGGAAGGGCGAGGACTGCGGGCTGCCCGGCTACGCGCGATAAAAACCGAAATTATCGAGAACTTGGAGCGTCGAGAGCTATCCGTGGATATGCTTGCGGTCAGGCATCGTATTTCGGACCGGTACATTCGGCGGTTATTTGAAAATGAGGGTACTACTTTCACCGAGTTCTTGTTGATTCAACGATTGAAGCGCGCGCATGCGTTGCTAACGGATGTCCGTTATGCAGATCGCACGATTAGCCAGATAGCATTCGATGCCGGCTTCAGCGACTTGTCATATTTCAACAAGTCGTTTCGTCGCCATTTCGGCATGACACCTTCGAGTGCTCGCTAAACGGCACAGCCAAAAGTAAGCTTAAAAATACTGCTGTCGCATTAAGCTACTATGCCGCCAACTATACTATGCTGTCGTGCAGGGCAACTATACTGGAGGCGTCGATGGACGCGCCGCAACCACATCGTTCGCTTATTCGCTTCTCGGCGGACAATTTTCCGGAGAAAGATCGCGTTGAGGCTTTTCGTGAAATCTATGGACGAACAATCCTCAACGTAGATGTTCAGCCTAATAAGGACGAAGTCTTCCATTGTGAAATGAGCTTGCGTGCCTTGCCAGACATCGGCATCGGTCTGGGCTTTAGCAGTGCAGCAACCTATCGACGGACGCTCAGCCTCAGGCAGGACGACGAGCTGTTATTTTTCGTCGTCCTGAGCGGCCACGGATCTGCTGTTCAGAGCAGGCGGGAAGCCCATCTTGCCGATGGTGCGGCGACGCTTCTATCGGGCGCCGACACCGGCGCGACGATCCATCCTTCGAATATTCGCTATTTGTCCGTCGCCTTGTCTCGCAATCGACTGGCGCCGATGATTCCAGATATGGAATCGTCTCTTGCTCGACCAATCCCTGCGGAAAATTCGGCGTTACAGTTGCTTGTCGGTTATGCGCAAACGCTTCAACAAACCGATCTGGCGCTTTCTTCACAGGTCCGCCAAGTAGCGTCCACCCATATTTACGACTTGGCTGCTGTTGTTCTGGGCGCAACGCGAGACGTTCAGGAGGCTGCTCGGCATCGTGGGGTGCGAGCCGCACGTCTGCGCGCCATCAAGGACGATATTGGCACTCATCTGGCGAGCCGCGGCCTAAGCGTCGATGCCCTGGCTGCGCGCCACAAAATATCAGCCCGTTACATTCGAAGTTTGTTTGAGAGCGATGAGACGACGTTTACGGATTTTGTGCTATCGGCGCGTCTGTCACGAGCGCGTCAACTGCTTATTTTAAACTGCTTCACTTCACGCACAATTGGCTCAATTTCTGCCGATGCCGGATTCTCGGATTTGTCACATTTCAATCGTAATTTTCGTTTGCGCTATGGCATGACCCCGTCAGATTTACGCGCGCTGGCACGACGTGAAGAAGCGGCGAAATAAGCGCCGCCTTCATAAATAGCGTTTTACATGTCAAAATCTTTATTGTGGACGCGTTTGCGATTTCCGCAGTTCGCGTGCGCCGGTCTCGTAAGGCGTATCCAATTTTAGCAGTGCGGTCGGCATTCTGATGCAGGCTTTGATGCCACACCTCCGAGTAAAATCTCGTTGTTCCGTGTAGGCCATACCGCAGACCGTCTGTTCCAAGTTTTCCCAAAAATCATTCGTTAGCGTGCCGTCGATCCGCAGGTCGCGGTGCCGATTGATTCTTCTCGTTGGCCGGCCCGTGCCGCTCGGTGCGCGCTCGTCGGTCAGAAATCTCTGAATAAAGCTTGGAAATACTCCCCATGAAGACCGCGCAATTCAAAGCCAATCTCTCTGGAAGATCATGCGCCTCGCGCCTTGCAGCGCTGCTGCTCGGATCGACGGCGCTGGTCGCTGTCGGGTTTTCAACACCGGCCGCGGCGGCTTCACTGAACTGGACCGGTACAACATCGACGGACTGGTTCACCGCCGGAAACTGGTCTCCCAGCGGCACTCCCGCGGCGACCGATAATGTTACGATCGATACAGCCACCGCTAACCCGACGGTGATCGATGGTGCGACCGCATCCGTCGGAACGCTTGTGGTTGGCCAGCAAGGAATTGGCAAAATCAGCATTGTAAACGGCGGTGTTCTCACCTCCGGCGAAGCGGGCCTGGGCATGGGTGCCGGAAGCTCCGGCTCCGCCATCGTTAGTGGCTTGAATTCGAAATGGGAAACTCAAGGCTTTGCATTCGTCATTGGCCAGTCCGGCACTGGCGAGGTTGTGATTGAAAATGGGGCGACGTTGCTTTCGCGCACTACCCACATCGGTGAAGGCAGCAGTTCTGGGGTGTCATCACTCACGATCCAAGATGGGGGCTCGACGTGGACCGGCAGCGGCGATCTGCTTCTTGGTCAATTCGCGTCGGGATCGTTGGCCGTCAAGAATGGAGCTGTCGCTACGGTGACTGGAACAACCGACGCCGGTGTGGCTTCTGGCCGGACGGGCAACATTCTTGTTGATGGTTCGAATAGCCATCTGACTTTGGGTGCGTTGATCCTTGGCCAAGGTGGCACCGGCACACTGACAATATCGAATGGCGGTGCATTCGATTCCGGCACGACCATTTTGGGAAATCTTGTCGGTTCGAACGGGACGGTCACGGTGCAGGGCGCAGGATCCTCCTGGACCAGCAGCGG
>DASYDU010000415.1:0-3847 GCA_036499445.1 Lacipirellulaceae bacterium
CTCTATTCGACCGCCAGCTACCAAAATCATGACCTCCAAGCGATCGGCCTCAACGGCAATAGTCTGGCAGGCGTCAATCTCTCTGGCCAATCGATGTACAGCAGCGGATTCTACCGGGCGGATCTCACCGGCGCCGACTTCACTAATGCCAACCTGACAGCCGCCCGCTTCTACCGCGCCCAACTCACCGGCGCTAATTTCTCCGGCGCCACCATCCAGCGTGCGAGTTTCATCCGTGACACTGTCCAAGGTCTCGGCGGACTTTCGTTCGCCCAGCTTTCGTCCACAGCCAGCTACCAATTGCGGAATTTGAACGGCATCAATTTGTCTGGCAACAATTACGCCGGTCAAGATTTTTCCGGCCAGGACCTCTCTTACGCCAGTCTTAGCGACGGCAATCTGGACAACGCCAACCTCAGCCACGCCAAGCTCACCGGTGCCTACCTTGCGCTGACCTCAATCATCGGTGCCAATTTCACGGGGGCAGAAGTCCGTAGCGCTTTCTTGCCGTCGGAATTCACTGCCGCGCAACTTACTTCCACCGCCAGTTATCTCGCCCACGACCTCTCCGCGGTCAGTTTGAGCGGCACTAATCTGAATGGCGTCAACTTCGCCGGGCAAAACCTCACGAACGCCTACTTGTTTGCCTCCCGGCTCGCCGGCGCAGACTTCACGGGCGCCAATATCCACGGCGCCACCTTCGACAGTTCCATCGACTTCACGGCGTCGCAGCTCTACACTACGGCCAGCTACCAGACTCATGCCTTGGATTCGATGGGGCTCAGTAGTCTTGATTTCGCGGCAGCCAATTTCGCGGGGCAGAGCCTGACCAACGCGACTTTGTCATTTTCCAATTTGACAAGCGCGAATCTCGATCATGCGAATCTATCCTATGCCACACTTCATCAGTCGAAGCTTGCCAATGCACTGTTAAAGCACGCAAATCTTAGCGGCGCGATCCTGATCGGCGCCGATTTGACCGGGGCCGATCTTACGGACACGCTGGTCCAATATGCCATCTTTACTCATGACTCGGATACGATGCTCGGCGGCGTCAACGTCGCGCAACTCTACGCTACCGCCAGTTATCATGCACACGAATTGCAGGGCGTCGGTCTTGCCGGCAACAATTTGGCCGACACAGATTTCCGCCGTCAAAATCTGGCCGCCGCGAACTTCACAAGCGCTACGCTCACCAACGCCGACTTCAGCCACGCGAACTTGGTGAATACCTATTTCTCGAGCGCACAACTGGCAGGGACCAATTTCACGGCCGCCGATACGCGGGGTGCAGACTCGCTCGATCTCAGCGGCGCGGACGCCACGAATACTATCTTGCCGGATGGGCATGTCCGCGGACTTCACCTGACGGGTGGACAAATGCTCGTTGTCCACAATTACTTCAATAATCCGATTGTCGTCTCGGCTTCCAACCTCACTTTCGGCTCCATCATTTCAGTCCCGCTCATTCCTTTGCCATCGGACAATGGATCGACCATTCCCCAAGGTGCCACTGTATTCCCGCGCCCCAGCACCATCCCGCTGCTGATTGAAAATCAACTTGAAATGGACCCCAGTGGTATCCTCCGCCTCGTGTTCGACGGCGACGACTGGAACTCAATCATCGCATTTGCACCCGGCGCATCGACAACCCTCGGAGGCAAGCTAGATCTTGAATTTGACCCACACGTCAACGCAAATTCGCAGCTCGGGCGAACGTTTCATATTATCGACTGGTCCGACACGACTCTAACAGGATCGTTTGTCGTCGGTGGGCCGTACATCTGGGATCTTTCGCAGCTCTACACGGTGGGGAATGTCACGCTAAGTGCCGTGCCAGAGCCGACATCGGATATCTTACTCGCATTGGGCTCGATATTTTGTTTCCCGTCTCGTCGTCGAATACATCACGTGCTTTTTCGTACGCGCCGCATCGAATTGAGATAGCGCGAGGTTTCGACGTCCCGTCAATCCCCAACTTCTAGTCATGCCAGTTTCTTCTCGCTCCTCGAATCCTTCTGGCCGGCAGCCGAAAACTTAGAACCGACAGCTTTTCTTGTTGAAATTGGGCCAGCGCTTCTGCTAGGGTCGAGGACGTGTGTATGCGAAGCAAGAAGAAAGGCGACACGAAAATCGGTGCCTAAATCCCGTGATTCCGCAAACCATCGACTTTTGGCGATCTATGGCGCGAACCCGCGGAAAATCGCTGGTTGTGACTCACACGCATTCTGGCGATCTATGGGCCGGCGACGTTGTTCGTCATTCAATTTGCGCGACTCCAAATTCCAACCCCATCCTGTCGATCCTGACCAATCCTGATAATCCTGTCAAAATGAAAGGGGAAAGCAGACGAGACTACCTGCAAAGAATCGGTCCCCTTCGAAGAAATACTGTCCCCTTCCACCCATTCACCTTCGCATAGAATAGATCATGCTCTGTCCACCGCTCGCGATTTAGCTCGATGACTGACCCTTCCAACCAGCCGATCTACATGGACAACCACGCGACGACGCGAGTCGATCCTCGCGTCGTCGCGGCCATGCTGCCGTATTTCAGCAATAAGTACGGCAACGCCGGCAGCGTCGGCCACCAATTCGGCGACGAAGCCCGCGAAGCGGTTGAGGAGTCCCGGCAATCGATCGCCACGGCCATCGGCGCCGATGCCAAGGAGATCGTCTTCACCAGCGGCGCCACCGAAAGCAACAACCTGGCCATTCGCGGTATCGCCGAGCGCGATCGCCGCCGCGGCGATCACCTCGTCAGCGTCAAAACAGAACACAAAGCGGTTCTCGACCCACTCGCCCGCCTCACCCGCCGCGGCTACGAAGTCACGATGCTCGACGTCGAGCAAGCGGGCAGCCCGCGCGCCGGTTGGCTCGATCCAAACAAAGTGGCGGGTGCTCTTCGCGACGACACCTGCCTCGTTTCGGTCATGCTCGCCAATAATGAGATCGGTGTCATTCAGCCGCTGGCCGAGATCGCCGCCATCTGCAAGGAGCGCGGGGTTCTCATCCACTGCGACGCCACGCAGGCCGTCGGCAAAATTCCTGTCGACGTCGAAAATCTCGGCGTCGACCTGATGAGCTTCACCGCCCACAAGATCTACGGCCCCAAGGGCGTCGGTGCGCTCTACGTCCGTTCGCACGATCCCATCGTCCGGCTCGATCCGCAAATCAGCGGCGGTGGTCAGCAAGAAAATCGCCGCAGCGGCACGCTCAACGTTCCCGGCATTGTCGGTTTCGCTGCCGCTCTCAAGCTCTGCATTGCCGAGTTGCCCCAGGAAATCGCTCGCCTGTCCGCTCTCCGCAACCGGCTGGCGGCTGGCATCATCGACCAGCTCGACGAAGTGCAAATCTGCGGCCCGGCCCTCACTGAGAAATACAATGACGGCACGCTGCTCCGTCTCCTCGGCAACCTCGACCTCACGTTCGGCAATGTCGACGGCGAAGCCCTGCTCATGGCGATGAGCAATTTGACCGTCAGCAGCGGGGCCGCTTGTTCATCGACCGATCCCGAGCCGAGCCACGTCCTGCGGGCCTTGGGACTTAGCGAAGACACGGCCCGCAGCAGCCTCCGCTTCGGCCTCGGACGATTCAACACAGCGGCGGACGTCGAATTGGCGATCGAGCGGGTTGTGCAAGCAGTCCAGCACTTACGCAACCTGGCGGTGACGCGATGAATCATTTAGCCGGCGAAAACCGGCCGAAACAATGGGCAGTTTTCTAGCTCTGGGCCGATGACTATAATTATCCTACAATCGCTTAATTGAACCAACTTGCTGGGAGAATCTACGACCATGGGAATCGTCTTAACCGAAAAAGCTGCTGCCGAAGTCAAACGGATCATC
>DASYDU010000416.1:0-4650 GCA_036499445.1 Lacipirellulaceae bacterium
CCACCATTGCTAAAATCAGCCAACATTCCGTGCGTCACTTGGCGCTACTACGGCACGGCAGCCGACTCGAGCCACGAACTCCTTGAGAAGGCTACCCTGATGAGACTTGTCGTCGCTGCGCGCATTGGCTTCCTTGTCGCCTTGGCAGTCGATTTTTTTCCCTCGGCCCTGATCGCTGCGCCCATTAAGCTCAACGGCTCTTTGACTCTGGACGGCGACGTCGATCCCACCTTTCGCTTTAGCCCCGATAGCAGCCGCATTCTCTACGTCGCCGATCAAGACACACCCAGTGTTTTTGAATTGTATTCGGTGCCCAGTGCCGGCGGCGCGTCGCTGAAGCTAAGCGGTTCACTCGTCAACGGTGGCGATGTCGTTGCCGCAAGTACTCGGTTCAGCCCGGACGGCAGCCGCGTCGCCTATGTCGCCGATAAGGATTCCGACGAAGTCCTGGAACTGTACTCGGTCGCCAGCAGCGGAGGGACCATCTTAAAGCTCAGCGCGCCGCTTCCTGTCAGCGGAAGCGTCGACGCCAACAGCCCAGTGTTCAGCCCCAACAGCAGCCGCATCATCTATCGGGCCGATCAGCAAACCGATCAGGTCTTTGAGCTGTACACCGTGCCCGCGACCGGCGGGGCGACCACCAAGCTCAACGGCACTTTGGTCAACGGTGGCGACGTCGGTGGCGGTGGCCTGCTGTACAGCCCCGATGGCAGCCATGTGTTGTACGTCGCCGATCAAGACACGGACGAGGCTTCGGAACTTTACAGCGTCCTAGCCACAGGAGGCACGCCACAGAAACTCAACGGCCCGCTCGTGATGGGGGGCAATGTGGCATCCGCAAGCGCTAAATACAACGCCAACGGCAGCCGCGTCATCTACGTCGCCGATCAAGATCACAATAGCGTTGATGAGCTCTATAGCGTGGCCACAACCGGCGGAGCCCCGGTCAAACTTAATGGCCCGCTGGTATCCGGTGGAGATGTATCGCAGACCAGTAGTCGCTTCAGCCCCGATGGCAATCGAGTAGTCTATCGCGCTGATCAAAACACAGACGAAAAATTTGAACTCTATAGCGTACCTAGCACGGGCGGTACGCCCGTCAAACTCAATGGCTCGCTTGTTTCTGCCGGCGATGTTGTCGCCGATTCCGCCCGCATCAGCCCCGATAGCACCCACGTGTTATATCTCGCCGATCAAGATACCGACAACAAATTCGAGCTCTACAATGTGCCGATTGCCGGTGGCACACCGTTAAAACTAAATGGCCTGTTGCCGACCACGGGCGACGTCACGAGCGCTGAGTTCACGCCCGACGGCAGCCGCGTCATCTATCTTGCCAATGAAGACGCTGCTAACATGCTTGAGCTCTTCAGCGTGCCCAGTTCAGGCGGCATTCCCACCAAGCTCAGCGGCCCGCTCGTGATCGGCGGTGACGTCACCGACTTTGCGATCAGTCCCAATGGTCAGCGCGTTGTCTATCGCGCCGATGCGGACACCGACGAAGTGTATGAGCTTTACTCGATTCAGACTACCACAAGCATTGCGCCGCTGGCCGGCGACTATAACGGCAACGGCCTCGTCGATGGCGCCGATTACACAATCTGGCGCGACACTCTCGGTTCAACGATCGACCTTCGTGCCAACGGCGACAACAATGGCGCCAGCACCGGCAAGATTGATCAGGCAGACTACACCTTTTGGAGATCCCATTTTGGTACTCACGCCGGCAGCGGCGCGGACGCGGGCGCAGCCATACCTGAGCCTTCAACCCTGTGGCTCGGCTCTTTTTGCAGCTTGGGGCTAATCGCGAAATTTTTGTGTCCGATCGGGACTCGAAAACCCTTGGCCGGCTCAATTTTGTCATCGTGCTACTGGTTGGATGCTGCGGCTGTCTCTACACTGTTTGGTAAAAGCGATCTCGTACTTTGGAGTGCGTATTAATGACGAATAAACGTCATGCAAACTGGATCGTTTGGCTGGGAGTCACCGTCGCGGCTCACGGCACGGCGCATTTCGCGCTGGCCATGTTTCCGGCCGATACATTTGATGCGGACAATCAAGGCTGGGCTGTCGTCGGGTCGGGCACGGATTACGGTCCACCGAGTGGTGATGGTTTTGCCGCGGGCTGGGACGAACGCGGCAACCCCGGCGGCGCCGTATCGATTGGCGACTACTACTATTCCACTTGGCTATCGGCGCCGATACCGTTCTTGGGCAATCAAGCGGATATGTACGGCAAATCGTTCTCTTACGACATTTATATCCGCTACTCGGACACGACCAGCTTCCCCTATCCGAGCGCGGCCATCTCCGGCAATGGCTTGAATCTTGTTTACACGATCGCGACGCCGCCTTTGTACACATGGGACAGACGTGTCGTCACTTTCAATCCGAATTTATGGCGCGTAGACGTCGGCGCTGGAGCTCCCCAGCCTGGAAGAGTCCCCACGGCGGCCGAGATGCAAGGCGTGCTCGGCAATTTGACGGCGCTCTACTTGCTCACCGAATGGCGGACGGGTCCAGACGACACGAGCCTCGACAACGTCGGCGTCGGCTTCCAATCCCCGCTTGTAGGCGACTACAACCACAATTCCTTCGTCGACGCCGCCGACTACACCGTCTGGCGCGATGGGCTCGGTTCCGTTTACTCAACCACCGATTTTGACATCTGGCATGCTCACTTTGGCGAACATGCCGGCAGCGGCGCGAACGCAGGCATTTCGGTCCCAGAATCCACAAGTTGGCTGCTGATGTGCCTCTCAGCCACCGCCCTCTTGTTGCGACAAATGACCATCGAATTTCGGTCGCTTTCCGCCTCAGTCTAACCAATCCTGATCTTCAAGCCGCGCCGGCACGTACTGCTCCGTTACATAGCTGATGTCTTTCGAGATCAGCGATTCGACTTCCAGCTTAAAGTCGTTCTTCACCATCTTTTCGATCTCGCGCTGCCAGTCGCGCTTTTTGGCGAACCATGGGTAGGCCGCAATTTGCTTCGCCCGTTTGCGGTCGTTGTCGTTGAGCGCAATCTTGACGCTGTCGGAAAGCCCGCAGCGCTCGAAGTCTTTGCTCCGCAGGCCGAGGAAACGACAATCGGGAATCGCCATCCGCTGCGACTCGAACGCCAAATTGATTGAGCCCTGCTTTAAGACGCTGTAGATGTAATATCCCCAGGGATCGTTATCGAGCACGCAATAGATCGGCAGCTTCAACTCGCTATGAAGCCGGTAGAGCATCCGCCGCACGCCGCGCGGCGGCTGGCCGGCGCCGTGCGTTAGAATGCAGTCGTGCTTCCTCCAGAACTTGTCCTCGTTGAACCGCTGCCAGACCGTGCCTTTTTCAACGTGCAGCACGAACTTCGCGTCGCACTTCTTGGCGTCTAGCTGAATCACCTCGGGCTCGACGATCGAAGGGATCGCATAACCGCCCGACCCCATTCGTGAGCAATCGATCTCATCGCCGCTATCGCGGAGAACGATGTTGCCGACCATCTCGCCCCGCTTGTCGGCATAAAGATGCAGTTCCTCGCGCAGGCTCGCCAGCAGGACTTCCACGTCCTCAATGATCGTGTCGCATTCGCTCTGATCGTCGAACGTGTTTTCCTTCGTCCCTTCGATCGTGTGCTTGAGCATGTAGTAAAGACCCCGCAAGCTGGTCGTCTTGCTTTGGGTCAACAGCCGCTTACAGCCGGTGGCCACCAGCATCGTCCGCATGTAGGCCTTGGCCTGCGACAGGTCAAAAAGTTGCCGGCGGTTGGTGCTCTTGCCCATCTCCAGAATTCGCTTCCGGGGACTATAGTGCACATTGGCCAACGTCCGCGAAGGGATGTCGACATACGGGTCGCGGCGTTTTTCCGCCGCGGTGACCACGCCGTCGGCCAGCCCTTCAATGCTCCCCATTGTCTTCTTATCGCGCGGCGAGAGCTTTGCGGCAACTGCTTTCGATTCAGCTACTGCGCCGCGTTTCCGAGACAGTTTCTTAGCCATAGTCTTTCAATCGTCAGAGCAGGAAGGTCTCACGCCAAGGCGCAAAGGCGCCAAGGCATGACGCTTCGATCCTTTGCGTCTTTGCGCGAGGCAATTTACGTTGGTTCGCCAGGAGCGATCGGCGCGCGATTGATCGAGGCCGGGGCCGCCATCGGGTCGACGATTAGCACGTTCTCGCCAAGGTCGAGGACCGCGTCTTCGATCGGCTTGCCGCGATTGTCGAGCTTCATGTCGGCATCCGACGTCCGCTTCTTGGCGACGCTCACCAGCTGATCGTAAAGCGCGGCCCGATCGACCGCGTTGATCTCGCTCACCGCGCTCGCCACTTCGCCCAGGTAACGGAGGAAAATCTGCCGCCGGTCGCCCTGTTGCTTCACGCGCATTCGCCGGCGGACGTACATGCCGAGCTTGCGGCCGACCGCTTGTAGCCCCAGCCGCAACTCCTTCTGAATCTCCGGATAGCTGGCGATCGCTTCCTTCGATTCACTCGTGAACGGCACCCACACACTCGCCACGTGGACCATCACGGTGATCGGCCCTTTCGGCATTGCACCACGCGATTGCGACAGGCCGTAGCTCCGCCAGTTGGTGGCGAGGATCGTCTGGGTGACCGCGCAGCTGGCCGGTGAAAACTGGAGCGGCACGCGGTTGGCGTACCGTAGCACTT